>JAJCXP010000019.1 GCA_029263375.1 Acidobacteriota bacterium | reverse complement strand
GCCGAGTTCATCGCCAAGGAGGTGCTGCCGACGATCCGCGCCAAGCTGCCGATCGATCCGAGCCCGTCGGCGGTCGGACTGCTCGGCGCCAGCTTCGGCGCGGTGGCGTCGCTCTCGACCGCCTGGCGATACCCCGGGGTCTTTGGCCGACTGCTCCTGCTGTCGGGGTCCTTCGCCTTCACCGACATCGGCGAGAACCACAACCGCGGCCCGGCGTTCGACCCGGTTGTGCGGTTCATGAACGCGTTTCGCGACCAGCCGGGGACTCCCACCGAGAAGCTGTTTCTCGGCTGTGGCACCTACGAGTCGTTGATCTACGAGAATCGCTCCTTGCTACCCCTGCTCCAGGCGACCGGAATGGACGTCCGCTACGTCGAGTCGCGCGACGGCCACAATTGGGAGAACTGGCGCGATCGCCTGCGGGAGGGGCTTTCGTGGCTCTTCCCCGGACCGCTGTGGATGGTCTATGAGTAACGCTATACTCCTGCCCCGCAACCGTTTGGTGGACTGAGAAGAATGTCTGAAATTACACGCCGCATCGGCCTCTCCCTGGGCGCCGACCTGTGCTGGCCGATCTGCTACGAAGAGATCCTGAGCCGCCTCAAGCTCAAGGAGCCATACCAGGGCAACGACGTTTCGCTGGCGGTCGACCGCGTGTCGATCGAGCCGTTCGACCTCCGGCAGCCGTGTCCCTACGACGTCGTCCTGGATCGGATCACCCACTGGTACCCGATGAGTCGGGAGTGGCTCAAGAAGTCGATCCTGATGGACGATCTCTACATCCTGAACAACCCGTGGTCGCTGGTGTCGATGGAAAAGCACACCACCTACTGCGCGATGATGGCCCTCGGCCTGCCGGTACCCGATACCTGGTTGATCCCACCGCGCGAGTACCCGAATCCCCACGCGGACCTGAAGCCGACCCTCGAGCGCTACGCACAGCCGTTCGACCTCGGCGACGTAGGCGAGCAGCTCGGCTACCCCTCGTTCATGAAGCCGCACGACGGCGGCGCCTGGGTCGGGGTCAACAAGATCGACGACCGGGAGACCCTCGAAGCGGCGTACGCGCAGAGCGGCGGCAAGCTGATGCATCTGCAGAAAGCGGTCGCTCCCTTCGATCTTTTCGTGCGCTGCCTGGCGGTCGGACCGCAGGTTCGCCCGATCAAGTACAACCCGGACGCGGCTCTACACAAGCGCTACGAGATCGAGTTCAACTTCCTCGAGGCCGAGGAAGCAGCCGAGCTCAGGGACATGACCCTGACCATCAACACTTTCTTCGGCTGGGACTTCAACTCCTGCGAAGCCTTGCGCCAAGACGGCGTGTTCCACCCGATCGACTTTGCGAACGCCTGCCCCGACTCACAGGTCACCTCGCTCCACTACCACTTCCCATGGCTGGTGACCGCCATGGCGCGCTGGTCGATCTTCTGCGCCGTCACCGATCGGCCGATGGTGCACCGGAACCTCGACTGGGATCCGTACTACGCGATCGCGGCCGAGGATCTGTCGCCGCGCGAAAAGCTGCGCCGCTACGGCGAGATCGCCAGCGAGCGGCTCGACATCGAGCAGTTCCAGGAGTTCTGCGAGCGCTACATCCCGCACCTCGACGAAGTTGCCTGGGAGTTCTTTGGCACCGACAGAGCGCGTCAGGCCGTGCGCCTCAAGGTCGAGGCGCTCTTCCCGAAGCACGAGCACGACGAGTTCACCGAACACTTCTGGGGCCTGATCCAGTTCTGGCGGCGGACCGAAGCCGACCGCATCGGCAAAGAGTTCTGATAGAGAACCATGCCCGAGATCGAGAAGAAGGTTTCGCGGTGGTACTCGCCGCGCGTCCAGACCGAGGTGATGGTGGTGCGTTGGGGGCACTTCGGCACGCCGGTGCTGCTCTTCCCGACTGCCGGTGGCGACGCCGAAGAGTGCGAGCGCTTCCAGATGATCCACGTGCTGCGCCCGCTGATCGAAGCGGGTCGGATCAAGGTGTTCTCCTGCGACAGCGTCGCCGGCAGGGCCTGGAGCTCGGGTCAGCCGCCGCTGCACTGCGCCTGGGTCCAGAACCGCTTCGATGGCTTCATCTACCGTGAGCTGGTGCCGGCAATCCGCACCGACTGCGGCGGCGAGGCGATGCCTATCATCACCGCCGGCGCCTCGATCGGCGCGTTCAACGCCCTGGCCTCGATCTGCCGCCACCCTAACGTCTTCGGCAAGGCGATCTGCATGAGCGGCACCTACGACATGCAGAACTGGCTCAAGGGCGCCTGGAGCGAGGAGTTCTACTTCTCGTCACCGATCCACTTTCTCCCCAACCTCGGCGAGAGCGAACACCTGGCGATGCTGCGCGCCCGATTCATTCTGATGCCGACCGGCGAAGGCCAGTGGGAAGATCCGAGCCACTCGTGGCGCATGGCCGAGGTGCTGGGCGCCAAGGGCATCCCGAACCGGGTCGACCCGTGGGGCACCGACTACGACCACGACTGGCCGACCTGGCGCGAGATGCTGCCGAAGTATTTGAACGAGTTCGCCTGACTCCCGTCAGCCGACTCCGCTCAACCGCCGATACACCTCGACGTACTGCGCCCCCTGCTTCTCCCACGAGAAGTCCTGGGTCATGCCGTTGCGTACCAGCTTCGCCCATGCCTCGGGATTCTCGTAGGTAGCGAGGGCGCTCTCGAGCGCCCAGGCTAGGCCCTGCCGGTCGAAGTGCTCGAACAGGAAGCCGGTACCGGTCTGGGTCTCCCAATGCCACTGCTGGACGCTGTCGGCCAGCCCGCCGGTCCTGTGGACGATCGGCACGGTGCCGTAGCGCAAGCTGTACATCTGATTGAGGCCGCACGGCTCGAAGCGTGACGGCATCAGGAAGATGTCGCTCGCGGCCTCGATTCGGTGTGCCAGGTCCTCGCTGAAGCCGCGGTAGTAGCAGACCTTGCCAGGGAACTTCGTCTGCAGCTGGGTGAAGAAGCCCTCGTAGTCGGTGGCGCCCGAGCCGAGCGCGATCAACCGGGTGTCGCGCTCCGCCAGCGCCCGCGGCAACGCTTCGTAGAGAAGCTCGAAGCCTTTCTGCGCTGTCAGTCGCGAGATCACGCCCATGAGCGGCGCTCGATCGGCCGGCGCCAGCTCGAGCTCGGCGAGCAGTCTCCTCTTGTTCTCCTCCTTGCCGGCGAGATCGTCGACGCCGTAGTGAGCGGGCAGGCGCGGGTCGCTCGCCGGGTCCCACTCCGCGTAGTCGACGCCGTTGAGAATCCCGATCAAGCTCCGGGTGCGCTGGGCGAGCAGCCCCTGGAGGCCCATTCCGAGCTCGCCGCTCTGGATCTCGCGGGCGTAGGTCGGGCTGACGGTCGACAACAGGTCGGCGTGCAGCACGCCGGTCTTGAGGAAGTTGACGATCCCCGCTTCCAGGTCGCTGGCGTAGAACCGCTGGGCGTCGCCGTCGAGCGACAGATCACGCAGCACGGACCTCGCGAACACGCCCTGGTAGGCGATGTTGTGAATGGTCAGGAGCGTCCGGCTGTCACGGAACATGGAGTCCCAGCCATAGACCGTCTTGAGATAGAGCGGCAGCAGCGCGGTGTGCCAGTCGTTGCAGTGGAACACGTGCGGCGACCATCCCATCCGCTGGCAGCTTTCGATCGCGGCCCGGGTCAGGAAGGCGAAGCGCAGATGGTCGTCCTCCTCGCCATAGATGCCGGCGCGCCCGTAGAGCGGCGGACAGTCGACCGCGTAGACGCGCAGGTCACTGCCGGGCAACCGGGTGGTCACCACCGAGTACTGGAACTGCAGACGGCCCATCGCCAGGTGGACGTCGCTCATGAAGTCGACCGGGTGGGTTTCGGCCGGATCGAGCTCGCTCTTCGCGTAGCGCGGCAGGAAGACGCGCACGTCGTGCCCGGCCGCATGCAGGTACCGCGGCAGCGCGGCGGCGACATCGGCCAGCCCGCCGGTCTTGGCGAACGGCGCGACCTCGGACGCTACCAGGCAGATCTTGAGTGCCGACATCGGAGGAGTTTGAAGCTCCGGCCCTCGCGAGTTGGACCGTCGCCTCGGACGGATTAGATCACCGTACCCGGTTGCAGCTCAGCGCGCCTGGGAATCACGATGATCCCCTCGCGGATGAAGTAGTTGTCGCCGTCGGCCTCCTCGACGCCCTCTTCGTTGACCAGGCGGCAGCCGTTGCCGATGCGCGCGTCGAGGTCGACGATCGCGCGCCGCAGCACGCAGTCGCGACCGATCCCGAGCGGCGCGGCGGGCGGGTTGCCGAGCTCGCTGGAGAAGCCCGTGGCGCCCATGATGATGCTCTGCTCGATTACCGATCCGGCCCGTACGATGCCGCGCACGCCGATGATCGAGTTGGCGATCCGGCTGGCCGAGATGATGGTGCCGTCCGAGAGGATCGACTGGAAGACTTCGCAGCGATCGATCTTCGACCCCGGCAGGAACCGCGGGTGGGTGTAGATCGGAAAGTCCGGATCGTAAAGGTTGACCTGCGGCACCGGGATGGTCAGCTCCAGGCTCGCGGCGTGGAATGAGCCGATCGTTCCGATATCGCGCCAGTAGCCGTAGTGGGCATAGCTGAAGACTCGATACTTCTCGATCGCCGCCGGGATCACCTCCTTGCCGAAATCGCGGGATGTCGTGCCGCCAAGGACCTCTTGAAGGACGCCGGATCGGAAGGTGTAGATGCCCATGCTCGCGAGCAGCGACCCAGGCTTCGCCTTCAGCCCCAGCTTGTCGATCGTCGGCTGGTCGAGC
Organism: Acidobacteriota bacterium; assembly: GCA_029263375.1. Taxonomy (GTDB): domain Bacteria; phylum Acidobacteriota; class Thermoanaerobaculia; order Multivoradales; family JAHEKO01; genus JAHEKO01. The sequence continues at coordinate 9,434 of JAJCXP010000019.1, read as the reverse complement.
GTCAGCCGGTCGAGCAGCTCAGACTCCTGGGGCTTCTCGACGAACTCGACGATCCGACCGTCGCTATCGACCCGCATGATGCCGAGCCCGGAGGCCACTTCGCGCGGCACCGGGGTTACGGCGATCGTGAGATCCGCTTCCTTCTCGCGATGCAGCTTGACGAACTCGGCCAGGTCCATGAAATAGAGCTGATCACCCGACAGGATCAGAATGTCGGTCGGATCAGTGTGCGTCAGCCGCTCGAGGTTCTTGCGCACCGCGTCGGCAGTGCCCTGGTACCAGTCGCGGTTGGTGACGCTCTGCTCCGCCGCCAGGATGTTCACGAAACCGCTGCTGAAGACGTCGAACCGGTAGGTCTGCGCGATGTGCCGGTGCAGGCTCGCGCTGTTGAACTGCGTCAGCACGTAGATCCGATCGATGTTTGCCCGCAGGCTGTTGCTGATCGGAATGTCGATCAGCCGGAACTTGCCGGCAAGCGGCACGGCGGGCTTGGCCCGGTCTCGGGTCAATGGGAACAAGCGCGCCCCCTGCCCACCTCCCAGAATTGCGCTGACGACTCGGTCCACGCTGATCTCCCTCGTGACTGACCCGTCGAAAGCGACGATCAGCCGGCGACCGATCCTATACCGAGCGTCTGAGCGTCGACGCCAGCTCAGTCGGCAGCGAGCGTCGCGCGTGCCGCCGCGAGCCGTGCCACCGGCACCCGATAGGGAGAACAGGAGACGTAGTCGAGGCCACAGCTCTCGAAGAACGTGATCGAGCTCGGCTCACCGCCGTGCTCGCCGCAGATGCCGATCTTGAGATCGCGCCGGGTCGCGCGCCCGCGCTCGCACGCCATCCGCACCAACTGGCCGACGCCTTCGATGTCCAGCTTCTCGAACGGATCGGCCGGCAGAATTCCGGTCTCCACGTACTGGGGCAGGAACCTGCCGGCATCGTCGCGCGAGTACCCGAACGCCATCTGGGTCAGGTCGTTGGTGCCGAAGGAGAAGAAATCGGCGTGCTCGGCGATCTTGTCCGCGACCAGGGCGGCCCGGGGGATCTCGATCATCGTGCCGATCGGGATCGCGAGATCCGAGCCGAGCTCGCTCTTGACGCGCGCGACGACGGTCTCCGAGCGCTCACGCAAACGGACCATCTCTTGGACCGTGCCGATCAGTGGCACCATGATCTCGGGTCGGGCGTCGATCCCCCGGGCTGCCAGGCCGCACGCAGCGCGGGTGATGGCCTCGACCTGCATGTCGTAGATCTCCGGCGTCGTCAGGCCGAGTCGGCAACCGCGATGGCCGAGCATCGGGTTGAACTCCGCCAGCGCTTCCGCCCGGTCCGCGACAGCGGTGGCGTCGATCCCCATCTCCCGGGCCAGCTCGGCCAGCGCCTTGGGCTCCTTGGGCAAAAACTCGTGCAGCGGTGGATCGAGCAGACGCACCGTCACCGGCAGACCCGCCATGGTCTCGAAGATGCCCTCGAAGTCGCTCTGCTGCTCCGGTAGCAGCTGGGCCAGGGCGTGGTCTCGGGTCTCGTCGCTGTCGGTCAGGATCACCTGCCGCACCCAGGAGATCCGATCATCTTCGAAGAACATGTGCTCAGTCCGACAGAGGCCGATCCCCTGGGCTCCGAGCAACCGGGCTACCCGCGCATCCTCCGGCGTGTCGGCGTTGGCGCGCACCCGCATGCGCCGGGTCTCGTCAGCCCAGGTCATCAGCTGATGAAACGCTCGCACCGTGTGGGACTCGATCGGGCGGCCCTCGACGACGGCCTGCAGGACCTCCGACGGATGGGGCTTCAACGCGCCGGCCAGAACTTCCCCACTGGTGCCGTCGATCGACAGCTCGTCGCCTTCGCGGAAGGTCCGGTTGTCGACCCTCAGCTCGCCGGCGTGCTCGTCCACCGTGAGCGATCCGGCACCGACGATGCACGGCTTGCCCATGCCGCGCGCAACGATGGCGGCGTGCGACGTCATGCCGCCGCGCGAGGTCAAGATTCCAGTCGACGCGTGCATGCCGACGATGTCCTCCGGGGAGGTTTCGTCGCGCACCAGGATCACCGGCCCGCTCCTGGCCATCTCGGCGGCCCGGTCCGCGGTCAGTGCGATCCGGCCGGATGCCGCGCCGGGACCCGCCGCCAACCCACGCCCCAGCAGAGCGCCATCGGCGATTCGGCTCTGCTTGTCCTCGGGCTTGAATACAGGAGCGAGCAGCTGCGCCAACTGTTCACCGCTGACCCGCAGCAGCGCCTCATGCATCGAGATCCGTCCTTCGTCGACCATCTCGACCGCGATCCGGGCCGCGGCCAGACCGGTGCGCTTGCCGTCGCGCGTCTGCAACATGTAGAGCTTGCTCGCCTCGATGGTGAACTCGACGTCCTGCATCTCGCGCCGATGCTCTTCGAGCTTGGCGCACACCGCCACCAGATCGGCGTGGGCCTGGGGGAACTCCGCTCCCAGCCCGCCGTGGCCGTCGCTCGCCGTGATCGACACCGGCGTCCGGATCCCCGCCACCACGTCTTCGCCCTGAGCGTTGGTCAGATACTCGCCGTAGACCACCCGCTCACCGCTCGACGGGTCGCGGGTGAACGCGACTCCGGTCGCGCAGTCGCTGCCGTTGTTGCCGAACACCATCGCCTGAACGTTGACCGCGGTTCCCGAGTCCTCGCTCAAGCCGTGCAGTCGGCGATAGCTGCGCGCTCGCTTGTTCTCCCAGCTCTCGAACACCGCGTCCACCGCTCCCCGGAGCTGCTCTAGGGGCGCCGCCGGAAAGGGCTTGCCGCGCTCCTCGCACAGGGCCAGATAGTCGGCCGTGACCTCGGCCAGCGCATCTGCCGAGAGCTCCGAATCCAGTTCGACACCGTGTCTCTCGCGCGCGGCCCCGAGAATCCGCTCGAAGTCGTCGAACGGCACTTCGAGCACGACGTCGCCGTACATCTGGACCAGCCGGCGGTAGCAGTCGCGCACGAACCGGGCGTCTCGGCCCGCGGCGATCATCCCCTCGACGATCTCGCTGTTGAGACCCAGGTTGAGAATCGTGTCCATCATCCCGGGCATCGACACCGGACCGCCCGAGCGCACCGAGAGCAGCAGCGGATCGGCCGGGTCGCCGAAGCGCTTGCTCTGGAGGCCTTCCAGGCGCTTCAGGTGGCCACGGAACTCCTCGTCATGGCCCTCCGGATAGCTCTGTCCGTTGCGGTGGTAGTACTTGCACACCTCGGTCGTGATCGTGAAGCCGGGCGGCACCGGGATTCCGAGACTGCTCATCTCGGCCAGGCCTGCGCCCTTGCCCCCCAGCAACTCCTTCTGATCGCCCCGTCCCTCCGCGCCGCCGCCGCCAAAGGCGTAGATGCTCTTGTCAGTCATCTCGGTGCTCCGATCTGTCCACCACGATTCGGGTCAGCTCCGCGGTTCGCGAGAGCACCCGCTGAATCGACTGCAGCAGTGCCAGCCGGTTGTTTCTCAACTCGACGTTCTCGTCCATCACCAGCACCTCGACGAAGAAACGGTCGAGGCCGTCCGCGAATCCTGCGATCTGGCGCAGGCAGGAGACGAAGTCCCCTTGCGCCTCGGCAGCTTCCGTTTCCTCGCGCAGCGATCTGAACGCCGCGTAGAGATCGCGCTCGGCGCTCTCGACCAGCAGGTCCTCGCGAAAGCTCTGCTCGGCCGCGTCCTTGACGATGTTCGAAATGCGCTTCGCCGCCAGGACCACGGGCAGGAAGCCCGGCGCATCCCGCACCGTGTGAATGGCATCCACTCGCGCCTTGACGTCGGGCAGGTTGGTGCCCCCTACCGCCAGCGCCGCCTCGATCTCGTCGTAGGCGTAGCCCTCGAGCCCGAGCAGGTAGCGCACCCGGTCGAACAGGAACGGCCGCCACGCCTCGAGGATCTCCTTGCCCCGGACGGTCACCCGGTCGCCATAGAGCTGGAACGCCTTGGCGGCAATCAGGTCCAGGTCCATCGCCAGGTCGCCCTCGAGCGCGATCCGCACGACCCCCTGCGCCGCGCGCCGCAGCCCGAACGGATCCTTGCTGCTGGTGGGTTTCAGACCGATTCCGAAGATGCCCACCAGGGTGTCGATTCGGTCGGCCAGGCCGACGATCTGCCCGACCGGACCGCTCGGAATCGCGTCGCCCGTCGACGCCGGTAGATACTGGTCGTAGATCGCCTGCCAGACCTCGTCGGAAGCGCCGTCCTCGCGCGCGTAAACCCCTCCCATCACCCCCTGGAGCGAGGTGAACTCCTTGACCATCTCGGTCACCAGATCGATCTTGAGCAGGCGCGCGGCGCTCTTCACCTCGTCGGCGAGGTCGGCCCGACCCAGACTCTCGCAGATCACCTCGCCGAGCTGCACCAGCCGTTCGGTCTTGTCGGCGTAGCTCCCCAGCCGCGCGTGAAAGCTGAGATGCTCGAGCTCGGCCGAGCGCTCGGACAAGGGCTTCTTGCGATCCTCCTGATAGAAGAACCGCGCGTCCTCGAGGCGCGCCGCTACCACCCACTCGTTGCCCGCCTGGATGCGTCCGGCCGGATCATCGGCTCGGTCCATGACCGTCAGAAACCTGGGCAAGAGACCGGCATCGGACTCGACCCCGAACGCGCTCTGGTGATCTCTCAGGCTGGTCACCAGCACCTCTCGCGGCAGCTCGAGGAACGCCGGATCGAAACTGCCCTCGACCACGCCCGGTACTTCACAGATGCAGGCGAGCTTCTCGAGCAGCGCCTCGTCCTCGACCGGGCGGCCACCGACGGCGGCTGCCAGGCGAGCCATCTCGTCCTGGATCTTCTTTCTTCGATTCTCGACCTTGACCACGATTCGCCGCCGAGCCAGCTTGCGCCCGTGGTCGGCCGCGCTCTCGACCGCGAACGTCCCATCGGACAGCCACGGATGAGCGCTGGTCTCGTTACCCGCCGTCACACCGAACAGCTCGAAGTCGATCACCTGGCCGCCGAACAGGGCCACGATGCCGTGCACCGGCCGCACCCACGGGCCTTCGCCGGCACCCCAGCGCATGACCTTCGGCCAGCTCAGGCTCGCCAGGATCTGCGGCACCAGCTCAGCTAGGAGCTCGATCGTCGGCCGTCCCTCGGTGCGCTGCACGGCGCTCAGGTACTCCCCCTTCTCGGTCTGCACGCGCGTCAGCTCCTCGACCTCGACGCCACAGCGGCGGGCGAAGCCGGTGGCGGCCCGAGTTGGCTCGCCCTGGTCGTCGAAGGCGGCAGAGACCGGCGGCCCGACAACCTCCTCCTCGCGATCCGGCTCCTGATCGGCCAGACCGTCGAGCGTGACGATCAATCGTCGCGGGGTGAACGCGGTCTCGACGGTGCGCGCCGGTAGTTGGCGCGACATCAACTCTTCGAACAGACGTGTCGCCAACTCCCGCGTGCCAGCCTGCAGCATGCCCGCCGGAATCTCCTCGCAGCGCACCTCGAGAAAGAGCTCAGCCATCGGTGCCCTCCTGCCAGGCGCCCAAGAGTGGATAGCCGAGCCGCTCACGACTGGCCACGTACTCGGCTGCGCACGCCACCGCCAGGTTTCGGATGCGCTTGATGACCGCTACCCGATCGGTCACCGAAACGGCGCCCCGCGCGTCGAGCACGTTGAACAGCTGTGAGCAGCGGAGCGCGTACTCGTAGGCGGGCAGCACCAGGCCGGCCTCGAGGCTGGCCTGCGACTCAGCCTCACAACCGTCGAACTGCGATCGCAGGAAGTCGACGTTCGCGGTCTCGAAATAGTACTTGGAGAACTCGACCTCGTCCTGGTGGCGCACCGCGCCGTACGACGGGCCACCCGCCACCCATTCGACGTCATACACGCTCTGCGAGCGGCCCAGAAACATCGCCAGCCGCTCCAGACCATAGGTGATCTCAGCGCTGATCGGCGCGAGGTCGAGCCCGCCGGCCTGCTGGAAATAGGTGAACTGGGTGATCTCCATGCCGTCCAGCATGACCTGCCAGCCGAGTCCCCAGGCGCCGAGAGTCGGCGCTTCCCAGTTGTCCTCCTCAAAGCGCAGATCGTGCTCGGCCAAATTGATTCCCATCGCCTCGAGACTGCGCACGTAGAGCGGCTGGACGTCCGCGGGCGAGGGCATGAGCACCACCTGAAACTGATAGTGCTTGCCGAGTCTGAACGGGTTCTCCCCGTAGCGCGCATCGGCCGGCCGACGAGACGGCTGGACATATCCGACCCGCCACGGCTCCGGGCCGAGGACGCGCAGGAACGTATCGGGGTGCATGGTTCCCGCGCCCACCTCGAGGTCGTAGGGTTGCTGGATCACGCACCCCTGATCCGCCCAGAATCGCGACAGCTCGAGAATCAGGCCCTGTAGGCTCAGCTGCTCCATTCAGGCTCCCTCTACCCGCGCCAGGGTGTCGTACATGACCCGGTGGCTCTTGAGCTCCCGCTGAAGGAACGTGCGCCGGACTCGGGCGTTGATGTCGGCGACCTCGCTCAGGGTGTCGGCAGGCGCCCCGCCGCCGGCGGCGAGCCGCCGCAGACTGGTCACCCCGATGCGGCGCAGGAAGTCGACCGCTCCCGCGCTCACCCGGGTGGCTCCCACCGCTGACTCGCCGCAGCTCATGCAGATCAGGCCCTCGGCACCAGCCGGCATCCAGGCCGCTTCAGCCAGTTCGTTGCCGCACTCCGGACACTGGAGGGGCGACGGAAAGATACCGGCGAGGCGGAGCACCCAGGCCTCGAAGTAGCGCGTCGCGAGGTCCAGGTCGACCCCGGCGAGCAGCGCCTCCGTGGTGGAGTCGAGGAGGCGGAAGAGGTGATCGCTCTCCTCATTTTCCTGGGCGAATTCGAGCATGTGCTCAGCAAGATAACCGGCCAAAAGGATCCCCTCGAGCCCCCGAACCAGGGCGTCCGCAGTGCGGATCAGTTCGACCGAGGACAGACGAACGAGGTCGCTCCCGGACTTCTCGAACCAGACCACCCGCACCTTGGCGAGCGGCTGAAGCTGACCCGCGAAGCGACTGTATTTACGCCTCGCGGCCCGCGCAACCCCCCTCACCTTGCCGCGCTCGCGGGTCAAGAGCGTCACGATGAGGTCCTGATCGTGGAGGTCGAAAACGTCGAGCAGCAAAGCCTCGGCGGTGTGCAGAGTCATGATCGCAACTCGATACCTCGGTCAGCTTGTCAGATCGACAGGCGGCGTGTCGATATCAGGGAGTCAGACCCTCGATGAGCAGCGAGGCCAGCCCGAAGTAGATCAGGATGCCGGAGATGTCCATGGTCGTCGTCACCAGTGGGCCGGCCGCCACCGCCGGATCGATGCCGATACGGTCGAAGAACAGGGGCACCACGGCGCCGTTCATCGATGCCAGGAGGATGGCGAAGAAGAGGGACACTCCGACCACCAGCCCGTAGTGCGGCAGGGAGACGGTCATGTCGGGGCCGGAGATATCGAATACGCTCTCGAGGCCGACCGCCGCGGCCGCCGCCAGGAGCGCGCACGCCACTCCCAGAATGGCCCCCACCTTCACTTGCTGCCAGAGAAACTGTCGCCGTTGGCCGACGGAGATGCGCCCCGTGGCAAGACCGCGAATGGCGATGGTCGACGTCTGGCTGCCGAGGTTGCCGCCCATTCCCATGACCACCGGAACGAAGGTCAGCAGGAACAACGCCTCGCGCAAGCTGACCTGGAAGCGTTCGACCAGGATGCCGGCCACGCCGAGGCCGAACAGGTTGATCAGCAGCCAGGGCAGCCGAAAGCCCGCGACCTTGAACGAGCGATCCTGATAGACGAGCTCGTCGTCGCTGGTACCGACCATCTTGAAGAAGTCTTCGGTGGCCTCCTCTTTGAACACATCGATGATGTCGTCCACCGTGACGATGCCGAGGAGATGGTTGCTGCTGTCGGTCACCGGGATCGCCAGCAGGTCGTAGCGCGCGGCGAGTTGCGCGACCTCCTCCTGGTCGGTGTCGGTGTGGACCTTGACCACGCCCTGGGTGGCGATCTCCTTGAGCTTCTTCTCCGGTGTCGAGAGCAGGAGCTGGCGCAGCGAGGCGACTCCGGCCAGGTGACGGTCGTCATCGACAATATAGAGGTAGAGCAGATTCTCGGTGCCGGCCGCCTGTTCGCGGATCGTGGCCACCGCATCGCCGACGGTCTCGTCTTCGTGCAGAGCGACGAAGTCGGAGTCCATGATGCGACCGGCGGTCTCGTCCTCGTAGGCCAGGTGCTCCTGGACCTCGGCGAGCTCCCCGAGGTCGACGAGCGCCATGACCTGCTCCTGGAGCTCGCTCGGTAGGTCGTCGACCACCGCCACGGCGTCGTCGACCGGCATGTGGCCGAGCAACGCCGCGATCGCCTCGGTCTCTGTCTGCTCGAGGATCGCGAGCCGGAGGTCCGGCTCGAGCTCGGTCAGCACCGAGCCGGCACTGGCCGGAAAGTCCTCGACCAGGATGCCGAAGACCCGCGACTGCTCGGAGGGCGTCAGGCCTCGCAGCTGGATCGCCACGTCCCCGGGCCGCGTCTTGGCCAGGAGGTTGGAGATATGTCCGCGCGCTCCGCGGCGCGCGAAACGCCTCAGAGTCGCGCCCAGAAGCTCAGCGCGGCGCGGAGTGTACTTGGGCTCCATCGGAGCGGGTGATGCTAGCACGCGGACCGCCCGCTCAAATCGGCCGGAGCGGCCCGCGCGGGGCGGTCCGTGGGCGGTCGGTCAGTGCAGCTCGACCGAGAGCCGACCCTCGCCATCGACTCGAATCTGGAGCCCTCGGATGGCGCCCGGCGGCAGGATGCCCGAGAGCCGATGGACCTGCGTCTCGCGCCCCGGCAACGACAGATAGATCCTGATGTCCGTGGGTCCGGCCGGCACTCTGATCTGCTCGTCGAATCCGCCGCTCACGCCCTTGCTGCGCAGGAAGCCCTTCTTTTCGAGGAAGCGAAAGGAGTTGCGCAGCACCTGCGACTCCGCTTGGTACACGGTGATCACTCCCCGCGGCACTTCGCTGTAGAAGTCGACCTTGAGCTCGGAGTGAGTCGGCGCCGGCACGGCGGCGGGGGGCCGGATTGGCTGCTCGACCCGCATCGGTTCCCTGACCGGCGCCGGCACCGGTGCCGCCACTGGCGCTGGCACCGCTGCCACGGGCTGGATTCGGCGCGCACGCTGCCTGGCCTCTCGTTTCGCCTCATCGATGGCTACCGACAAGGTCAGCGCCTGCGCGTGCTCGGGATCCATATCGAGGGCCCGCTGCACCGCATCCGCGGCGTCGGCGAGCTCACCGTGCTCGAAGTCGGCCTCGGCGATGCCGACCAGCCCGGCGACCTCGACCGCGATCTCCCGAGCGACCTCGATCTCGGCCTGCCGACGGGCCTGTTCGCGCAGCGACCGGATTCTCTGGGTGTCGGGCGAGAGCTGCTCCGCCTGAGCGAAGAGCTTCGCGGCGGCGGCATTGTCGCCGGCATCTATCAGACCTCGCGCCTGTTCGAGGATCGCCAGGTAC
>JAJCXP010000018.1 GCA_029263375.1 Acidobacteriota bacterium | reverse complement strand
CTCTCGGCGCTCTACCCGAGCTATCTGGCAACCCGAATCGAGCCGGCCGAGGCGCTGCGCGACGAGTAGCGCGTAGACTTCCGCCATGATCCTGATCGTCGACGACGATCCGTCGGTCACCGCATCCCTGGCGCTGCTGCTGGGAGGTGAGGGCTATGAGTCCGCGGAGGCGGCGACACCGGCCGAAGCGCTGCGGGTGCTCGACCAGCGGCCGGTGCGGCTGGTGATCCAGGACATGAACTTCTCGCGCGACACGACCGGCGAAGAGGGCCTCGAGCTGCTTCAACGGATACGGCAGGAGACCCCCGAGCTGCCGGTTGTCCTGATGACCGCGTGGGGGTCGATCGAGCTCGCGGTGAGCGGCATGAAGGCGGGAGCCGCCGACTTCGTGACCAAGCCATGGAACAACGATCAGATCCTGCGCACCGTGGAGACGGCGCTCGACCTCGCAGCCTCGCGCGAGCGGCGTGAGGTCGCCAGCCGGGAAGCGCTGGACGAGGTGTTCGACTTCGATGCCATTGTCGGCCGTGACCCGAAGCTGACGGAGATCCTGGATCTCGTCAGCCGGGTCGCGCCGACCGATGCTTCGGTGCTGATCACCGGCGAGAGCGGCACCGGCAAGGAGTTGCTCGCCGAGGCGGTGCACCGCAACAGCAAGCGGCGCGACGGGCCCTTCGTCAAGGTCAACCTGGGCGGCATCTCGTCGACGCTGTTCGAGAGCGAGATGTTCGGTCACGTGCGCGGTGCCTTCACGGATGCCAACCGAGCTCGGCAGGGACGGTTTGCGGTGGCCGGCGGCGGGAGCATCTTCCTCGACGAGATCGGCGAGGTCGACCGCAACGCTCAGGTGAAGCTACTGCGCGTACTGCAGGACCACAGCTTCGAGGTACTCGGGTCGAGCAGTCCCGAGCGTGCCGATGTGCGGGTGATTGCCGCCACCAACCGTGACCTCGGCCGGATGGTCACCGAGGGCAGCTTTCGCGAGGATCTCCTCTACCGGCTGAACCTGATCTCGATCGAGCTGCCCCCGCTGCGTGCCCGGCCGGACGACGTTCCGCTCCTGGCTCAGCACTTCGTCGAGCGTTGTGCCGAGCTCTACGGCCGGGAGCGGCTGACCCTGACCGAGGGTGCCCTCGCCTGGCTCGCGGATCGGCCCTGGCCCGGCAACATCCGGCAGCTGCGCCAGGTGATCGAGCGGGCGGTGCTGGTCGGGCCCAACGCGGCCAGCGGGATCCTCGACGTCGAGGATCTGGTCGAGCCGAACCCGGCGCACACCGGAGAGCGGTCGGCGATGTCGCTGCCAGCAGCGGGAGCGATGACGCTCGAGGAGATCGAGCGGGCGATGATTCGCAAGACGCTGGAGAACTTCGGCGGCAACGTCTCGCGGGCGGCCAAGGCGCTCGGCCTGAGCCGGGCCGCGCTCTACCGGCGCTGCGAGAAGTTCGGGCTGCCGATTCGAGCCGACGAGTCGCCGTGAAGCTGCGCACCAAGGTCATCCTCTACGTCGTCCTGATTCATATCCTCTTCGGGACAGTGGCGCTGCGCGTGCTCTGGGAGGAACGCGCCTGGCTGTTCGTGATCGAGGGGATCTTCGCGCTCTCGATCTTCCTGTCGATCAAGTTGATGAAGGTGTTCTTCGTGCCGCTGGAGCTCATCGGTACGGGCGCCGAGCTGATGAGCGAGCGCGATTTCACCAGCCACTTCCATCCCATCGGGCAGCCCGAGATGGATCGGCTGATCGAGGTCTACAACGGCATGGTCGACCAGCTGCGCGAAGAGCGTCTCAAGGTGAGGGAGCAGCATGAGTTCCTGGATCGCCTGGTGGCCGCCTCGCCGGCGGGCGTCGTGATCACCGGGCTGGATGAGCGCGTGGCTCACGTCAATCCGAGCGCTGAGCGGTTGGTGGGGCGCCCGAGCGCCGATCTAATCGGGCGAGCGCCATCCGAGCTCGGCGGAGTGCTCGGCGGGGTTCTGGCCGCGCTGCCGGTCGGCGGCTCGCGGGTGGTGACGGTGGACGGCGGACGACGCGTGAAGGTCGCTCGCGGTGCCTTCCGCGATCAAGGGTTCGAGCGCGGCTTCTTTCTGTTCGAGGAGCTGACCGAGGAGCTGCGAGAGTCGGAGAAGGCCGCCTACGGCAAGCTGATCCGGATGATGTCGCACGAGGTCAACAACTCGGTCGGGGCGGTCAACTCCCTGCTGGGAACGATTCGCGCCGGTGAAGGAGAGCGCGAACCCGAGCGTCGCCAGCGTCTCGATCGGGCCGTGGACATCGCCAGCGGGCGGCTCGACAATCTGCGCTCGTTCGTGGACCGCTTTGCCGACGTCGTACGGCTGCCGGCGCCGGATCGGCAACCGTGTGACGTCAACCGGCTGCTCGACGACATCCTCGGGCTCGTGCAGCCGTCGCTTGTCGAGCGCGAGATCGACCTCGAGCGCGAGACCGAGGTGCTGCTGCCGCCGGTCGAGCTGGATCAGAACCAGTTCGAGCAGGTGCTGGTCAACCTGCTCAAGAACGCGGCCGAGGCGATCCCCGGCACCGGGCGGATCACCGTGCGCACGGCCGCCGAGAGCGGCGTCGGCCGGCTCGAGATCGAGGACAGCGGGCCGGGCATACCCGAGAGCGTCCAGGGCCAGCTCTTCACCCCGTTCTTCACCACCAAGAAAAATGGTTGCGGGCTCGGCCTTACCCTGGTCAAGGAGATCTTGAGCGGTCATGGCTTCCCGTTCGCGCTCGAGAACGTGGCCGGGGGAGCGCGGTTCTCCGTAGTTCTGCGGTCGCGGGAAGAAGTGCCGAGCTAGAAGCGGGCTCCGGCTCGCCGCCAGCCCTGTCATGCGGCTGTCATCTGCCGGTTCGTACCGTGTGGAATCTCGGGAGGGATCCTCATGGCGACGACGAAGAACGTTAATGCAAGACGTGCAGCGCTCGTGTGGGCGCTGGTAATGGCCGCCGGCCTGGGGGCCATGCCGGGCGTCCTGGCGGCGCAGCCGCTGGGATTCGATCAGCGACTGAGCTGCGAGAGAGCGATCGAAGAGGTTCGGTGGCGACATCGCATCTGGCCAGTCGACAACCCGGGCACCAAGCCGCCGCTGTCCACCCTCCTGACCGCAGGTACGCTCGAGCAGAGGGTCGAGGACGCGCTCCGCAAGTCGAACGCGCTGACCGAGATCTGGGAGCGGCCGCTCGCCAGCGACCAACTGCAGGCTCACCTGAATGGAATGGCGCGAAACACCCGGGCGCCGGAGATTCTGCGCGAGCTTCTGGCGGCACTCGACAACGACCCGCGGCTGGTTGCCGAGTGCCTGGTGCGACCGCTTCTCGCGGATCGACTGATTCGCAACTGGTACGCCTTCGACAGCCGATTCCACGGCGCTCTGCGCGCTCAGATCGAGCGCGATCTCGAGCGCTATCCTGACATCAGGTGGATGCGACTCCTGAGTGGTGAGTACTCTGAGAGCGAGTGGATTCTGGATAGCGAGGGCCTTGGCGCGCCTTCGCCGTCGCCTGACCAGCGGCGATTCGACGAGTCCGAGTGGACCAGCGCGCTGGACGAGCTCGGCGAGCGCCTGGGCGCTCCTCACGGCCGTCTCACGAGGACCGAGGATCGACTCCCGCTCGGCCGCTTGAGCCCGTTGCGTGAGAGCGAGGCCCGGTTCCACGTCGTGGCCGTGCTCGAGAGCCAGCCCGGCCGCCTCACGGTCGCCGAGGTCAGTTGGCCGAAGAGGCCTTTCGACCAGTGGTGGCTCGAAGCCGGTCGAGACCTGCCTTCGACCGCCGGCTGGGATGACAGCGACATCCGTCTGCCGGAGATAGCCGGCGAATGTGCCGACGACACCTGGAGCCCCATGCGCCACCTACCCGATGGCAAGGTGGGCCATGTCGCGGTCTGGACCGGCTCCGAGATGCTGGTCTGGGGCAACCGCGATGTCTTCGGCTCGACGGAGCCGGGGGCGCGCTACGATCCAGCTACAGACGCCTGGCACCCGATCAGCACGATTGGGCAGCCCGAGGGCAACATGGTGTCCGTGGGCGCGTGGACCGGCAGCGAGATGGTGATCTGGGGCGGCTTCCGGGGTACCGGCACGACCACGCCGGTGAGCACCGGCGCGCGCTACGATCCGATCACGGACGCGTGGACACCGACCGGTACGGCGGGCGCGCCGAGCGCGCGCGGCCTGCACACGGGCGTCTGGAGCGGCAGCGAGCTGATCGTCTGGGGCGGCTGCGGCGACACGACCAACTGCGGCTCGTATCTGGACACGGGGGGTCGCTACGATCCCGTCGCCGATAGCTGGGCTCCGACCGCCAGCGCTGGCGCTCCGGGTCCGCGCCAGTTCCACACCGCCACCTGGACGGGCAGCGAGATGGTCGTCTGGGCCGGTGAAGGCCCCGGGCTGTTCAACACGCTGAACGACGGCGCCCGCTACGACCCGACGAGCGACGACTGGGCGCCGATGACTCTCACTGACGCGCCTGACGCGCGCATCTTCCACACCGCGGTTTCGACCGGAGACGAGATTCTGGTCTTCGGGGGGTGCCGCGCCGACGGTTGCACGCAGTTCATCACCGGCGGCGCTCGCTACGATCTCGCGACCGACAGCTGGACCGCGACCGCGACCGCGAACGAGCCCACGCCACGCTATCGGCAGTCCGCGATCTGGACCGGCTCCGAAATGATCGTCCATGGCGGTTGCACCCACAACCAGTGCTCCTTCCAGACCACCAGCGGAGGTCGCTACGACCCGACGACCGACAGCTGGACGCCGACCAGCGAGATCGGGGCGCCGTACCACGCCGCCCACACGGCGGTCTGGACCGGCTCCGAGATGATCCTCTGGGGCGGTTGCTCCGGCGGCGAGTGCCAGACCGAGCTGCCGAGTGGCGGTCGCTACGATCCGGCGACCGACAGCTGGGTGCCGACTTCGCTGGAGACCTCGCCCGCGGCTCGAATCAATCACAGCGCGGTCTGGACCGGAGCCGAGATGATTCTCTGGGGCGGCGCCGGCGCGTCCAACGACGGCGCTCGCTACGACCCGGCCACCGACCACTGGGTCAAGGTGAATCCGTTCGGCGGCAAGGGTCGCGATCGCCCGACCGCGGTCTGGACCGGCACCGAGATGCTGGTTTGGGCCGGCAGCCAGGCCGGCGTCGGTGCCTCGAACAGCGGCGAGCGCTACGACGTGATCAGCGATAGCTGGTCACCGATGAGCACCGTCGGCGCGCCGCAGGCGCGCCTGAATCAGTCGGGTGTCTGGACCGGCACCGAGATGATCGTCTGGGGCGGTTGCGCGGGTTGCACGACGCCGTACTTCAAGACCGGAGGGCGTTACTCGCCGGCAACCGATTCGTGGACCCCGACCAGCACGCTCGGCGCTCCCATCGGCCGCATTGCCACCAGCTCCGCGACCGAACCGCTGGCCATCTGGACGGGCAGCGAGATGATCGTCTGGGGCGGCTGGCCGGCGAGCGCCGGCGAGACCGACACCGGCGGCCGCTACTCGCCCGCGACCGACAGTTGGACGCGGACCAGCCTGGTGGGAGCACCGGCGCCCCGCCGGCACCACACGTTGACCTGGAGCGGCGACGAGATGATCGTGTGGGGCGGAGAGAACTCTCTCGGCGCGACGTTCGGCGATGGTGCGCGTTACTCGCCGGCGACCGGTGCGTGGACGCCGATCTCCGGCACGTCGGCCCCCGAACCGCGCTTTCGCCACACCTCTGTCTGGACCGGCGACGAGATGATCGTCTGGGGCGGAACCGCCGCCGGTTTCAACTTCGATACTGGTGGCCGCTACGATCCGGCCGCTGACGCATGGAAGCCGACCAGTACCGGCGCCTTCGCTCCCTTCCCGAGACACCTCCAAACCACCGTCTGGACCGGCAGCCAGATGCTCGTCTGGGGCGGAGCCTGGAACCAGACCGGCCAGACGAGCACCGGCGCCGGCTACTGCGCGCTGCCGGGCGGCGGCGTCACCTGTGCGGATCTGTCGCTCCTGCAGGCCCGCTGCCGAACCGACGGCCGGCTGCAGGCGCGGGTGACGCTCCTGGACGGAGCTCATGATGGTGAAACGGTCGTATTCGACGTCGACGGCGAGACGTTTGTGCGCCCGGTCGTCAACGGCCGGGCCGGGCTGAGTCTGCCGGATCAAGGAGGAACCGGCGCGCGGGCCATCACGCTGGCAGAGCCGGCAGGCTGCTTCGCTCCGAGAATCGTGACCTGCGACTGAGCGCACTGATACCGACGAGCGAGTCCACCATCGCGCCTTGAAACCTACTCGCTGCACCGCGGATCGAAGGTCAGTTCGACGCGCTGGTCGCGACGCACGACGGTGAGCACACTTCTGGCGCAGAGCGCCTCCTCCGGGAAGAGGTCTTCGAGACCCTGGTAGAAGGCCTGGGCCTCGAGCGCTTCGCCATTGATGCTGACGATCAGGTCACCGGGCCGCAAGCCGCTCTGGTCGGCCGGCGTTGCCTCGACCACCGACGCGAGCTTGAACGCGACATCGCCCTCGAAACCGCGCAGCGCCCTCTCGTCCTTCGTGGCCGGACCGCCCGAGGCGCCGTAGTGGCCGGAGAGATCGCCGCTGAAGGTCATGTCGTTGTCGCTGTTGGCCAACTCCGTCAGATACGCGCTCACGAAGTCCGCGCGCTGCGCGAGCAGGGTGTAGTCAAGACCGTCGGCGTCGTCGGTCGGCAGGTGGACGTTGTTTTCGCTGCCGGTGCCGATCGTGATCGCCGGAATCCGGCTCAGGACGAAGGCGTAGTGATCGGTGTTCGCGATCACGCCGGGGTAGAAGGGGGTGAGTGAGACTCCCGTGCGTCGCGTCACGACATCCGTCACCAGCGGGAAGACCTCACTCGTGCCGTAGGAAACGTAGAGGAACTCCGCTTCGGGATCGCCGACCAGCTTCTCGAGGTTCACCATCGCCTTGGTCGTCGCCCGGCCGCCGTAGGGATTGTTCGCGTAGTAGGTAGATCCGTCGAGCGCCGACTCCTCCGCGCCGAAAGCGACGAAGACGACGGTTCGCCGGAGAGGCGCACCACCCGTGGCGAAACTCCTGGCCGTCTCGATCAGCACGGCGATGCTGACGGCGTTGTCCACGGCGCTGTTCCAGATCTGATCGGGCGCCAGCGAAGGTGCTGCCGGCGGCGCGTCGTTCCTCCCGAGGCGCGCCTGCCCAGATCTTCCCTGACCGTCGTAGTGCGCGCCGACCACGACGATCTCGTGCGCGAGATCGGAGCCGGGCAGAACGCCGACGACGTTCTGCGACTCGAGAACCTGCCACGGCTCCGGAGCGTCCAGCGCCAGGAGCGCAAAGGGTTGCAGGTATCCAGTGGCGGCCGGGCCTCTGTCGGCGAACGGCGCCTGCAACCCGCCAGCGCTGAACGCCGCCGCGATGTAGCCCGCTGCCATTCGCTCGCCCGCATATCCCGCGCCGCGCCCCTCGTACTCGTCGCTGGCGAGCGCTCGGACGTGGCCTTCCAGCCGATCGGCGGAGTGGTGGCCGGAGGACACCGGCTCCCCGACGTCGACGGATGCCCAGACAGGTGACAACCAGCTCAGGGCAGCGACGAGGGGTAGGGCGCAGAAGGGCATTGCTCTCATGACGGGATCCTCTCTCTCGAGCTCAGTTTGGGTCACGTCCTACCGGACGCGGTGCGTCGAGAAACAGTTACTCCGCCGGTGGCTCAGCGTCGTTCTCGGCCAGCTCGGCCACGGTGTCGAGGAAGTCGTCGACACCCGCGGTTCGGACCTTCGACGCCACCGCCAGCCACGCGACGACCATGAATACGATCCCCAGGGGCACGAAGCCGAGCAATCGGGCGGGAGCGAGCGGCCACAGGATCAACGCCAGGCCGCCGAGCCCACCCAGAGAGAGGATCAGAACCGCGGTCCGATTGATCTCGTAGTCGGCGCTCTCGACGCTCAGCTCGACACTGCAGCCGTTCGCTTCGGCCGTCGCGTCGACGCGCGCCAGGATGCGACCGCGCCGAATCCCGGCGAGCACCGGCAGGTGCAGGAGACCTCCGCCGTCCTCGTCCTTCCAGGCGGCGCTCCAGAGCTCGGCCGCCTCTCTCAGGGCATCGAGCGTCGTCTCGAGATCGGCGCGAACACTCCTGCGGAAGCTCTTCTTCAACGGCTCGCGAGCGCCGCCGCCACGACCGGCTACGCCGCCTCCTCGAGGATCTCTTCGAAGAACTCCTCGACCGCCCGCAGGAAGCTCTCGACATCGGGCAGCTCGTTGATCCGCTGGCGCAGTTTGCGCCCGTGCGGCAGACCGTGGGTGTACCAGCCGGTGAACTTGCGCAGCTTGTGCAAGGCGAAGCGGCCCTCCTCGCGCTCGGCCACGCGCTGAAAATGAGTGAGGATCAGATCGCGACGGTCGGCCACGGTCGGTTCGGTCACCGAGCTGCCCTCCATGCGCGCGGCGATCTGTTGAAACAGCCACGGGTTCTTCGTGGCGCCGCGGCCGATCATCACGCCATCGCAGCCGGTCTCGGCCATCATCCGCAGCGCGTCTTCGGGAGCGCGGACGTCGCCGTTACCGAACACCGGGATCGACAGCGCTTCCTTGAGCCGTGCGATCTCGGGCCACTCCGCGTCGCCGCGGAACATCTGCTTGGCGGTGCGCGCGTGCATGGCGACCGCGGCGGCGCCGTTGGCCTCGCAGATCTTGCCGAGCTCGATGTAGTTTCGGCAGGTGTCGTTCAACCCGAGGCGGAACTTCACGGTGAGCGGGATCGAGATCGCCTTGCGCACCGAGCCGACCATCTTCTCGGCCAGCTTCAGGTCGCCCATCAGCGCCGCCCCCGCGCAGCCCGCGAGCACCTTGTTCGCCGGGCAGCCCATGTTGATGTCGCAGATGTCAGGCCCGAGCTGCTCGACCGTGCGTGCGGCCTCGACCATGGTGTCGACATCGGAGCCGTAGATCTGGATGCTGAGTGGGCGCTCCTCCTCGCAGAACTCCATCAGCTCGAGTGTCTTCGGATAGCCGCCGACGAGCGCCCTCGACGAGATGAACTCCATGGTGACCACGCCGACGCCGCCGATCCGGCGGATGATCAGCCGAAAATCGCGATCGGTCACGCCGGCCATCGGCGCGAGGATCAGGGGCGGGTCGACGGGCACCTTGCCGATCAGAACGCTCACGACCCTATTTTAGTCGCGAGAGCATGACGGCGCAGGGCCTGGCCGGCTGACAGCTCTTGCCTTCCTGGCAATTCGCCCGGATGAGAGACCGGAGAGTTGGACTTGGGTTCAAGAGGAGAGCCGGCGGACCGGGGCCGGAAGGGCTGTGCCCGCCCCTAGCTGAGCCCGTCGAGACTAGTGCGGGCTCGCCGCGTACACGACCCCACCCACCAGCCCCTCGGGGTTCGGGTCGGTGTTGCGGAAGGTGACCGGAATCGTCTCGCAGGTCTCGCACGGGACGACGTGGAAATGTAGGTGCGGAAACCCGCCCGTGAAGCCGGAGTTGCCACTCAGGCCGACCGCAGCGCCCGCATCCACGCTGTCGCCGATCTCGACCAGCGCGCCATTCTGGGTCAGATGCCCGTACTCGGCGATAGAGCCGTCGCCGTGCTGTACTCGCACGATGTTCGCTTCGGCGAGGCCGGCGGTCTGGTCTGAAAACTGCTCGATCACGGCTACGACCACACCGGCGCGCGAAGCGGTGATCTCGGTGCCGATCGACATGTCGAAGTCGTACGAATGCCGAAACCGCCGCATATGGCCACCGCTGGTGCAGTTCCCCTGGGCGACCCGGAACGCGGTGCCGACCGCATAGGGAAGAACGTAATCAGAGGTCTCCCAGTCCGGGTAGGGACCGCAGACGTCGGGCTGTCCGGGGTCCGAGGGCGAACTGCCGCCGCACCCGAAGAGCGCCACCGCGAGCGTGAAAGCCTGGGTCGAGCGAAGCAGCCTGCCGAGAGCTCCGGTCGAGCGCATTCGATGTCTCATCCCCAGGCACCTCCGGTCCGGCCGGCGGCGATCAGCGCCGGAAGGAAGATCACGTCTCGGGATCGCGGTTCTCATTTTGCTTGACCGGCGCTCATGATACTCCTAAAATGGGAGTATGCAAGGGGGAAGCGCGGGCGGACGTGGAACTTCGATCAAGGGAACGATCAAAACAAGGAGCTAAGAGATGGAAGATCAAATGCAACGCCTTCGCCACGATCTGGGCGTCCTGCAATCGGCCACCGGGCTGAGCCTGGCGTTCGACCGTCGCGATGCCACTCGAATCGGTCTGTGCGGACTCCTGGGGCTGCCGCTGGTGCTCTGGTCCCTGCTCGGGCCGACCCGGCCGCCTATCGCCGGCATCGCGATCGTCGCCACGCTCCTGATCGTTCTCCTGGTGAACGGTCTTGCCGGCTTTCGCGCCGACGCCCAGCGGGAGAGCCAACCGTCTCGCTGGCGTGAGCGCAAGATCGAGATGGTGTTGTTTCTGGCGCTCAGCGCAGCCACTCTGGCCTACCTGTTGGTCGCCGTGTGGGGAGGTCTCTCCTGGAATGCGGCCACTGCGACCGCCGTCTTCATCGGCGGCGTCAGCGCCTCGGTGCCGGCGATCACCGACCGCGGGCGACTGCACGTGCTCGGCGGCACGCTGCCGACCCTGATCTACGCGGCGGTTCTGCCGCTCGCCGACGACCGCCAGCTGATGCTCGCGACCGGCCTCTGGATCGTCTTCGCTGCCCTGGGCACCACGTTCCTGATGCGCTGGCAGTTGAAGTCGTTGGCCCCATACGATCGTGCCGATTGATTTCAATGGTCTCGACACGATGGTCCACGGGCCGGTCCGACTAGGGGTCTTGGCGGCGTTACAGGTCGACAAGCGGCTCGACTTCACCACCATCAAGAAACGCTTGGGCGTCGCGGACGGCGCCCTCGGGACACATCTCGGCAAGCTCGAGGACGTCGGCTACATCATGAGCTCACGCATCCTGATCGGCCGGCGGCCACGTACGACCTACCGGCTGACGGCGAAGGGCCGGCGGGCGCTTGCGGGGTACCTGTCTTCGATGCGGCAGCTGCTCGACACGGTGGAGATCTCCTAGATGGGTTTCTGGGTGATCGTCCTCGTGATCTTCGTTGTCGTGTTGATCTACGCGGAGGGCAAGCGTCAGGAGCGTGCTCTAGGCGAGCCGGCCAGTGGTCGGCCGAGTATCCTCGGCTCGGCGCTGCTCGAGGCGCAGAGCCTGCTCGAAGCGGATCGGCGGGTGGAGTCGATGCAGGAAGTGCTCCAGAACGAGGATCGGGTGGAGGGGGAGCACGGCCAGCTGTCGGGAGACGATCCTGGCTGCGAACCGACCGAACCGACCGATCCGTCGAAGTCGACACTCTGACGCCGAACGCCCCAGGTCCGGCGCGTGTCGAAGTTCGCCTCGGGATCACGATCTTCACGTTAGGCCTGACGCGTGCCGCCCGTGAGAGGTAGCTTTGTCGTGTCGGCGTGGAAGGCCGGAACGCTCGCCCCTAGCGGGAGACGCCCTGACTCGAGGCCACGCACTCCAGGCGCCCAGCCCGGATCTGGTCGCGACGGTCCTCGAGCTTTTCGATCGCTTCGCGCTTGATCGACTTGTCCCATTGACTGAGCGCCGCTTCGCAGCGACCCAGTTTCAACCAGGCCAGGCCGAGGAAGTAGTGCGGCGTGTAGTCGAGGAACTTCATCCCGTAGGTCCGCACGCGGGACGGTGGGTTCTCGTCGGACTGATCGCACAGGGTCCGCTCCATCGCGCGCCCGAGTCGGTCCCACTCCTGAGCGTCGAAGTGCTCGACTCCGAGCTCGAAAACCAACTTGTAGTCCTGAGAACGGCGGAGGATCACGGCCTCGACCCGGCTCGCGAGCAGGGCGTCGATGTCGTTGCCGCTCAAGGGACCGGCGACCGCATAGTCGGTCTGGAACTCGAAGCCGTCGTATCTGGCGACGAACTTGCCGTCGACCGAGCACCTGCGTTGCGGGTCGCCATAGGTCGCGAGCACCTCCCCGAGGGTCGACTCTCCCGGACGTATCAGCTTCTGGGTGACATAGCTTCTGCCGAGCACCTGTATCTCGGAGATCTCGCGGTCGTCGGTCAGGAGCCTGATGCCGCCACCGGCGGGCGAGTAGGTCCTTTCGCCGACCTCGGAGACGTCCGGATAGGCCCGAATCTTGGTCCCGAGCTGGAAGCCCCCAGCCTCTCCCGCTCCCTCGAGGATGAGCGTCGTCGCTTCCTGCGAATGCGCGCCGACGGCACCAACCGTCAACCAGAGGAAGACCACGAGCCCGGCAGAAGGACACCTTTTCAACTCAGTCCTCCAGCCACTTTCCGGCGATTGCCCTGGCGTCGTGCGCCTCGAAAGCTTCGAAACTGGTCAGAAGCTCGCGCAGGCTCTTCGACTGCGCCTTGGGATCGAAGCTGGCCACCCGCCCCAGGTTCACCAACTTTCCCTGTTCGCTCAGCTCGATGGTGGCGACGATCCTGGCCGCGGCATCGATGACGACTGTGATCTCACCGCTGCGCTCGAAGGACTCGAACTCGGACGAACCGAGGCGTTGAGCTCTCTCGACGACCGGCGGTTGGTGAACATCGAAGAAATCACGGCCGTATCGGAACGGGAGAAGGACGGTGAAAGCGAGCGCCAGAAAGGAGACCACCAGGTAGGCGATGCGCTTCGCCGGCGGGCCGCGGAGAACGTCATCGGGGTTCCTGATCAGGTAGTAGAGATAGCCGATCAAGAGTGGAGCGAAGGCGGCGAGCGACCAGAGACGGCCGCTGCCGATCAGGAGCGCCCCGAGCGCGAGAGCGCCCAGCAGTGGGAGGCTCAGCGCGTAGTAGAGCTTGCCGTAGTAACCCGCCCACCTCCCCTCACCGGGCCCTTCGTCCGGCGGCCTGACGATGAGCAGAACCAGGCTCGAAAGGACGATCAGGAGCCCGAGAATCGGGGCGAGGGCCGGCGTACCGGCGTCGAAGACGCTGGCGAGAGTCTGCTCGAGGAAAGCGCCGGCCCAGAACAGCGGCATTCGCGCGAGCCTGCCGCCGTCGATGATCTGGGCGTCGACGCGCTGCTCCAGTCCCGAGATGACCAGCTTGCCCAAGAGCCCGCCGAGCGCGGCTACCGGCAGGAGCAGTCCCCAGAGAGCTCTCAGGGAGTACCGACTGCTCTCGTGCGCGAGGGTCGGCGTCGCGGCCCGGGGAATCGAGCCGCTCAGCACGCCCGTCTCGACCTCCCTCCGGAGAGCGTCGAGCTCGTTGCGAACGTCGAGCGCCGACTGGTAGCGGCGCTCGGGCTTTTTCTCGAGGCAGTGCTGAACAACCCTCGCGAGATGACGCGGCAGGTCATCGCGGACTTCCAGAATCTCCTTGGGTTGCCCGCCGACGATCTCGGAGGCGAGCCCTGCGGTCGACTTCGAGATGAACGGACGCCGACCGATCGCCATCTCGTACAGCACGACGCCCAGCGAGAATATGTCCGAGCGCAGATCGATTTCGATGCCCTTCACCTGCTCCGGGGACATGTACGGCAGAGTGCCGATGATCGTTCCCTGACTGGTCAGGGTTGCCTCGTCGTCGACTTCGCCCTCCTCGTTCATCAGCTTTGCCAGGCCGAAGTCCAGCACCTTCACCCGGCCCTCCTCGGTGAGCATGATGTTGCCCGGCTTCAGGTCGCGATGGGCGATTCCCTGATGGTGAGCGGCGGCGAGGGCGTCAGCCAAGGGAATGGCGACGTCCAGGAAGCGGTTGATCGAGAAACCCCGCTCGGGGATCAGGCGGTCGAGCGACTTGCCGTCGACCAGCTCCATGGTGAAGAAGCGACACTGCTCGAACTCTTCGATGGAGAAGAGAGTGACGATATTGGGATGATTGAGAGCCGCGACCGACTCTGCTTCGCGCTGCCAACGTTTGAGCAGTAGAGCGTCCTCGGTCAGCTCGTCCGAGAGCACCTTGAGAGCGATGCGCCGTTTCAGCTTGGTGTCGAGGGCGAGGTAGACCCGCCCCATACCGCCGGTGCCCAGGAGGCTCACGATCTCGTAGGAGGCGAGGTGGTCTCCCGGTCCCAGGACCGACTTGCGATGCCCTTCGTCGCCCCCGGCAGGAGGTTCGCGTTCGCTGGCCATCGACTCGGTTTCCTGAGCTACCGCCTCAGAGGGTCGCGACGGCCGAAATGGTCACGATGTCGGCCCGATCTGAAGTGTCGAACGCGAGGTCGAGCTGGAATCGTCCGTCCTTGAGAACCAGGCCGAGTCCACCGGTCAGATGTACGACGTCATCCCCAGCTCGATAGCGGACGGTGAACGCATCTGTCGGTTCGCCGTTGAAGCGCAGCTGGTGATCCGGGTCGGTCCACGCTCCCCCCCGCAATACCAAGGGGGTCCGCAGTTTCAGAAGTACGTACTCGACGCCCAGATGAAGCTCGTCGGCATCGCTTATCTCGAATCGTTCGAGCGCGACGTCTCGGGTGAGGACGTTCTTCTCCGGCTCGAGGTTGGAGTAGGCAACCCGATCGAAGTCGAAGCTCACCGTGAGGGCATCGGTTGCGCGTACCGAGATCCCAGCGCCCAGGACGTCGGGTGTGTGAAAGGTGGTCGGCCCGCTGCGGCTCGCCGCCAGCGCCGGGCTGACCCGATTCCGAGCAATCGCGAGCGGCCCGAACGTGAAGGTCGAGTCGACGTCGAACTCGGGACCCTGCCGGTAGACCGCGCCCGCGCTCCAGCGGCGACTC
>JAJCXP010000017.1 GCA_029263375.1 Acidobacteriota bacterium | reverse complement strand
CGCATTGCCAGTGCCGGACCCGGTGACTTCGCAGCTGCCTTCGCTGCAGGGAGGCTCAATGCCGCCGCGGCTTCGCTTCTCGGATCACGATCTTGACGCGCTTGGCGATGATGTCGAACTGATCGGGGGCTGGAGTGGCCGTGCCTCCGCGGTCGACCCAGACATAGTAGAAACCGATAGCGATGTAGTTCCATCCCGCCTGAGCCGTCACCACCCGGTCTCTGGCGATCGGCCGGTACTTGATCTTCGCCCCGCCCGGGATCGACTTGAAGGAGACCTTGCTGTAGTAGCCGGTGCCCTCGAGCGCCTCCGCGAGATCCCCCATGGCCTCGGCCTCTTCCACCTTGTCGCGGCTCGCCGCGAGCCTCTCGAGCGGCCGGACGACGCCTTCGGAGACCTCGGGAAACGCGCTGGCGGTGGCTCCGCTCCAATCGCTCGGCGGGGTCCGGCGTCTAAGCTGTTCGTAGATCTGTTGTGCGCGCTCGCTAGCCGTGATCTCCTGGTCCAGCGGCGCGTCGGAGCCCGCCGCACCGGCCAAGACCAGCCCACACAGGCCGACGAGGGCCAGCCGCCCGAGCAATCGGGCTCCCTTCGCCTCGGTGTTCACGTCCTGTTCTCCCTGCCGGCACGAATTCGGCCGCTTCAACGTTTCGTCCCGGAGCCGAGACCCTTGCCGGCGAGGTAGCGCAGCAGGCCGTCATGTTGGTAACCGGCATACCAGAGGTATTCCGTCGCCAGCTCGTCGGCGCGCATCTCCTGTGCCTGGGTGTACTCGCCAGCCAGGTCGTCACCCATCTTGAGCCTCTCGGTGCTAATCAGCTGCGGAAGAAGCAGGCCGCCCACCACCGCGACTGCAGAGGTCGTCAGGATCTCTTCGGTGGTCAAGAGTTGTTCACTGATGGGTCGCGAGTGCGTCGGCTCGGGCGGCGGTTCGTAAATCCCGCTGGCGAGGAATCCGCCGACGGCGGCGACACTCCCGAGAATCCCGGCGGTTCGGCGAGTTCGCTGAAACCTCTTCTGGCGGTAGAAGTGATCCCCCTGGTAGAGATGGGCCAGCTCGTGCGCGATCACTCCGGCCAGCTGGTCGATGCTCTCGGCCTTGTCGAGCAGGCCGCGCGTCAGGAAGAGATCCCCGTTCGGCGTGATCAACGCGTTGTCGTTTCTCAAGGAGAGGATGTAGATGTTGCGGACGCGGGGCCCCGGGCCGGTGGCGCGGTACAACTGATTCACGATCTCGCCGAGCCGGGCCTCGAGCTCGGGGTAGCTGAGCACGATGTGGTTCCGGCGAATCGCGGCCGAGTCGAGGTGGCCCCACTCTCGGATGAGTCCCGGGCGTTTGGGAGGCTGTTTTCCTGGCTGCTCGGCCGGACGGGCTCCCCGCGCCGGTCTTCGCGGGAGCGCGAAGGGAAACCGTTCCAGGTAGACGGCCTCGGGCACCAGCGCAGCCTCGACGTCGTGGAGGAATCGATCGGCCAGGCTCAGGGCGATGAACTGTTGTACGGCCGCCGATCGCTTGAGCTTGCCGCGATCCAGCGCCAGATCGAGGTTTCGAGTGACCCTGCTTCCGACCGGGTTGATCCATGCCAGGGTCAGGCGCGTCGACCCCGGGCCCAGGGGCTCCACGGCCACGGCGAGCCACCGATCGACGGCGACCGTGAAGCCGCGGCCGACGGGTCTCGGCCGGCCGGCCGCCACCACCGCCATGCGGCGGGTGCCGTCCGCTTCCCAGGCGAGATCGAGGATTCCCCAGAACTGGGTTCCGACTTCGACGCAAGCTCGCCAGACCTCGTCGATGGGTTGGTCGAAGTCCTTGTGCCAGGGCCGCGAGGCCGGAGAATCCGCCTCCAGGATGGACTCGACGGTCGGCGTCCGGAAGTCCGTTAGATGCGCCCGGTAGGACTCGTGATAGCTGCTCCTGGGCCTGAACGTGCAGCTGGCGCCCAGCACGGCCATGACGAGAATCGTTAGTAATCGGTAGTGCGCTTTTCTCATCTCGCTAGCCTTCCTTCGCCCCGGAGTCGTTGTTCGAGCGTTTGAATCAGGGTCTTCTCGTAGGTGCCCCGGGAAGGCGCGATGCCGAAGCGCGATCTCGTGGGGAAGTAGGTCTGGCGAACGAAGATCCGGCTGCCGACGTCGATCGCTTCGACCCGCACGACCGTGATCGCCGGCACCGACCGGCCGCGGCGGCCGACGCGCAGATCCATGAGGCTCTCGTGGCGCCCCATGCTGCGGTCGACCGAAGAGATCCAGGACAGGGTCCGGGTCGCTTCGTCGACGGCCAGCACCCGGCTCCGGCCGCCGCTCTCGGATTCCGCGCGCAGAGCCGCCCACACCCGTTCGACTGGGTACCTGAGTTGATAGCTCTGGGGCAGCGCCTCGGACAGGACATCGACATCCTTGATCCCGAAGTAGGTACAGCCGCCCGTCAGCAGCCCCAACGATCCCACGGCCAGGCCGGCCACGAAGCGGTGAAGACGAGGAGAGAAAGAGACGTGTTTCCTGCTAGCCATCGGCGTCCTCCTCGGTGCCTTCGGCGGCCTCCCCGGTCTCGGGATCCTCGGCGGCCTCCCCGGTCTCGGGATCCTCGGCGATCGGACCGAGCTCCCAGACCTTTTTCTTCAGCAGATCGACTCTCGGCTGGAAGCCGATCGGATGTTCGTCGACCTCGATCTGGTAGGTACAAGCCGCGGCGAGCAGCGCTGCGGTCAAGCAGCAGCCCAGGAATCGCACCGGCGTGCTCGACGGTGCTTTCACCCCACGAGGACCTCTTTCGCAAACCATGACTCCACCTCCTCAGTGTTCGAAAAACGATCCCGAAGCTCGCCCGATCGGAGAGCTTCGGCTGAAAACGGGTCCATACCAGCCGCGCGCGAGATCGCCGCATCCCCACCCGAAACAGAGAAAGCTTCCGCACAAGGTGACGATCAGCGCGAACCCCGCGGCGGAGATCGTCCAGGAATGCCAGACGAGCGCGGTATCGCCGGAGCCGTAGATGGCGAAGGCCAGCATCAGACCTTCCGGAGAGCGCAGATCGGGATGCTGTTCGAGGAAGCTGAGCGCCCTGGGCGTCAGCGACCAGGTCGCCGTATGGAAACCGATTTGTAGCCGAGACTCGGCCTCCCAGACGCCCGGCGGCGAGACCGTCGTGAACCGCAAGAGCAACATGTAGCCGGTGGCGAGGAGCAGAGACCCGCCCAACCAGCCCACCCTGCAGCGCCAGCGCCACGGCGCGGTGCCCCAGCCCGCCTCAGCCTTCCCGCTTCTGGATACGGCGAGGAAGACGACCAGGCCGATGACCGCCGCCAGCCAGGGAGCCTGGGCAAACAGCGGCGGAGTGTGGCGGGTGAACGACAGTAGGATCCCACTCGCCAGAATCGCAGCAGCGGGCGCCGCTAGGATCGGTGACAGGGATCGGAGCGTTTCGACCCAGGTAGTCCCGGATCCGCCGTCGTTGCCGCTGTCAAGGCGGAAGAGCAGGCCGTTCTCCGGGAGACTTGAGATCAGGATCGGCGTGCTCCATTCCACCCCATCCGGCGCCGCCGAGTGGATGGCCTGACGCCCCTCGGTCAGCGCGACGTCTACGGGATGGCCGCCAGCGAGCTGACTGTAGAAAGCTCTGCTGAAAGCGATCGCGGCAGCGTCTGAGATCGGCACCTGCATTGCCACGACCGCCGGCATGCCGGCCAAAACCAAGGCGTTCGCGACGCCGGCGAACGGATTGCCGCCCTCCTTACCGCTTCTCCCGGACTCGCAGGCGTTGAGCACGGTGAGGCGCAGAGCGGAAGCATCGCGTACCTTGACCGCGAGTGCCTCGCCACTCAGTGGCGAGGAGCGGCCGTCCGGGCCGACGAAAAAGAGTAGGCCCTGATCGGACTCGCGGTCGAATCTTCCATGGCCGATGAAGTGCAGCACGTGGAACTCTTCTTCGATCAAGGCGCGTCGCAGGTTGTCGGGCTGGGCCTGTTCGAGAAACCGGATGTCGATCCCACCGCTTCTCGCCAGCTCCTCGAGCTGCTTCTTCTCCCGCTCCGCGTCGAGCTCGTCGAGGTCTCCCGGACCCGAGAGAACAGCCAGGACGCGTAGCTTCGGCGGTAACGGCAAGGAAGGAAACGACACCGGCACGTCGAGGTAACGCACCACCGGGCTGAGCGGGCTCAGGCTCAAGAATAGCCGGGTCTCGGCCCGCCGCAGCAACTCCCAGGGCAGGAGCTGGAGCCGGCCGCTGCCCGGGGCCTTGGGATCGATCTTCAGCTTGATGCGAAGCCCATGATTTTGCTTGCCCAGGATCTCGCCCAGGCTGCGTTCGTACAGGCTCCCGACCTGACCCGAGAAAAGAGCTGCGAAGAGATCCTCTCCGAGCCTCTCCTCGTCGAGCGCGGTGACGTCTTCGGCTGCGCAGAGATCTTCGCTGAGATCCACCCCGCTCGCAGCGGTAACTGCTTCGAGTTTCGGCGGCACGAGGTGGCGGCTGCCAGGGACCGGGCGGGCATCGCGGATCGCAAGTGGCAATCGCAGAGTGCCATCCCCTCGCCCGGCGGGAGATTGGATGACTTGCAGCCGATGCCCCTCACCGTCGTCGCGGCCGATCTGAATAACGAAATCCTTGTACACCACCATGCGAGCTACCCTCTCCGTTCCGGCGGACGCGGGTGCGCCCTCGAGCTCGTGATTTCAGCCCGGTGAGAAACGCGGCTTGTCGAATGGTTTAGTCCACCCGTCGTCGGATCGCGACCGCGACCTGGTGCGAAACCGGGGTGCGTGCGAAACCGGGGTGGAAATCCTGGCCGCCATCACTTGATCGATGCGACGACCGTCGATCAACGCACCGCTTCGAGTCACCAAGGCTCGCTCAACTCTTGGTGTCTGCGTATAGCATCGTCTCCACCCTCGAGACTACCTCTCAACTGCTGGCCAAAAAGGCGGAATCGGACTCGTGTCCATCAAACTCGACCCACCTGGAGAACTTGGCCCTTACCGAGTCGAGCGACGACTCGGAGCGGGTGGCATGGGTGAGGTTTACCTGGCGTTCGATGCGCGCCTCGATCGCCGGGTCGCGCTCAAGCGGCTCCGCCCGGATCGCCCGGGGGACCACGAGCGACTGCGTCGAGAGGCGCGGGCTCTGGCGCGCCTGCACCACCCTTCGATCGTCCAGTGTTTTGATCTGCTCGATCAGGATGATGAAGAGTGGATGGTTTTTGAATACGTTGAGGGACCGCGGCTCGTCGACCTCATCGCCGAAGGCGACCTGCCGATCGCTCGGATCGTCGAATTCGGCCAGCAGATCGCCGAGGGCCTCCAGGTTGCCCACACCAACGGCATCCTCCACCGCGATCTGAAGTCCGAGAACGTGGTGATCGACCGTTCGACGAATCGAGCCAAGATCCTGGACTTCGGCCTGGCGCGGGCGCTGGAAGGCTTCGCGACGGATTCGGAACGCTTGACCGCCAGCGGCGCCATGGTCGGCACCTTGCGCGCTGTGGCGCCGGAGCAGGCGTTGGGACTCGAGGTTGGGCCGCGCACCGACCTATTCTCTCTCGGCGTGCTCCTGCACGAGATGCTGACGGGTGATTCGCCGTTCCAAGGTGAGTCGCCCACCACGACGCTCAGCCGTGTCCTCTCGGGCTCTCCTGCGACCTTGCCGCCGGAGGTTCCAGACGAGCTCGCCGAGCTGATTACCCGGCTGCTCGAGAAGTCGCCCGAGCACCGCCCGCGCGACGCCGCCGAGGTTGCGCGCTGTCTTGGGCGTCTTCTGCCGTCCCTCCCGGATGCCTCCGTCAGGCCGGCCCCACCGCGACGGAGTGCTGATCCACCGCTGGATCTGGCTGCGACCACGTTCGTAGCTGGACCACCCAAGCCGCGAGCGAGCCGGCGCACCTTGCGCCATGTTGCGGCCGTTGTCCTGGCCGGGCTTGGGTTCCTGCTGGCCGTCGCCGGAGTCGTCCGGCTCACCACCCGCTCTCTCCCCGACAGCCCATCGCACGACAGGGAGAACGACGCGCCGTCCGTCCGGTCCGCGGACATCGAAATTTCTGACGGGGCCAAGTCGCCACTGGAGGCGTCGGCCGAGCCACCGGAGGCGCCGGCCGAGCCACTGGAGGCGTCGGCCGAGCCACCGGAGGCGGCGGCCGGCTGGCGCGCCCTCGAGGCGTACGACCAGTCGGGCAAGATCGACCAGGCGATCGAGATCTTCAAGGCGCGTCTCGAGGCCGCCTCCCGGGAGGTCAGTGCCGCCGACGATCACAGTGCAGCTGACGATCACAGTGCCGCCGACGATCACAGTGGTCTGGCGCTGGCCTACTGGCGAAAATTCTTCGAGACCAGTGGCGATGTGATGTGGCTGGAGCAGGCGCAGGCCGTGGCCCGCCGTGCGGTCGCTCTCGCCGCGAGGAGCGAGGCCGAAACGAAAGCGCGTTCAATCCTCGGGCTGGTGTTATTCAACGCCGGTGAGATCGAGTCGGCGCGCACCGAATTGGTGAACGCGTTGGCGATCGATCCGGGAAACGTCGAGGCCCACCGAGGTTTAGCCCAGGTGCACCAGGCTACCGGTCGCTACGAGGCCGCAGAGGCGTCGTTTCGCCGTGCCCTCGATCTGCGACCCTACGATCGCGAGCTCCACGATCTCCTCGGCACCCTGTATTTCCGCCTCAGTCGCTTCGACGAGGCCGAAACTGCCTTCCGGCGCAGCCTCGAGCTGGCGCCCAATCTCGTTTACGGTCACCGTAACCTCGCGGGCGTCCACATCGCCCGCGGTGAGCTCGACGAGGCCGCCGCGGTCCTGCAGCGTGCCCTCGAAATCCAGCCCGCGGCGGGCCTCTACCTCAACCTCGGAACGGTCTACTTCTTCCAAGGACTTTATTCCCGTGCGGCGGACGCCTACGAGCAAGCTCTCGACTCGGCCTACGGGGTCCATCAGCCCGCAACCTGGGCGAACCTCGGCGACGCCTACCGGCAGATTCCTCAGCGTCGACACGAGGCGCCGCGCGCCTTCCGGCAAGCGATCCGCCTGTTCGAGGCGCGCACCGCCGAGGACGGGACGGGCGACGACCCCTGGCAGCGGAGTCGAATCGCCCTCTACCGTGCAAAGGCAGGGCTTGAAGACGAGGCGCGTCGGACCCTCGACGGGCTCGAGGCCGACGATCCGCGCTCGCTCCTGCGCATGGCGACCGCTCGAGAGATCCTGGGCGATCGTGAGCAGGCCCTCGAGAATCTGTCCGCGGCCTTCGCAGCCGGTCTCGACCCGTCGGAGGTCGCGCGGGATCCGGAGCTGGTGGAACTGCGTTCGGATCGGCGCTTCCACGAACTACTCGGATCCTGAGCTTTCGTCCGGATGAGACGGTGACGTCCGCGAGAGCGGATCAGGACCCCGCGTTGGGTGGTGGCTCACCGCCGCCGGCCCCGACGATGATCTCCGGATCCCAGTGATAGGTCCGCATGGTCTTCTCGTCAATCACCACGTCGAGGCGGGCCCGTAGGTAGTAGATCCCGACGCTCGAACCCGCCTTGGCGATGGTGAAGCTCTGGCCGAGGGGGGGCTCGGCGTGCTCCAGATCACCGAATATCCAGCCGCCACGAGACCGAGAATAGACCGAGCTCCGGGTGTCGGCGAGGTCAACCGGGCGGATCTGAGAGCCGGAGTCCTTCCAGGCCGCTCGAGCGCGGTTGTCGATTAGGGGTTCGATGTGTTGGGTTTGGGTTTTCGAGGTTTGATCCTACGAATTCTCGTGGTTCAGAGTATGCCGGCTATGCGTTCGAGAAACCAGAACGTCGCCAGACTGCCGATCCCGTACGCCGGAAGGCGAACGAGCGCTACGCTCCAGGGCCGGGACAGCCATGCGAGGCTGCGTTCGGCCAGGAAAGCGACGGCGAGCACGGCGGCGACGAAGACCAGCTGGCCGAGCTCGATGCCGAGATTGAACGAGAAGAGTGCCGCCGGGATCTCGCGCTCGGGCAATCCAACCTCCGACAGAGCGCCGGCAAAACCGAGGCCGTGGAGCAGGCCGAAGAGCGCCGCCATCGACCACGGCGAGCGCCGCAGCCAAGATTCCTTTTCCCGCTGCCGGGTCAGTTCGACCGCCAGAACAAAGATCGAGAGCGCAATCGCTGCCTCCGTCGGCCCCGGGGGCATGTGCACCACCCCGAGGGCGGCCAACGCCAGAGTCAAGCTGTGGCCGGCGGTAAAGGCGGTCACCGTTCCCACCAAGCGGCGACGCCCCTCTACCAGGAGCACCAGGCCAAGCACAAATAGAAGGTGGTCGAAGCCTGAGAGTATGTGCTCCACACCGAGCCGTCCGTAGAGTCCCGCGATATCGAGCGCGTCGGCGGCACGGGGAATCACGATCGACGGCTGATCTGCCGTCAGCACGTGGTGGTACGAACGGCCGTCGCCGAGCTCGAGGCGCACGAGGACGTCGGCGCCGCTGCCGGCGATGCCCTCGACCGCAATCTCTTCACCCACCAGCTCGTCACAGGCAGCGCGCCAGGTGGTGAGGATGCCGGTGCCCTCAGAGCGAGTCTCCGGCTTGTCGATCTCACGACAGCTCGCTGGCAAGAGGGGTCGTAGGCTGCTGCCAAGGACCCGCACTTGCGGCTGTTTGAATCGCACGGCGATGCCGTTTTGCTGCTCGCGTAATTCGAGCAGGGACGGAGCAAAAGTATGGGCGGCCAGCGGCGAGACCGAGAGGAGCAAAACCGAGTAGAAGACGGAGAGGAATGTGATGACCCGCGCCAACACGGTCGAACGGTAGGTATTCATCACGCCCCCTCGCCGTCTGCGATCACCAGATCTGCGATCGCCAGGTCTGCGGTCGCCAGGTCTGCGATCGCCTGGTCTGCGATCATCAGGTCTGCGATCGCCTGGTCCGCGATCATAAAGGTGTAACCCTCGCGGAGCTGGCTCAGGCGCACCGCCAGCCAGCGATCAGCGGCCTGCTCGCGTAACGAGGCGCGGATTTTGTCGCTGACCTCTGCCAGCTCCGGGATTTTCCCGGGGCGAACCTCATGGACGAAGACCAGGTGGGCACCGTAGCGGGATAGCACGGGCCCAGCCCATTCGCCCGCCGGCAGGGCGGCAAGGCTGGCGACGAAACCCACCCCGAGACGACGCTCGAGAGCCCGCGCGCCGAGCAGTGGCAGGCGCGGCGGCACGATCCCCGGATCAGCGAGGACGTCGGCGTCGTCCGGGGAGACGCCGTCGCGCCGCAACTGGGCGAGCAGCGCGACGGCGTCATCGGAGGGATGATCCCGGACCGCCTGACTTTGCAGCACATGGGAGACGCGAAAACGGTCTTCGCGTCGAAAGCGTTCGCTGTGAGCCCGTAAGTATTCGACGACGGCTTCATCCTCTGGTTCCACGAGCCGTGCGGCGCCGCGGATCAAGCGCCGCGCGGCGTCGATCAGCACGCGCCGGGTCACGAAGTCACCCTCGTGCAGTCCCAGCTCTACCGCTCGCTGGGCGAGCTCGGCGGATGCCGTGCCTGATGCTGCCGTGCTCGATGCTGTGCCCGAGCCCGCGTGCGACCCGTCCGGCTCGACGAAGGAGGCGATTTGCGCCAGGCGGCGTTGCGGTACCGCGGACCGATGCAGGCCCAGGCTCAATGCGTGGCGGAAGAGGATCTCCTCGTCGATCAGCTTGTTGATCAGCTCGGTTCTCTCCGCCGCTGTCGGTGGTCGCCGGTGCTCGGCCCGGAAGGTCCGCTCGGCCCCGGCCACCCGTGACGCTGGGATTTCGAGTCGGGGCTGGTCGATGGACGATGTGGCGTCGGCCGAGGTGGGCTCCCGCCCGAGCGAGGCGACAAAGAGGAGGGTACCGAGGACGGCAAAGTGCACAACCGGTGAGCGCGCCGCTGGCAGACGGCTGAGACGTCTCAGGATTGAATCGCTGTTCACGACGTCAGCCCTCTTCCACCGTGGTCGCCGGAGCCGAGCTCGGAGGCGTGTACCAAATCGGTGAGGTCCAGGCGCGCTCTTGGATCACCGGCTGGACAATCGGCAAGGTCTGCTCATTGCTGCAGCAAAACGCAGCGTCCGCAGCTTTCGCCGGATCCTTTACCTTCAGTGCTTCGAGTTTCGACTTGCAATCCTTTCTGAGGGGATTGATGCCGTAGTCCTTCTGACAGGTGTGAGTGGTGTAGCGACATACCGGGTTCTCGAGCACGCGGACGTAGTAGAACGCTGGAATCGAGGGATCAAAGTCCGGATCTTGCCAATATCCACAGAGCTGGTCGTAGCCCTCGCCGGTGAGCTGGCATTGGTCATCAACGCCGGCTTGGCGGTCGTCCCCGACGACGGTGTAGACTTTCTCGTGGGTTTCGCCGGAGCCGTCAACCCAGCCTTTGACGACCTGGATCTGCTGCAGCGGAGTGCCGATCGTCTCGTCTTTTGAAGCCGCGGTGACGAAACGCGGCGCTCCAGGCTGCTGCTGTGGCGGGAGATCACCGCCCATCGGCACACCGTTGTCGTATCCCATTGCGACGTAGTCGGTGTTGCAAGCATTGTCAGGGAAATTCCAGCCGCCGAAGAAGCGCGCCTGGATACGGGTACCGCTGGTGCCATAGGTCTCGCGATTCCGCAGCGCCGTGAAGATGGAATCGCGGGTGTTCTCTTCGGCCCACACCACGGAATGACCCCCCGAGCTATTCTGGAGCGTGGCGGTACGGGTGGGCACGGCGTCCTTGATGCCCGCATGGCCGCGGAATGTCTCGTTCTCTGGATGCCAACCCATCGTGCCGTTGTGGCTGTCGTTCGAAGCGACAATGCCGAGCTTGAACGGGTTCACGCCGTATCTCGGATTCTGCTGGAATTTCAGGCCGTCTTTGAGCACGTTGCGCACCCAGCTCCGCGGGGGATATGGCGCCAGGCTGACGTCCACGTCGTTGCTCACCGCTGAGCCGGCCGCCGCGTCGAGCAACTCGAACGCACAATGTTCGTCGGTGGTCTCGACACCCTCTCCCAGTCGCGGATCCCAGCGGCATTCGCTACTTCCCTTGGTCTGGTAGATCTCGACCAAGGGCTCCCATTTCTGGCGCTTGGCGGCGTATTCCTGGGTCGGTGGGTCGAAGAAGGCTGGTGGCACGAGGGTTGTGCCGTCCGGGCTGTAGACGCCACCGCCGAGATTCGAATTGTGGGGTATGGTGAGCGCCTCGCACGGCGGCCGGCACTGCGCATCGAGACGATCCCAGAGCTTCTCGGGGTCCTGCGGTCCAAGCCACTGCGGCGGCGTCGTCTCCGGATCCGGGTTGTCTTTGCGCGCCATGTCGATGGCGGTCACCGGCCGTTCAACCACCTTGTCGTTGCGGAAGATCACGTTGCGATGCCAGGTTGTGCCAAGGGGTACAGAGGTTGCTTCGTAGCCGACAAACGAGGTGAAACTACACGGCTCGTAGGCGTCCGCGGCGGCGTTTTGCATCTCTTGCCACACATCGAGCTCGGCGGTGTCGCAGTCGCCCTCGTTACACACCGGCAGCGGGATGTTGCGGCTGCTAGGGCCGAGGACCGCTGAACCGAGCAGAGCGAAGGCCGTCCCGGCGAGCTCCTGCTGCAGGAAGGGCGGGGCGCCCGCGCCCGGCTGATCGTCTGTGCTGGGCTTGATGTAGAAGCCACGAAGGAGCTGACATTCCAGAGAGTAATAGCCGGTGGGCTTGTCTTCATCGTTTTGGCAGATACCGACGGCACCGAAATACTCCGAGTGATCCGTCACGGTGCCCCAGTCGAGGGCTGGGAAGGAATTTGGGCAGTCCGGGTCGGCGTCGGGATTCATGCAGTAGTTTCGGGTCACCCGTCCGTGAGAGCCGACCCCCGGCACCGTGCCCTCACCCTTGGCCAGCATGTAGGCCTGGCGTGGCGTCGACGGGACCAGATTGATGGCGGCGTCAAAGGATCGGCTGGTGTGGACATGGGTCGATCCGAAGAAGGCCTGTTTGCGCGGATCATAGTCGGCGCATGACGCAACGTCTTCGGTCCGCTCATAGGGCAGCTCCGCCGGTGGCTGAGCCGTGGTGGAAAACGCGACGGCGAACGTCGCAGACGTGAGGACGAGCA
>JAJCXP010000016.1 GCA_029263375.1 Acidobacteriota bacterium | reverse complement strand
GGCCGGCTCTCCTCGCTACCCCAGTTCGCCGCGACGGTCGCCCTGGCCGCCGAGAAGTTCGGCCCGCTCCGGGGTGTGGTGGCGCACTCGTTCGGCGCCGCGGGCACCGGCTGGGCGTTGCGCGAGCCGCTCGGGGTGGAGAAGCTGGTGTTCGTCGCCGCCCCCGGGGATCTCCAGGGCTACCTGAGTGGGGTGCGCGATCTGTTCGGGCTGACCGACGTCGGCCTTGCGCACATGATCGGCAATCTGGAGCGGAGCTTCGGTATCGAGTGGCGAAGGTCGCGCCACGCCACGACGATCACCGCCGACGCGACGCCGATGCTGGTCGTGCACGACGAGGGCGACGACGAGACCCCGTACTCGGGCGGTCTGGAGATCGCACGCGCCTGGCCGAACAGCCGGCTGATCACGACCGAGGGCCTCGGACACCGTCGCATCCTGCGCGACCCGCAGGTGCTGGCCCAGGTGACCGCGTTCCTGGCCGCGGGCGCGGCCGGCTTCGACCGGGATGCAGGCCCCGCCGCCGAGCGAAAGCCGGAATCGGCGTTTACGCGATCCGCTTGATCGCCAACGGGCCCGCCCTCTAGTTTTTTGGCGCCCGCGCGAGCAAGTCGGCGACAGCCTTCTCGACAAGCGGCAAGACATCGTCGTTCGACAGTCTTGCGAGAGCGGCGAGATCGCGGTCGGCACCTACCTCTTGCGCCACGAGAAAGCCCAGGTAGTAGCCGCGGCGCGGCGGTAGGCCGGTGCCGTCGTCGGCCGCGTTGAAGAGCGCCGAATAGTCATCTTCGCCAGTCCTGAAGAGCGCCGTCTCGAGGTGGGCAAGCGACTCAGCGAGATGGGCGTTCGTCGCCTCCGCCATTCCGTTCGGGCTCTGGAGAAGCAGCTCCGAATCGCCCGCGTCGGGATTGAGAGTGCTCGCGACATGAACCGCAAGCCCTTCAGCCCAGAGCGCGCACCACATCGCGTCGCATTCGTCGAAGAAAGCGCTGTGATGCACGTGGAAGAGCTCGTGATGGAAGAACGCGGACTCGTCATCCCAGTCGTGCACCCAGGCCATGACATCCGCGCCGAACATGAGGTAGGTCTCGCCGTCGAAGGCACGGGTGCCGCCGTCGAGCTCACCCAATGAATGGAGGAAGACGACCGGCGCATCGAACTCGAAATCGGGGAACGTCCTCAGAAAGCTCTGTAGGTTGCGATCGAGCTCGCGGTCGAACTGCTCGACCTTGGCCATGTAGGCGTCGCGAATCCGCGGAAACTGCGCGATGGCATTCGCAATGCGTTCGTCCAACGCGGCTCTGGTCGTGCCGCCCCCGAAGTGGTCGACATCATAGAAATCGGGGAATGCGCTGGCGACATCGCGCTTGAAAGCCGCGACCCGATCCTCCGTCGCCTGCCCCTCGGTCGCGTCATAGAAGGCGATGAACGCATCGGCGATGTTGGTGACGCTCGGCCCGGCGGTGGCGATCTCAGAAGCGATAGCAGCTTCATGGGCCGAATTGCCGGGGTCAGAGTCCGCGCACCCGACGAGGCCCGCGAGGATTGCAAGTACAGGAAGTGATCGAATCATTCTCCCTCCGTCTCGCTGCGCCAGGAGGTTGATGTGGCGCGTGCGACCAGTGAGTCAAGAACAGACCGAAGCGCTCGGGCGCCGCTCGTTTCGCTCGCGTCGCCGTCGCCTCGACATCGAGCATAGCGCGAGCAACACTGCGCGACCGCTTGGGGCGGAGGACCCGCAGGACGAGCCCAGAAAGGACGCGTTGCGTGTCTACTGCCGGCTAGTTGATGTAGCCGAGCGTGCGCAACCGCTCGTCGCGCTCGGCGTCTTCGGCGGCGGCGCCGTCGGGCCGAAATCCCAGATAGTTGAGCGAGCAGGGCGCGGCTCTGTCCGTTGGCGCGAGGGTCGCGCGGAACGCCCGACCGCGAATCTCGATCTCTCCATAAACCGCCGGGCGAGCGTCGGTGGCTCGCTCCAATCGTCGAGGTTCGTCACCTGCGACCGCCATCGAGCACCCCCCGGAGAGAGCGGCGGTGAGCTCGTAGCGGCCGTCCGGGATCTCGATCTCGATCCCGAGGGGGCGTGCGCCCGGCAGCGATTGGAGGTACGAGTCGCGCCAATGGTCTGAGAGGATCCAGCCGCCGCGCGCTGCAGGGCCCGAGCGCTCGGCGACGGTGGGTATGGGTCGGTCGGTACGGAAGTGGCGCGCCGCGATGGCGAAGGCGCTCTCGGGTTGACGGTCGGTGCGCGTCGCCCGATAGCGGGCCCACGGCGCCATCAGTCGCTCGCGGTAGCGATCCAACCCCTGCGCTAGCCACTCGGGACGATCCCCCCAGAGATCGATCGTCTCGCCGGGATCGCTGACGAGATCGTAGAGACGACCGCGAAGGGTGGTCGGATCGGGTGGTTCGGGCGCCAGGATCACCTCGTCGGGATCCTCGAACAGCACCTTGAAGCTGCCGGTACGGAGCGCCTGCTGGCCGACCGCGGTCGTACGACCGGCGGCGGCCGCCGACAGCAGGTCCACTCCGTCGAATGCCTTCTCGCGCGGCAGCCGGAGATCGAGCAGGCCGAGCAGCGTGGGCGCGACGTCTACGAGCTCGCTGGTCGCTGTGGCGCGCAGCGATTGGTGGAGGCGATCGGGGTAGGAGACGATCAACGGCACCCGCGCCACGCGGTCGTACCAGGGGCCTCCATGGCCCAGCTCGCCGGGGCGCTCGAGCAGATGCTCGCCGTGGTCGGAGGTCAGAGCGATCAGGGTCCGATCGAGGGCTTCCCAGCGGCGATAGCGGTCGAACAGACGCCCGAGATGACGGTCCGTGTAGCGCACGCTGCCGTCGTAGATCGCGTCGAGCACCGCGCGCTCCTCCGAGCCGAGCGGATCGGTCGTGTCCAGATCGTGGCCGGCGGTGCCCCGCCAACGCTCGGCGTCGCCCTCGAACAGCGCCGCCGCATCGTCTTCGAAGTAGCGTGGTGCGTGAGTGTCCATCAGGTGAAGGTAGAGAAACAGATCGCGCTCTCGATGGCGCTCGAGCCAATCGAGGGTGAAGTCCAGCACCGCCTCGGCTCGTGGGTGTGGAAAGCCGGGCTCCAGGTCGAGCTCTTCGGAGAGGTCGTGGGTCTCGGCGAACTCGCGCGCGAACGGCGTGCCCTGCTTGAGCCAGGTGTGAGCCGAGATCATCGCGGTGTGATAGCCATGCGCGGCCATGACGGCGGGCAGCGAGATCGCCTCGGCATCGTGGCGGCGGAACAGGTCCGCCGGATCCGAGTAGGGCACTCTGGCCGAGAGCGGGAAGAGCGGCGGCGTGAAGTGCCGCGAGTAGAGCAGTCGCGGCAAGGCACTGCGGGTGTCCGTCGCCTGGCTGAAGTGGTTCAGGAAGACCGCGCCCCTTGCGGCGAGAGCGTCGAGATTCGGGCTGGTCTGG
Source organism: Acidobacteriota bacterium (assembly GCA_029263375.1). Lineage (GTDB taxonomy): Bacteria > Acidobacteriota > Thermoanaerobaculia > Multivoradales > JAHEKO01 > JAHEKO01. The sequence continues at coordinate 3,341 of JAJCXP010000016.1, read as the reverse complement.
CGGCTCGGGTCGTAGCTCCCGAACCGCTCGGCGCGCGCGGTGTCGAGCAGGATCAGCACGACGTGGCGACCGGGGGGGCGGGCCTCGTCGGAACAGGCCGCGAGCATGCCGGCCGCCGCGATCGCGAGCAGGAGTTTCCCGAGTTTCATCACCGACGTCGATTGTAGGGAACGCCGAAGGGAGCGCACTATGACCTGCGTGGCAACCGCGCCCGGGCGCGCACCTCAGTCCGCGATGTAGCCGCCGCGAGTGCGTACTCGATGCCCCTTGCGCGCCACGCGCACGTCTACCGAGTGCCACCGGCCGTTGCGCGCGACCGTGGTGGGGTAGTAGCCGAGCACGTACTGGCTGCGCAGCTCGCTCAGGATGTCGCGGAACGCGACCACGGCTTCCGCCGGCGTCGCGAGCGGCACGATGCGGCCGCCGCTCTCCTTGACGAGCTGCCTGAGGCCTTCGCGCTCGCGGCGGTGCAGCTCGAAGCTCCGCCAGGGTGAGGTCTTGCCGGTCGGTCCGCCCTCTTCGTTGAGCTCGATCCAGTAGATCAGCGACCGGCTGCGATGCATCGCCCACAGCACGCTCTCGACGTCGAGTGCGCTGTGGATGTCACTGCCATCGGACAGGAGCACCACAACCCGGCGCCCCTGACGTGCCTCGAGCTGCCGGATAGCGAGATAGAGCGCGTCGTTGATCGCTGTGCCGCCTCCGGCCTCGACTGTGTTCAGGGCGGTCTTCAGGGCGTCGGCCCGCTCCAGGAAGGGCGACCTGAACCGGACCGAGTCGGAGAACAGGTAGAGCGCCGCCTCGTCGAGCTCGCGCATGCCTTCGAGGAAGCTGCGCACGCCGCCGAGGGCGGCCTCGAGATGGCCGCCGCGCATGCTGTCGCTGGCGTCGACCAGCAGCGCAACCGTCAGGGCGGCGTCGCCGTGCTCGAAGGTGACGATCTTCTGGGGTACGCCGTCGTCGAGCACCCGGAACTCGCCCGACTCGAGCGCCCCGGCAGCGGCCACGGCGGTGGCGCGATCGATCGTTACGTAGAGCTGCTGGAGCCCGAGATCTATCCGTTCGTCGATGCGTAGCGGCGGCGTGTCGAGGACCCCTCGAACCAGCTCGCGGCTGGCGCCCAGTGCGATCGCCTCGAAGCGGTGGCCGTCGAAGCTGTCGCCGAGCGGCACGGTCAACTTGTAGGGCGGACGTTGCAGCCGACCGACCTCGGCGCCGTCGACCAGGATCACCACCTCGCGCACATCTTCGGCGTAGACGTCGACCTCGACGTCGGTGTCACCGAAGGCCGGTTTGTCGTCTGCCGGTGCGTAGAACACCACTTCGGGCGCGGCCTGTCCGGCGATCGCCATTGCGCCAGCGCTCAGTGCGGCGAGCAGAGCGAGCGCGAGCGAGCGCACCGGGGCTGTCCGGCTCATCGCGCGCCACTCCCGATCGAGCCGCTCTCGATGGCGCGCCCGAGCAGCGGTAGCCGCACCGCGGCGGCGCGCTCGATGTCGTCGCGCAACGCCTCGAGCGGCGCGGTCAGGGACTCGCCGTAGCGCAGGCGCGGGCTGCCGATCGAGCCGTCGACCGGCAGCTCCGCCAGCAGCTGACGCGCGGCGGAGAAGCGGCCGGCGCGTTCGAGCGCGTGCGCACTGAGCAGGTAGAGGGTCTGGTCGCCGGGCACGCGGGCCCGGGCCGTATCGAGCAGGGAGATCGTCTCCTCGAAGCGCTCGCGCTCGTTCAACAGGTGGCTCAGCGTCTGGTAGGCGAGCGACAGGATCCAGGGCGGCGCCCCCTCGGCGAGAACGCGCCTCAGATGCTGCTCGGCTCGAGCGGGCTCGCCGGTACGCTGGCTCAGCACTCCTAGACGCAGCCGCGCTTCCCGATCCGAGGCGTCGAGCTCGACCAGCCGCTCGAGCAGGCTCGCAGCCTCGTCGTAGCGCCCGAACCACTCGTAGTTCACCGCCAGCAGCTGAAGCGCCTCGGCGTTGTCGGGCGCAATGGCGAGCGCGGCTTCGAGCAGTGACTGACTCGGGATGAAGCTCCGGTTGCGGTGGCCGTACTCCGCCAGACTGGTCAGGATGCGCGAGGCGAGCATCCGGCTCTCCGGGTGATCGTTGCGGTCGATCAACAGCTCGCCGATGGCGCGCGCGACCCGGGCGCTATGGCCGGCAAGTGGATAGAGCTCGCGTTGCCGATGCTGGAGATACGCCTGGTGGTGCAGCAGCATCAGGGGTGGCAGCACCTCCGTCTCGCGCGCGGCGAGCCGGCGCACGACCTCGAGCTCTGTGCGCATCAGCGCCGGCAGGTTGGACAGCTCGGCCGCGTACCGTTCCTCGACACGGCACAGCGCGAGGGCCGCGGTGGCCAGGTCGGCACTGGTGGCCAGCAGATCGAGAACCTCCCGGTAGGCATTCCTGAGCTTGTCCCTCTCGAGGCGTCGCCCGGCTCGGGCACGAGAGTCGGCTTCGCTCTCCTGCTCAGGGGTGTGCGGCGTCAGGTCGGTTGGCGCGCCGGCCGTCCGCGACGCGGCGGCGATTACCGAGCCCCAGGTTCGAGCGCACGGATCGCCAGTCGGCTCTCCGAGCTCGGCGGTGTCGACGACCCAGGCCTCGATTGGCGGCGACGCGAGCTCGACGTCGTTCCGGGAGAGCTCGACGCTGAGCTGGTAGACGCCGCGGCCGATCGATGGCAGATCGAACGCGAGCTCGAGCCTCGTGGCGCCGGGTTCCGGTAGGGCCTCGACCAGCTGCGCTTCGATCGACTGGGTCTCGGACTCCTCGGCGGATGTCGGCTCCATGACGACCCGGATCCGCGGCGGGAGCTCGCCCGCGCTCGTGGCCGGTCCGACCGTCGAGAGCTCGACGCGACTGCCGCGCACCAGAACCGGTCGGGCGGTGGTGGCCGTCGAGATGCCGCGGACGGTCGCGGCGATCGCCCAGGACGCGCATCCGTCTTCGAGCCGCGGCGGTCCGAGCGCGGCGGGCTCGCCGGGTGGGGTCAGCGAGGTCTTTCTGCGCAGCAGTCCGAACCGGTGGCTCTCCGGGTCGAGCACCAGGAAACGCATCGAATAGGTCGCTGGAGGGAGGTCGAGAGCGGCCAGCACGCGCGCCCCGGCTCCGGAAGCGGGCAAGACCAGGCCGAGCCCCAGGTGAGCGGCCACGCCGCCGTCGGCGGTGATCGCGTAGGCGTAGAGCTCGACCGATCCCCCGGCGGTCGTCGGGATCTCGAAGGTGATCGGCAGGCGCAGCTTGCGCTCACCGTCGGGGTTGTCGACCCATTCCGCTTCCTCCGTCAGCGGCATGGCGGCGAACTGGATCGAGCCCCCTTCGATCCCCTGGATGATCAGCGTCGCC
>JAJCXP010000015.1 GCA_029263375.1 Acidobacteriota bacterium | reverse complement strand
GCCGGCGGTGCCGGCGCGGTCGGTGTCGGGAGCATTCGCGGCATGCCGATCCTCGGTCGGTTGCGCGCCGCCGGCTTCTCGATCTGGCCGTTCGATGAGCCGCGACTGCCGCTGGCGGTCGAGATCTGGCCGCGGCTGTTCACCGGCAAGGTCAACAAGTCGAGCGCCGACGCTCGGGAGCGACTGGTGCGCGAGCGCTATCCGCAGCTCGGCCGCAAGCTGGTCAGGGCCGCGCGCGACAGCGACGACGCCTTCGATGCGTTGGTCTCCGGGCTCGAGATGGATCGTCATCGGCGCCAGCTCGCCCGTCTCGAGCGCGCCACGGACGCGACAACCCGCCTCGAAGGGCGGATCTGGTCTCCCGGCAGCCGCGCGTGAGCCAGGTAACGCTGACAGGCCGACGGGCCCGCCGGTGCTCGCGCCGGCCTGATCAATCGGCGGAGTCGGGCTTGGCGGCTCGCAGTGCCGCCGCCAGCTCCGCGCTCGGCGCTGGCCCCGTGCGCAGGATCGTGTCCATGAACTCGCGCAGCACGAAGCGCTCACCCAGCCGCGACTGCTCGGCTTCGTACAGATCTCGCAGCTCGAGACCCATCAGCATGTAGGTGAGGATCTGCATCGGCGAGCGCATGAGCCGGCCCCAGAGGCTCTTGGCGAATTGGGGCGCGAGCAGGGACGTTTCGACCGAGAAGGCGAACACCTGCTCCTCACTCCAGCCGTTGCAATGCGCCTGAACACTCATGTAGGCGCGGTTGGCGTTCTCGAGTCGCTTGCGTAGCTGAGCGAGCCGAGTCAGCCAGTCACCCTCTGCATACCCAGCGTCGAGAACGATCCGCTCGGTGAAGGTCGCCCACCCCTCGATGAACGGTCGGTAGGGGAACAGCACCCGAACGGGGCGCGGGTTCTCCCGCAGGATCTTCAGCTGCATGTAGTGACCGGGAAACAGCTCGTGGATGACGATGAAGCGCTTGAACGAATAGTTGAACGAACGCCAGAAGTCGATCCGCTCGGTTTCGGGGTGCGAGTCCGGGATCGTCGCCAGGTACCAGGTGGTCCAGGGGTTCGGGTGGAACGGGGGTGCACTGCGTACGAAGCCGATCCTGGCCATGGGTCCGGCGCTCTCCGGCGCCAGCTCGATGCTCAAGGTGTTGTGCTCTAGAACGGTGGCGATCTCGTGGTCGCGGACGAACGCTTCCACCTCGTCCCCGTACCGTCGCAGCTGGTGGAGATAGGGCAGCTCGGCCTCGGGCCGGTTGGACTCCAGATCGTCGAATGCGCGGGCGATCACCAGCCGCGGGTCCTCGGCGACGGGCTGATCGGGGTAGCTGGCAAGCCAGTAGGCTCGCGCCATCCCGGCCAGTGCTTCCTGCGCTGCCCGGATCTCGTCGTGAGCCATCTCGGCTAGGCGCTCCGGTGTCAGGTCGCTATCGGTATAGATGGTGAGCTTGGCCGCATAGGTATCGCGGCCCAGGATCGGCTGGTCAGGGAGGGTCGCGCGGGGTAGAAGCTCGCTTTCGAGCCATGCGGCCAGTTCGAGAAGGGCGTGAGCGGTTCCCCGGCCCCGATCCGCGAGGCCGGCGATCGTCGCGCCCGATTCCGATTCGAAGGCCGTCAGTTGCCGCGGAATCGATTCAGCCGTCTCCCGGAGCTCACCGATCGAGGCGCGGATCTCCCCTGGGCGCCCGTCGCGCAGGGTCGCTCGGGCGGCGCCGGCGAGCTGCGCCATCCGGTCGAGGCGCTCGACCACGCGTCGCCGCTTGGCGCTCGCCGAGAGCAACGGCGACTGCAGGAGCGGCTCGAGTCCGCCGGCCAGCAGTCGAGTGACGGCGGCCGGCGAGCGCTCGTGCGGCTGGTCGTTCTCCCAGTGGTCGAGCTCTTGCAGGATCTGAGTACGCAATAGTCGGAGGTCGAGGCCGTCGTCGAGGCCGAGCTCGGTTGTGCTCTCCAGCTTCTCGAGGACGACCAGGGCGCTGCGATTGAGAGTGATCCAGTCAGCGACGGCGGCCGGAGCACGGTCCTCGAAGCGCTCGATCGAATCGAGGAATCCCCGCGCCACCGCCTGTGACGGATAGAAGCGCTTCCACGCCTCGATGTAGCCATCGACCCGCTCGGCCAGCCCGGTGTCCGCGGTGGCGCCGAACGCCATCATCGCGAGGATCAGCCAGAACGAACAGGTGCGCCGCATCACTTGGCCGCCGAGTATACGACTGCGCCATTAATTAAGTGTTTTTAAACCTCTGTGTGAAGTATTCAACGGAAAGTCTCGGTAGAAATCTTTACATTGATCGATGTGAGTCGACCTGCATGGTCGTGCCGGGGGGTGGCGCCGGACACACAGCTTCGAATCAGTTCATCAGCGCGCCGCCTCCGGTTTTTTTCTCCCTCACTTCGCCGATCGATGCCAAACAGGTGACCACTTCCGTAGAGACGTCGCGGCCCAGCTCGGGGCGTCGGGCCATCGACCTCCGGCAGCTGGCGACGCTGGCCGGGCAGGCCGGCCTGCTGTACCTCACGATCGTCGTCACTTTCGAGGTGGGGTTCGCCAGTCACGACGTGGTCGCGATCTGGCCGGCCGCCGGAGTCATGCTGTGGATGGCGCTCCGCTTTGGCGCCTACTCGGTGCCGGCCATCTTCCTGGCTACCTGCCTCTATGCGTTTCCGGTGTTCGGCTTCGTGCCGCACTTCGTGGTGGGCGCGCTGGGCAACGCCCTGGCGGCGGTGGTGGCGGCGGCGCTCTACCGCCGTCTGGGCGGTGGCGAGAATCCGTTCGAGAATCTCAGCAGTGTCGCCCTCTTCCTGGCGGTGGGTGGCGGGGTGCTGTCGCTGATCGCCACCACGGTGGGGGTGGGCTCAACGGCGTACTTCCTCGACCTCCCGCGTGAGGTGCTGCCGCAGATTGGCTGGCGATGGTTCTTCTCTGATCTCAGTGGCGTCGTGTTGGTGGCGCCGGGACTGATCGCGCTCGATCTGCGCCGCAGCAACCCACCGCGGCCGGGAAGCGCAAGCGGAGCGATCGCGGCCACCGGGTTCGTGCTGGTGGCGCTGGCTCTGGTCAGCTCATGGGTTCTGCCCGAAGGGGTAGCCCAGTACGCGACGATTCTGCTGACCATGCCGCTGTGCATGTGGTTGGCGCTGCGGGATCAGACGGTAACGTCGATGGCGTTGTTGAGCAGCCTGATCGTCACGACGTTCGTGCTCGTGCTGCAGCGGGTCGGCCACGCCTCCGAACAGTCGTTCCTGGTGATCCAGCTCTACGGCGTGGTCGTGATGTGCACCAGCCTGGTTCTGCATGCTCTGTGGCAGGAGCGGCGGTTCGCCCTCTTCGCTCTACGCGAGGAGCGCCAGCATCTCGAGGAGACCGTGCGGCTACGAACCGTCGAGCTCGAGAGCTCGATCGAGTTGACGCGCGCCGCCGATCAGGCCAAGGGTGAGTTCCTGGCCAACATGAGTCACGAGATCCGCACACCGATGAATGGCGTGCTGGGAATGCTCGATCTGTTGCGTGAGACCCGTCTGGACGCGGAGCAGAGGCATTATGTCGGCGCGGCCTTCCGGAGCGCGGCGTCGCTGCTGGGCGTGATCGACGACATTCTCGACTTCTCGAAGATCGAAGCCGGCCGGCTCGAGCTGGAGTCGATCGATTTCGACCTGCGCGACCAGCTGCGCGAGTTCACCGAGATCATGTCGTTCCGGGCCCAGGATAGGCGGTTGGAGTTCGGCTGCACGGTCGATCCCGAGGTTCCGCAACAGTTCAGCGGCGATCCGGGCCGGCTGCGCCAGGTGCTGACCAACCTGGTCGGCAACTCGATCAAGTTCACCGAGTCCGGCCACGTGCGGGTGTCGGTGAAGCTCGAGTCATCCACCGAGCGTGAGCGGTCGCGATCGAAGTTGCGCATCGAGGTGACCGACACCGGTATCGGTCTCTCGGAGGGTCAGCAGGCGCGGATCTTCGACAGCTTTTCCCAGGCCGACAGCTCCACCACCCGCCGCTTCGGCGGCACCGGCCTCGGCCTGACGATCGCCAGGCAGCTGACCGAGCTCATGGATGGTCAGATCGGCGTCGAATCGGTCCTGGGCGAGGGCTCGACCTTCTGGTTCAGCGTCTGGCTGGAGAACGCTAGCGGACCGCCGCTGCGAGCCGAGCCGGCGCCGGTGGCCAGCATCGGTCCGGCGGCGGACGCTCAAGCGTTCGCGATGGCGCACGTCGGCGCCCGGCTGCTGGTGGCCGAAGACAACAAGATCAATCAGCAGGTGGTGGTGCGAGTGCTCGAGAAGGCCGGCTATCAGATCGATGTCGTCGGGGATGGACAGGCCGCGCTCACCGCCCTCGAGAAGGATGGCTACGAGGCGGTTCTGATGGATTGTCAGATGCCGGTGATGGACGGCTACGAGGCGACGCGCGCGATTCGCGCGGCCGACCTGGGCGGTGCCGGCCTGCCGATCATCGCCATGACCGCCAATGCGATGCGTGGGGATCGCGAGAGATGCCTGGCCGCCGGGATGTCCGACTATCTGTCGAAGCCGATCGATCGACCGCTGCTGCTGTCGAAGATCGACCACTGGATCGGCGAGCGACGGATGTCCCTGTCCGCCGGGAAGGCGGGCGTCTGAAGCGAAACGGCACGGCCCCCGAGCTGCGGCTGGCCATCGACTCGGAACTCGGCAACGTCAGCCTCGTCGGGATGACGGTTCAGCGCGTTGCCGAACGGATGGGGTTCGACCACCCTACCAGCGACGGCATCGAACTGGCCGTGGTCGAGGCGGTGACCAACTCTATTCTCCATGGCTATTCCAATCGGCCCCACGGTAGCGTCGAGGTGCGAGTACGAGTTCACTCCGATCGGCTGGTGATCGAGATCTCCGATCGGGGCGAGCCGCCGCCGAGAGAGATGTTCGACCCGGCGCGGGCCGTGCTCCCGGAAGGCACCGCCGAGGGCGGGCGCGGCGCCTTCCTGATCACCTCGTTGATGGATGACGTCGAGAGTCGCTCCGACGGCTCCGGCAACACCCTCCGCCTGACCAAGCGGCTGCGGTTCTAGCGACGGCGTGAGGACGACGGGCTAGCCGACGGTGCTTTCGAGCACGTCGAAGAACTCGGCGGGTTTGATCGGCTTGGCGACGTAGGAGTCCATCCCCGCCGCCAGGCAGCGCTCGCGATCGCCCTTCATGGCGTGCGCTGTCATGGCGATGATCGGCGTGTGATGGCCGACTGCGCCCTCACGAGTGCGGATCCGATGGGTCGCTTCCAGTCCCCCCATCTCTGGCATCTGTAGATCCATCAGGATGACGTCGAACTCCGCCCGACCGCACGCCTCGACCGCCTCGCGACCGTTCTGGGCGATCCGCACGGTGTGACCTCGTCGCTCGAGCAGGTTGGTAGCCACCTTCTGGTTGATCAAGTTGTCCTCGACCAACAGAACGTGCAGCTTGCGGCGGGTCTCACGGATCGAGTGGTGTGTGACCAGCGGGCGGCGGTCGTCGGAGCGCTCTCCCAGGCTTGCTGTCACCGCCTCGAGAAGGTCCGCCTGCCTGACCGGCTTGGTCAGATAGGCGGCGATGCCGAGTTCGCGGCAACGCTCGGCGTCGCCGCGCTGGCCGGCTGAAGAGAGCATCATGATCGTCGTGCTCTCGATTCCCGACAGTCGCTGCAGCTCGGCCGCGAACTCGAATCCGTCCATGGCCGGCATCGCCGCGTCGAGCAGAATCAGGTCGGGCGCGCGGCGGTTGCCGAGGCCTTGTCGGATCAGGTCGAGCGCCTGCTGACCGTCAGCCGCCTCCTCAGGCTCGCAACCCCAACCGCTCAGGAGTGATTCCAGGATGCGGCGGTTGGTTCGATTGTCGTCGACGATCAGCGCTCGCAGGCCGCGCAGGTCGACGGGTGTCGGCGCCCTGGGCAGCGCGACCTCGGCATGGCGGAATTGAGCGGTGAAGCTGAAGCGGCTGCCCGGTCCGCCGCGTAGACCCTTCAACTGGCGCCGAACCGGGCTCTCGACCTGGATCCCTCCGCCCATCCGCGCGACGAGCTCGGAGGAGATGGTCAGACCGAGACCGGTGCCGCCGTACTGCCTGGTGGTGCTCGCATCCGCCTGAGTGAACGCTTCGAAGATTGTCCTCTGCTGTTCGGCGCTCACCCCGATACCCGTGTCGCTCACCGAGCATTCGAGCCGGCACTCGGTGGGGGTGTCCTCGACCACCTCGACCCGCACCACGATCTCGCCTTCGGTGGTGAACTTCAGAGCGTTGCCCAGAAGATTGATCAGCACCTGACGGAATCGCCCGGGATCGCCCACGACCATCCTGGGCGCTCGGTCGTCGATCTGGCAGATCAGCTCGACGCGCTTGCGATCGGCGCGGACCGCGAAGCCCCGCACGGTGTCCTCGACGTTGCGCCGCAGATCGAAGTCGATTTCGTCCAACTGCAGCATGCCGGCTTCGATCTTCGAAAAGTCGAGGATGTCGTCCAGCAGGCAGAGCAGGTTCTCGGCCGATGAACGGACGGTGTCGAGAAAGTCGCGCTGCTGATCGGTGAGCTCCGTATCCAGCGCGATCTCGGTCATGCCGATGATGCCGTTCATCGGCGTCCGGATCTCGTGGCTCATGTTGGCGAGGAACTGACTCTTCGCCCGATTGGCCGATTCCGCCAGATCCTTGGCCTGGTTGAGCTCGCCGACGTGCAGGATCTGCTGTTCCATCAGTCCGCGCACCGACTTGATCAGGTCAACGTCGTCGACCGATTCCGAGTCGCCGTCGGGTCGCCGGGCCTCGGTGCGCAGGAATCCGAGCAGCTCGCGCAGCTCGTTGAGCGTGCTCTCGTTCTTGGTGTTCGCGGAGCGCAGGTCGTCGTTCGCGCGCTGAGCCTCGGCGGTGCTCAGCTCGAGGGCGCGATGAGCGCGCGTGCGATAGCGTTCGCCCTCGTCGAACGATCGAGAAAGGCTGCGGAAGAGGTCGGAGAGTTGCGCGCGCGAGGCGGCGGCGAGTGCGTCGTCGAGAGCCGCCGGGTCGATCGTGATCCGATGCAGATCCTCTCGAGACAGACGGAGATACTTTCGGATCTGGCGTAGGAATAGCCGATTCAGCTGCACCAGGCGCTACCTCCTTCGCTCATCCGTCCGAGGGCTCAATTCTCGGAAAGGAGAGCGATGGTCATCGTCTGGTTGTGTAGCTCGCAGACCCCACTGCCGTCGAAGGGACCGATCTCGCCGTAAGAGTAGAAGCCGGCGACGATCGGCTCGTGACCGATGCGCTCGCCGACCGCATCGACTTCGAAGTCGATGTTGCTGCCCAGCAGGAGCTTGCGCCCGACACAGCTGATCAGCAGCGCCAGCTCGGCGCCACCGTTGACCAGGCACTTGTCGGCGGCGCCCTCGGCGCCCGCCACCAACTGATCGAAGTCGGCGTGCATGAGCCGCACCTTGCGGCCCTCGGGCACGTCGCCAGCGAAGGTGAGGGAGCCGGCGTCGTGGTCCACCGCCAGCAGTGTCCGGATGAGTCCGGTTTCGCCGGGAGTGCCCGAGTCGAGCGCCAGCGGGAAGAGCAGGCCGGAGGCCGGCAGGTTCTTCGCCTCGTCGCCGAGGTAGGTGGAGTAGATGTCGAGCGCCCGCTTGCCGTCGATCTCGAAGACCACGTTCGCCTCGGCACGCGTGACCAGACGATCGGTGCCGAACGGCGACCAGCCGCCCATCGAGCCGGTGCTCACGCTCAGCCGAGTGCCGTAGAAGCCGACGCCGACGATGCTCTTGGTGTGCACGCCCTCGCAGTCGAGAGTGAGGGTGCGCTCGAAGCGGTCGGCATCGCCCGCCAGGCCGCCGCTGAAGGGGACTCCGGGCCGCAGCGATTCGCGAACGCCGGCGACCAGCGAGCTGCCGTTCACAGCCAGCCCGTCGCTGAGCAGCAGTAGGAACTGAAGGTCGGGCGCGTCGAGTGCCGCGACCAGATCGCGCCCAGCTTGCAGCGAATCCTCCATCCGCTCGACGGCGACCCGCTCGGTACGAACGCGGGTGTCTTCGAAGTTCATCGCGGTGACGGTGATCGAGTCGTCGGTGACGCCGTCACCGGTGATCTCCCCCGAGGTCGTGCACCCGGCGATCCGAGCCGTCGGGTAGGCCGCTCGCAGCCGATCGTGGAGCTCGGCCGACTCGAAATGGTGGGTGGCGCCGAAGACCAGGACGAACTGAGCGCCGTCCCCGGACAGGAGTGGGGTCGCTAGGTCGGCGGCACTCTTGACGTGTAGCTGGGTGACATTCATATAGGTTTCTCTCTGACCCGGCGATTGTCCCAATCGTAGAGATATGCAGCTGTTAGCTAATTCACGGGAATAAATATTTAATATTAATGAAGATCGCCCGCAGCGCTCTGTGTGCGGAGTTCGAGAGCTGGGGCTCCGGGGTGTGGGTAACGACTGCGCTCCCCGCTGTGGCAAACTCGGCGGCGCCGGTGACGCGCTAGCGGCTCGAACAGGCGCGCCGTCGGAGGAGCCGATCATGACCGAAAGCAGCGATTCGAAAGCGTCGCGCTTGACCGGTGCGGACCTGGAGCAACTGGCCGCGACGGGGATCTCGAGCGAAGAGGCGGAACGCCAGTTGGCGTTGCTGTTGGGCAGCGGGCCGTCGACCCGGCTCGATCGGCCGTGCGTCGTCGGCGATGGGGTAGAGATCCTCGGATCGGAGCGGCAGGAGGCGCTGCTGGCGCGGGGCGCCGCCGCGATGGCTGCCGGCAGACTGTCGAAGTTCGTTCCTGCGTCGGGCGCCGCCAGTCGAATGTTTCTCGACCTGCAGCGGGCGATGGACGACGGTGGAGATGTTCTGAGCGCCTTCGTCGGTGACCTGGAGCACTACCCGTTCGCCGAGGATCTGCGAGCGGTGCTCACCGCGAGCGGTGCCGGACTCGACGAGCTGGTGGCCGGCGGGTCTCTCTCGACGGTCGTCGGTCACCTCCTGGATGCGCGCGGGCTGGGGTACGCGGCCCTGCCCAAGGCGCTGCTCAAGTTCCATTCCTACCCGGACGGTGCTCGCACCGCCTTCGAGGAGCACCTGGTCGAAGCGGTCGGCTGCGCGCGCGATGCGCAGGGCTCGTGCCGCCTTCACTTCACGGTTTCGGAGGAGCATCTGACGCTGTTCGAAGGCGCACTGGAGGGACTGCGCCCGGAGCTGCTCCGGCGGTACCAGACCCGCTTCGAGATCGGTTTCTCGACCCAGTCGCCAGCCACCGACACGCTGGCCGTGGATCCCGAGGATCGCCCATTTCGGCTCAGCGACGGCCGGCTGCTGTTGCGCCCGGGCGGCCACGGCGCTCTGATCCGCAACCTCGCCGCGCTGGACGGCGACGTGGTGCTGATCAAGAACATAGACAACGTGGTGCCGGACCGCGACAAACCCCTGGTGTACCGCTGGAAACAGCTGTTGACCGGCCGCCTTGTGGAGCTGCAGGAACGAGCGTTCGAGCTCCTGCGGGCGATCGAGGGCGGTTCGCCGTCGGACGAGCTACTGAGGGAGGGCCTGCGCTTCCTGGCCGAAGGGCTCCACGCGCCAGCGGCGATCGAGCTCGAGAGTGCCGATGCCCGTGCGCGGTCGGCCTACCTTGTCGACCGACTGGATCGGCCGATCCGAGTCTGCGGGGTCGTCCGAGCGGAGGGGGAACCGGGCGGCGGTCCGTTCTGGGTCGAGGGTGCGGATGGCGCGACGACTCCGCAGATCGTCGAGCAGTCGCAGGTCGATGTCTCGGACCCGCTCCAGGCCTCGATCCTCGCCGCTGCCACTCATTTCAATCCGGTCGACGTGGCCTGTGGAATCAGGAATCATCGGGGTGAGCGCTACGAGCTGGAGCGCTTCATCGACCCGCGGGCGGTGTTCATCAGCCGTAGGTCGCTCGACGGCCGCGAGCTCAAGGCTCTGGAGCGACCGGGCCTCTGGAACGGCGCCATGGCGCGCTGGAACACGGTGTTCGTCGAGGTGCCGGCCGCGACCTTCGCGCCGGTCAAGACCGTGTTCGATCTGCTCCGACCGGCCCACCAGCCGGATGGCAAGGACTAGTTGGTCAAGCTCCGCACCGCGGAGGCCTGATCGGCGTAGAGATCCAGGACCCGATGCAGTCGCGTCAGATGGATGATCGACTCGACCTCCGGCTTGAGGCCCGCCAGGACGACGTCGCCGCCGACCGCGCGCGCCGCCTTGAGCGCCGCGACCAGCACCGACAGGCCGCTCGAGTCCACGAATCGAACGTCCTCGAGGTCGAGGACCAACCGTGATCGCCCCGAGTCGATGACACCCTGGATCTCGTCCCTGGTCACGCCGGCGACCGCGGCGTTCAGATCTCCGGCCAGTGTGACGACCTCGACGTCACCCTGTGATCGCCGTGCGACTGTCATGCGCTCCTCGCTTTCTACTGTTCAGGTCAGCTGTGTGGTTTTTGTTTATATAAATGAAAACCGTCCAGGAAATTAGAACACTTGAGTCGCAAAACTACTGTGAATACGATCACAGCCGGCGCTCTCGGCCGCGGTTGGTGGCCCTACATCCGGAGCGCGTAGCGCGATAAGGTCCGGAGGTTTGGCGCGCGGAGAGGCGCGCCTCGAGCATCGACCTCCCCCGAGCCGAACGTGCCGCTACCGCCTATCCGTTCCCGTCGCGCCGGTGCGCGCCGTCAGCCGGCGGCCCGCCGAGGCCTCCGGCCATGAGCCTGATCGAGGTCCTGCTTCTGGCGGTGGTCCAGGGCATTACGGAGTTTCTGCCGATCAGTTCCTCAGGGCACCTGGTGGTCGTCTCTGAACTGCTCGGCGCCGGCCAGGCGAGCGCCGAGGTCAACGTGGTGCTGCACGCGGGCACGCTACTGTCGATTCTGGTCTTCTTCCGGCGGCGAATCCTCAGGCTGCTGGCCGAGGATCGCAGGGTCATCTGGCTTCTGATCCTGGGCACCCTGCCGGCTGCGGTCCTCGGATTGACGGTCCGAGCCGGCTACCGCGAGGTGCTGGAGAATCCGCTGCTCGCCGGGTTCATGCTGGTGGCCACCGGTTTGATGCTGCTGATGACGGTGAAGCTGAAAGAGGGCGTAGGCCTCTATTCGGACGCGCCGCCTCGGACCGGCCTGGTGATCGGTCTGTTCCAGGCGCTGGCGCTGCTGCCGGGCATGTCGAGGAGCGGTGCGACGATCTTTGGCGGCCTTCTGATGGGCCTCGGTCGGCAGTCGGCGGCGACCTTTTCGTTTCTGCTGGCGATCCCGGCGATCGGCGGCGCGAGCATGCTCGAGATCGCCGACCTGGTCGTCCATGGCAACGGATCGGCATCGGTGGAAGCCCTCGTCCTGGGTTGCCTGGTCTCGTTCGGTGTGGGCCTGGTCGCGCTCGGCTGGCTGTTCCGCTCGATCGAGAGCGGCAAGCTTCACTACTTCGCCTACTGGTGCCTGCCGTTGGGGGTCGCGGTGATCGCCTGGCAGCTCGCCGGTTAGCGCTGCTGTCGAGCGCGCGAGCTACCAACCGCCCCCGCCGCCGCCGCCCGAGGAGCTGCCGCCGCTGCTGCCACCGCTGCTACTGCCACCGCTGCTACCGGAGCTCGGACGGGAGACGCCTGCGGCGAGCGCACCCGCCGCCGCCGTCCATGAGCCGGCGGCACCGGCACCCCCAAAAGTGCCGCCGCCGCCGGACCAGCTCGATCCGCCACCGCGCGACCAACTCGAGCCATCGGCGCCGGAGCTGCCGGTCGAGGTCGCGGCGGTCGCCCCGCCGAACGATCCGAACCACCGGTCCACGCGCTTCTGGAGTCCGAGCGCCAGGAGATAGGGCAGCCAGGAGTCGTCGAGCGCGGGCCGGGGGCGCCGGAGCTCGCGCGCGCACAGGCGTCGAGCTCCCACCAGGAGCCGGCGCAGGGCGACGGCGTCCTTGCGGTCGCGGGTGCGCGCGGCGTTGAGAATGCTGTTGAGCTGCGCCGTCGTCGACAGGGCCAGGGCAAGACAGCCGAACAGCCCCAGGTACTCGAGGTCGAAAGGACCGAGCACGTCGGCCGAGAGGATCGTCCACGAGGCGACGGTAGCGGCGGGCGCGAATGCCAGAAGAGTGCCGATCGCCGGGGTCCAGAGCCGGTCTGCGCGGCGGCGGTACCAGCGTGCGAAGCCGTGGCCGAGCGACAGGGTGGGGAGAGCGAGGAGCACGATCAGGCCGCCGACGATCGCTGCCGGGACGAGCCCACGCAGCACGCCCTCGAGGAGCAGACAGGCGAGCGCGCCGAGCGCCAGGAGCATCGAGATCGCCGGGCTCGGCTTGCGCAGCTTACTGCTGAAGCCGGGCAGCCTACGCAACTGCCGGCTGATCCCGGATCGAATCAAGGAGACCGGGGAGAAGCCGCTCGTGCGATAGCGCTCACGAACGGCGGCGGTGTCTGTGGTGGTCCTGCCGCCGAAGAACAGCTTGTCGACCAGGCGTCGCTCGTAGTCTGCGAGCTCCTCGCGCCGGCATCGCAGCTCGAGCTCGAGGATTCGTTTCTTGAACCAGCGCCCCTCGATGCGCACCGAGCTGCCGAGGCGTCCTTCCGATACCAGTCGGGCCAGGACCGCGGCGACCTCGGGTGCTCCGATGCGATGGTCCCAGACCGCGCCGACCACTTCGGGCGGCATGGTCGCCAGGTGCCGCTCGAACCAGTCGGGCGTCAGCGTGCTCGGCAGCTTGGCGCGTCGAAACCGGCCCTGCTTGCGCTCGTGGGTGAGGAAGCGGGCCAGGAGGAGGGCGACCGCGGCGAGCAGGGCGATGGCAACGCCGAACCGTGCTTGGGTCGAGAGTCGGGCGCGCACCGAGCTCGGTGCCGTCGGCGCCAACCGCAGCAGCCCGATGTCGAGGATGACCGAGGAGCCCGGGGCGATTTCGCCGCGCACGACCGTGACCGTGTTCGAGCGATCTCCCGGGCCGCGCTCGGTGCCCGCGGCCGGCATTGCCGACCAGGCGTCGTCAATCTCGAGTCGGAGGCGGAAGCTCTCGATGACCCCCTCGCGGTCGGCGAACGCGAAGTCGTGCGCGAGCCAGTAGACGCCGTCGCGCTCGTTGACCACGCCGGTCAGCGAGTAGTCGAGCTCGTAGAGGAGCGCCGTCTCGGCGAACTCCGGATCCGATGGCCGGCGGCTGCGCCAGCGCAGCGTGTGTCGCCCACTCCAATCGTAGTTGTCGACGGTTTCCAGGCTGCCGCGGCTCATCTCGATGGCGGTGCCCGACTCGGGATCGACGCGACGCATGCCGTGGAACCGAAGTTGCTGGCCGGGCTCGACCCGGAACACCCGCTCGCCGCCGTTCCAGTTGCCGCTGAAGACCATCATCTGGCTCTCGAGTACGTGCAGCACGCCCGCGGCGTCCAGCCGCGCATCGACCTCGAGCGCGCGCCAGTGGAGTGTGCGGGCGTCGGCGACGCCTGTTGCCAGGAGGCCCAGGACGATCGCCAGCCGCACGCCTTTCGTCATCTCGAGGCTCAGGGTCGGAGGTGGATCTCGCCGCCCTTCATCACGAAGCGGACATCCTCGAACGCTTTGACGTCGGCGAGCGGGTCGCCGGCAACGGCGATCAGGTCGGCCAGCAGACCGGCCGCGATCCGACCGCGATCCTCGACCCCGAGCAGGTCGGCGGCACCGGTCGTGGCGCTGCGGATCGCATCGGCCGGCGCCATGCCGAGGCCGACGCGCACCGCCAGCTGCTGGGCGTTGAGCCCGTGCTCGTAGACGCCGGCGTCGGTGCCGTAGGCCATCTTGACGCCCGCTGCGACCGCGCGCCGGAACGACTCCTCGCGCCTCGGGAAGACGTACTCGGCTTTGGCGCGCAAGAGCGGCGGCAGGGCGTCGTAGTTGAAGACGCCCGGCGGGTAGATGTTGGTTACCAGGTAGGTGTCGTACTCGAGCAGGAGCTCGATCGCCTCGTCATCGAGCAGCGAGCCGTGCTCCACCGAATCGATGCCTGCCCGGATTGCCATCTTGATGCCTTCGGTGCCGTGGGCGTGGGCCGCGATCTTCACGCCGTGGCGGTGCGCCTCCGCGACCGCGGCCTCGAGCTCGGCCATCGAATACTGGGGGGCGCCGACCGGGCCCTCGAACGACAGCACGCCGGCCGTGGCGCAGATCTTGATCACTTTGGCGCCGTGCTTGATCTGATAGCGCACCGCCTTGAGCACTTCGTCGACGCCGTCGGCGGTACCATCCTCGGGTCGACCCTCGAGCACGCCGGGCGCGAAGCCGGTCGTGTCGCAGTGGCCGCCGGTGATCGATATCGACTGGCGCGCCGGGATGATCCTCGGACCGATGATGTCGCCGCGCTCGATGGCGTGCATGAGCGCCACGTCGGCGCCACCGGCGAAGGCGCCGAGCTCGCGGATGGTGGTGAAGCCGGCCAGCAGGGTGCGCCGGGCGTTCTTGGCCCCGCGCAACGCCGCATCGGCCTCGGTCTCGCGCACGAAGCGATTCGTCCAATCGCCCGAGATCTCGTAGGTGAGGTGGGTGTGGACGTCGATCAGGCCGGGCGCGAGGATCAGGTCGGCAAGATCGATCTCGGTGGCTCCGGCGGGAGCCGTGGTGCCGGCGCCGGAGTGGACGGCTCTGATCCGGTCGCCCTGGATCACCAGCGTCGCGGGCCGCACGATCGTGCCGTCGACCACGTTCAGGTAGCCGGCGGCACGCAGCACGGTGACGTCGTCGGCCCGGGCGATCGCGGTCACGCTCGAGGTCAAGATGATGAAAAGCGCGATGCCAGCGACGACGCGAGTCTTCATGGTCAGCTCTCCGAGGAGTCCTTGGAACATGCCGGTGAGCGTAGCTTATGTCAGTCGCCGAGCATCAACTGTCGCACCGTCGGCAGCGGCAGCTCGCCGTAGCGCAACAGCGCCTTGTGGAAGTGACGCAGCTCGTAGTGGCTGCCCATCCGCCGCCGGTAGGCCTCGCGCAGCTCGAGAATCACCCGCTCGCCGATGATCTCGCGTCCCGGTGGCGACGGGCTCTGCGAGTCGCGCTGGACCTCGATGAAAGCGTTGGAGTGTTCCATGCCGATCTTCTCGACGTAGGCTTCGACCGCCTGGTCGAAGCTCATTTCGCCGAGCGCCATGCGGATCTTGGTGATGATGCGCTGGACCCGCCACATGCGCATCTGCAGGCGAGCCATGCTCGTCTTGAGCGCCTCGAGGTGAGGTAGGACGTCGTAGTAGCCCTCGTCCTCGAGCAGCTTCTCCAGATAGAAGGACCACGCCTGGCTCAGGTAGCTGCTGCGGAACAGCCGACGCATCGGCCTCGAGACGTACTCGTTGGCGTAGGCGCGCTGCGCGTTGTGGCCGAGCCACTCGTGGTAGGAGATGACGTGCGTCCAGTACGGATTGTAGGAGCGGATCCGGCTGGTCTTCTGCGCGTCGGTGAGCCGCTCCTCGAGTGGTGTCAGGACGTAGTAGCCGGAGATTCGGCCGGCCACCGTAGGGCCGTAGGAGGCGCCGCCGAACGACAGGATGCGCCGGGCCATCGGCGAGCTGATCTCGACGCCGTAGTCGAACTCCTCCGGGATCGTCACCACGTGGCTGCCCGGGCCGATCAGCCAGTCGCGAGCCATCTCGACGTAGCGGCTCGCCATCGGCGGGACTTCTTCCCACGGTGGCGCCTCGTCCTTCATCAGGTTCCAGACTGTCGCGAGATCGCCGCTCGGGTGGATGCGTCGGGCGAGTTCCGCCATCTCGGCGAGCAGCTGCGCCTCCTCCTCGACGGCGATGCGCAGCATCTCGCGCGAGCCGTAGCCCTCGAGCCCCTCGTGCTCGAGCTGATAGAAGTCGATCTGCTCGACGCTCCAGGCCGGTGACCGGGTCGAGCGCGGCAGCAGCTCGGTCTCGAGCCAGCGCTCGAACTCCACCAGTGCATCGAGCGCCGGCCCGGCGGCGGTCTGCAGCCGGGCATGGGCTTCGGAGCTGTCGGTACAGAGCGACGGCACGTCGTCGCGCAGCAGCAGCTTCGCGTAGTAGGCGGTGTAGAGCGCGTTCTCGGTCCAGACCCGAGCCGGCGCGGTCAGGTTCGACCGGCCGTTGGCGAGCACCTCGGGCAGCCGCTCGAGCTCTTCGACCGCCTTGTCAATGTCGCGAACCGAGGCGCCGCAAGGTCGCAGGAAGAGCCCACTGGTCGTGAACAGGGCGAGGTAGCGAATCGGGACCACCCGGTGGAGCTCGAGGGTCTCGATCTCGAACAGCTGGGTTCTGGCGTGCGCTTCGAGCAGCCCGGCGTCGATCTCGTCGTCGGCCGAGAGGTCGGAGCGGTCGAGAGTCTCGAGTCGGTCGAGCAGATCACGGTAACTTGCCGCAGCGGCATCGATCTCGGCCGCGCTCTGGGTCGGAGTCTCGACCTCTCCGGCCGCTTCGATCAGCTCGGCGAGCAGCTCCGTGGGTTTCGGTTCGGCGGCGTGCGCCGCGGCGGCCAGGCAGAGGGCGGGCAACAGGGACCTGAGGGCGTGACTGAGCTTCATGGGTGCGCGAAGTATAAGGTGACCTCGGCCTAGTAGAACGTTGTGCGCAACACCGGCTGGAAGAGCTCCTTGGCATGCGCGCAGACCCGGTCCACAGCACAGCTCGCACACTCGGGCTCGGTCATCTCGGGGCAGCGGCTGCGATTCTGAAACAGGAACCAGTCGACGGCGCCCATCGATCGACCGCTGGCGACCTGGAGCGCATCCACCGCCTCGAAGCAGGCGCGGCGGATCTCGCTCTCTTCGGCCCCGGTCAGCAGCTCGCGACGCTCGAGCCTACCGGTGAGGGTCGGATCCGGGATTCGGACCAGCCCCATGCGCAGGCAGCTTCGCTGTACGTGGTAGTCGACGATCGGCGGCGCGTCGTCCTGCTCCGCCTGGCGTAGGAACGCTTCCGGCCGCTGCCTCAGGATGATCGCCAGTAGCGCCGACTTCTTGCGCAGCGGGTCCTCCTGGTAGCCGCCGACCCGGTCGAGGCTCCGCAGCAGCTCCTCGAGCGGTCGAGCGCCGGCGTTGGCCCGTTCGACCAGCGTCGCGGGGGCGAGATCGAGGGCGATCAGGTCCCGGCCGTAGCGCCTCGCGAGCGCCAGGCGTTGCTCGAGGTCAGGCAGCGGGCAATCGCCGTCATCGTCGGCCAGGCGGCGGTGCAGGCGTCGATGCGTCAAGTCGGCCTGGCCGCGCGGTGTGAGCTCCTCCGGCGCCTGCTCGAGCCAGCGTCGGTAGCAGGCCGCGAGGTAGTCGCTGCCCTTGAGCGGCACGCCGCCGAGCCGGGCGATCACCGGCCTGACGTAGCGGTCGCCGTCGTCGATCCAGAAACCGAACTGTTGCAGCGTCGAGGCGAAGAACAGGTCGAGGGCGGCCGGGTCGCCTGCTTCGGGAAAGTGGCCCCCGAGGAATTCGAACGGCTCGACCTCGCCCGCGGTGGCGAGCACGGCCGCGACATCGGCGATGCGAGCGGCGTCGAGCCGCACCCGGGTACCCGATCGCACCGGAGGCACCGGAGCCTCCAGCAGCCTCTCGGGGCCGACCCCGGTCACCATGTCGGAGGCCGCGGCGACCCCTCGCTCGGCCGCGAGCACCGGATGCAGACCGCGCTCCAGCCAGGCGAGCGTCGTGCCACAGAAGGTGTCGCCGGCGCCGGTCGGATCGAGCTCGCAGACCGCCGACGCAGGCAGGTCGGTCGCGTGGTCGCCCTGAAGGACACGCACTCCAAGCCGACCGCGGGTGACGAACAGGAGCCTGCCGCTCGCCGTGTGTGCCGCCTCGAGCGAGCCGAAGATCTCGATCGCTTCGCGCTGGTTGCAGAAGAAGATGTCGGTGAGCTCGATCGCCGCCAGCACCGCCGCACGGTCGATCTCGATGGCGTTGGTGAACGTGCCGGTCGCGATGCGCCGTCCGAGGCTCTTGAAGTGCTCGAGGAACTCGACCTGGCGCGCCGGGTCGGCGAGCGCTATGCAGTAGACCAGCCCGTCCGGCAGGTCGGCTGGTAGCCCAGCCACGCTCAGGTCTCCCTCGGCCCGCCAGTGGAGATCAAGCATCTCAGTGGCGCCCTCGGAGAGGTGCTCGATCTCGAAGGAGGGCAGCTCCTCAGGCGGCACGATCGGTCCGCGCCAGTCGAGCCGCCGCATCGGCTCGGCGAGCTCCGGAGGCACCGGATCGGGGCGCGGACCGACCATCGTGACCCGGGCGCCGGCGCGATGGGCGGCGAGGGCGGTGTAGAGCCCGGCGCCGCCGGCCGAGGTCTCGGTCCGCCCCGCGAAGTGCAGGAGATCGAGCGAGGCGCCGCCGATCACTACGAGTCGGGTCATCCGCTCTCCACTCGAGCTACAGGAACAGACTCGCTACCACCGCGGTGGCGAGCGAGGCGAGGGCTCCGCCGAGCATGGCGCGCATGCTGAACCGGCTCAGATCGCGGCGCCGGCTGGGCGCGAGCGCGCTGAAGCCGCCGATCTGGATGCCGATCGAGGCAAAGTTGGCGAAGCCGCAGAGGGCGTAGGTGGCCAGGGCGACCGAGCGCTCGGAGAGCGCACCGTCGACGACGTACTGGCGTAGCACCGAGTAGGCGACGAATTCGTTGAGCGACAGCTTGAGGCCGATCAGGCTGCCGACGATCGGCGCCTCGCCCGCCGGAACGCCCAATAGCAGCGCGATCGGCTGCAGGATCCATCCGAAGAGCGCCTGGAGCGAGCCCGGGACGACGCCTTCGAACTCCGAGATCGCCGGCGACATGCCGCTGGCGGCGTAGATGATCGGAGCGCCGCCGAGGAGGCTACCGTCGATCCAGGCATCGAGGGCGTTGAGCGCCGTGTCGACGACCGCGATCAGGGCGATGAAGCCGATCAGCATGGCGCCCACGTTGACCGCCAGACGCAGGCCGTCGCTGATGCCGGTGGTGGCCGCTTCGATGACGTTGGCGCCGGTCTCGAGCCGCGGCAGCTCGACGTCGCCGGAGGTCTGAGGGCGCTGGACCTCGGGATAGATGATCTTGGCGGTCATCAGTGCCGCGGGCGCCGACATGACCGAGGCGGCGATCAGGTGATCGGCGGGGATGCCCATCGCCGCGTAGGCGGCGATCGAACCGCCCGACATGGTGGCGAAGCCCGCCACCATCAGCGTCAGCAGCTCCGAGTCGGTGGTCTCCTCGACGTAGGGCCGGATCAGCAACGGCGCCTCCGTCTGGCCGATGAAAATGTTGGCGCTGCAGCAGAGCGTCTCGGCACCGCTGGTACCCACGGTCCAGCGCAGGAACCGGCTGAGCGCCTCGATCGTCTTCTGCATCACGCCCAGGTGGTAGAGAACGCCCATCAGCCCGCCGAAGAAAACGATCACCGGCAGCAGCTTGAACGCGAACAGGTATCCGAATCCGGGCCAGCCGGCGTCGGCGCCGGGGAAGTAGAGCGAATCGTCGACCAGGTTGCCGAACAGGAAGCGCGAGCCGTAGTCGGCCAACGTCAGTGTGTCGGTTACGGCGACCCCGATGCGGCCGAAGAGTTCGCGGCCGGGCAGGCGGGCAGCGAACAGCCAGGTGATGCCGACTACCACCAGAATCCCGCTCGCCAGGCTGCGCACGCGCGCCTGCCTTGGCGCCCAACGCGCCAACAGAAGATAGGCGATCAGGAGCCCGGTGAGCCAGGCCAGTGTGCCCTCGGAGAGCCGTGTCAGGGCCGCGCCCAACGCCAGCGCCGCGACCAGGACGGTCGCGATGCCACCGACTCCCAGCGCGACCTGGTGACGCCCGCGATCGGCGATGTAGGCGATCACCAGCAGGCCGAACAGGCACATGCCGACGTAGCTCCAACCGTCGTCGCGCAGTACGGTGAGCCCGAGCAGCAGCTGGAGCAGAAGACTCCAGAGCACCGGCCTCAGCCGTACCTCGCGGCGGCGATAGGAGAGCGCCCAGCAGATGCCGAGAATCAGGAGCAGGCCTGGGATTGCGAGCAGGGTCAAGGGCGTCCGAAGGGTACTGACGATCGCGTCGGCGTTCAACCTCGCGCTATGCTCCGGGCATGAGCTCGGCCGAGCGTACCCTGATCTGGATCCTGCGCCTGCTCGGCGGTGCGATGCTCTTTGCGCTGGTGGCGATCTTCCTGCCTACCGACACGATGGCGCGCATCAACGACGGCCTCGGGCTCGAGCCGCTGCACCGTTCGCCGCTCACCGAGTATCTGACGCGATCGCTATCGGCGCTCTACGCCTTTCTGGGCGCGCAGCTGCTCTACATCTCCTTTGATCTACGCCGCTACCTGCCGCTCCTGACCTTCATCACCCGGGTGCTGGTGATCGGAGGCGTGTTCATGACCGTGCTCGACTTCTGGGCCGGCATGCCGGCCAGCTGGTCGTGGACCGAGGGACCGCCGATGGTCCTGGTCGCGCTCTGGATGCTGTGGCTCGTGCGACGCGTTCCCGGCCACTAGCGCAGGCTAGCTCTCGTTTGCCGGGCAGAGCGTGCCGGGCTCGCGCGTCTCGGCGCTCGCCACGAGCTGCTCCCCCTCCGACGGCTGGGCCTTCGGGGCCCGTCGCTGCGTCGTGATCAGGATCACCGCGCCGAGGATGATCGCTCCGGCGAGCAGTGTCCGTCCGTTCAAGGTCTCGCCTGCCATCCCCCAGCCGAGTAGGAGCGCGACAATTGGATTGACGTAGGCGTAGGTCGCGACCTTGGCGACCGCCACGTGGCGCAGCAGGAAGACGTACGCGGTGTACGCCAGGATGGCGCCGAAGACGATCAGATAGGCGAGCGCCAGAGCGGACTTCTGGGAGACCGCGCCGAGGTCGACGCGAGCCAGCTCACCGGTCAGGCTGCTGACCAGGAGCAGCAGGCTGCCACCCGCGAGCATCTGCATCGCGGTGCCGAGCGCCGGCGAGGAGGGCAGCGGCAGCTTGCGCGACAGAGTGGATCCGAACGACCAGAGCAGCGAAGCCAGCACCAGGGCTCCGGCGCCGATCAGGTCGACGCGCTCGCCGAGCAGTTCGCCGGGTCCGACCAGGATCACGATGCCGCTGAGGCCGGCGAAGATCCCTGCAGCGACCAGTCGCTTCGGTGGGCCGATACGCACCGCTCGCGGACCAATCCATTCGAGCAGGACCACGAACAACGGCACGGTGGATACCAACAGCGCCGCCAGCCCCGAGTCCACCCGCAGCTCGGCCCAGGAGACCAGCCCGTTGCCGCCGAGCAGAAGCAGGCCGCCGAGGATCGCCGCGGCGCGCCACTGGACGGCGCTAGGTCGCTCCTCGCCGCGCACGCGCGCCCAGATGTAGAGCAGCGTACCGGCTACGACGAACCGCACGCCCGCCATGAAGAACGGCTGCAGGGTCTCGATGGCGAACCGGATCGCCAGGTAGGTCGAGCCCCAGATGACGTAGATCGCCGCAAAGGCGAGCGGGATCAGCCAGCGGCGCTCAGGCATCGGCCACCACCCTCTCGTGGTGGGCGGTGCCGATCGGTAGCCGGCCGATCTCCTTGATCGTGCCCAGAACGATGGTCGACCGCGTACCGGTGACGGTCGAGATGCTGCCGACGCGCTCGCGCAGGACGCGTCCCAGAGCTTCCGGACTGGCGGCCCGCATCTTGAGCAGGTAGCAGTCGTCGCCGGCCACATGGTGCACCTCGAGGACCTCGGGAATGGCCGCTAGCTCGGCGCCGGTAGTGGCGCAACCGGGCACCTCGCTCGAGCGCACGGAGACGAAGGCCAGCAGGTCGAGCCCCAGGGCTTGGGGATCGACCCGAGCCTCGTACCCCTGGATCGTGCCCCGTTCCTCGAGCTTGCGAACCCGTTCGAGGGTCGCCGAAGGCGCCATTCCCACCTGGCGGGCGATCTCTACGTTGCTAGTACGAGCATTTGCCTGAAGAATATTTAGTATTGATGTATCTATGGGGTCGAACATTCTGCGAAACCTCCAGTGCGCAGAATAATAACCGAATCGCCTCGGGCGGGCAACCCGTTTCTTGCGCTCGCCCCGGCGAGCCGCGCACGGTGCCCCGGGGTCGGCGCCACTCCAAAAGAGAAGAGCGGCGCCCGGAAGGGCGCCGCTCGAGGAGTTGGAGGATTGCGACGGACGGCCTAGAAGCCGGCGGCCACGCTGCCCGACGCCAGCTCTGACGTCGCCTGGAGAGCCCTCTTGGCCTTGCGTTCGGAACGAACTTCGGACCTTGGGTTGCCGGAGGGGTGCGCCGCTTCCGCGGGGGCGAGAGCATTGTAGCCGTTGATGCCGCCGAAGTAGAGCTCGCCCGACACAGTCCGGTAGGACGCGCCGAAGTTGAACTCGTTCGCCTGCAGGCCGTCGTTGACGTCGAAGTTGGTGAACGTCAGGGCGGACGGGTCGAACCGCGACAGACCGTGATTCGTGCTCAGCCAGAGGCTGCCATCGAAGTCGGGCTGGATCGCGTAGACCACCGAGTTCGGCAGGCCGTCGGCTTCGGTGTAGCTCACGAACACCGGATCGGTCAGTTCGGAGGGCTCGCCGATCATCTTGGCGAGGCCGCCGCCCCGGGTACCGACCCAGAGGGTGCCGAAGCGGTCGACGAACAGCGAGCAGACCGTGTCGGCCGGCAGGCTGGTCGGGTTGAGCGGATCGTGCTCGAACCGCCGGGCGGTGCCGGTCGCCGGGTCGAAGAGATTGAGGCCGCCGCCGTCGGTGCCGACCCAGAGTAGGCCGGAATCGGTGCCGAGGACCGTCGTCACCCGATCGCTGCCGAGACTGGTCGGCTCGTTGGGGTCGTGACGGAAGGCGGTGAACTTCTTCGTCTTCGGGTCGAAAGCGTTCAGACCGCCACCGAAGGTGCCGACCCAGAGATTGCCCTGGGCGTCCTCGTGGATGGTCATCACGCCGTCGGCGCTCAGACTGTTCGGATCGTCGGGGTCGTTGCGGTAGCTCTGAAAGATCCGCTTGCTGGGGTTGAGCTTGTTGAGCCCGCCCTGCATGGTGCCCACCCAGACGCGACCCTTGCTGTCGGTGAAGAGAGACATCACCCGGTCGTCGCTGAGTGTGTAGGGATCGTCAGGATCGTTCTTGAGGTAGGCGATCCGGCCGTGCTTGCTGACGCGTGCCAGGCCTTTGCCGACGGTGCCGAAGTAGAGCGCACCTTTGCCGTCCTGGGTGAACGAGGTGACGATGTCGTTGATCTCGGCGTGGGAATCCTTGAAGTGACCCTTCGGACCCTCCCAGCGAATCAACCCGCCGAGCTCGGTACCGACCCAGAGCGCACCGGTGCCGTCGGCATGGAGTGAGGTCACGGAGCCGCTACCGCCGGTGGCGCTGATGTCGACGCTGCCGTAGTGCTCGAACTCACCGGTCAAACGGTCCATGAGGTTGAGACCGTCCGCGGTGCCGACCCAGAGTTGGCCGAAGCCGTCTTCGAGCAGGGTCTGAATATTGTTGCTGCTCAGGCTGCGGTCGGAGTCGGCCTCGGTGTCACTGTCGCCGTGGCGGTACTGCTGCACGCTGTTGTCGACCAGGTCGAAGCCGAACAGGCCCGAGCCCTTGGTGCCGACCCAGAGAGTCTCCTTCGAGTCCTCGAGGAGGGCGCGAACGCGGGTGTTCTTGGCCGTGTCGCCGAGCTCGACGTGCGCGAAGCTCTGACTCGCGGCATCGTAGAGGTCCAGACCCTCGTTGGTGCCCACGAAGAGGCGACCGTCGTCGGTCTGAAGCAACGAATAGACGCGATCGCTGGCGAGCGAGGAGGCGTCGTGGGAGTCGTGGCGGAAGTTGGTGACCACACCGGTCAGCGGATCGAGCCGATCGAGGCCGGCATCGCGGGTCGCCACCCAGACGTAGCCAGTTTCGTCGAACAGCACCGAGCGGGTGTAGTTGCTCGCCAGGCCGACGACGCCCTTGAGCGGGTCGCGGCGATAGCTGGTGAATGCGTCGGTGAGGGGGTCCCAGGCCGCGACGCCGCCGCCTTCGGTGGCGATCCAGATGCGTCCGTCCGAGCCCTCGGTAAGGCTGCGCACCGTGTTGCCGGGCAGCGAGGTCGGATCTTTGGGATCGTAGCGGTAGACCCGGAAGCTCTGGCCGTCGAAGCGGTTCAGGCCGTCCTCGGTGCCGAACCAGACCGCCCCTTCGCGATCGTGGTAGATCGAGAAGACGGTCGTCTGCGACAGTCCCTGCTCCCAGGAGAGGTGCTCGGCCTCGTGCTTCGGCGTGGCCGAAACCACGGTGGCGCCGAGCAGGCTGAGAGCTGTCAGAGCCAGCGCGGCCGCGTTCAGGGCGCGACGGATGGCTTTGGTCTCGTGGTTGGTGTTCAAGGGTCGCATTTCCGTGGTCTCTGGTATCTCAGTGGGGGCCATGTCGATGTCTTTGCGGTATCTCATCGACCTAGTCATCCTTGAGAATGAACGTACCGTCGGGCAGCTGCTCCATGATCGAGGCAGCGCGGGTTTTCTCGTCCGACCAGATGAAGCCGTCGGACCAGATGAAACCGTCGGAC
The DNA here is from genome assembly GCA_029263375.1 of Acidobacteriota bacterium. Taxonomy (GTDB): domain Bacteria; phylum Acidobacteriota; class Thermoanaerobaculia; order Multivoradales; family JAHEKO01; genus JAHEKO01. Next base: position 3,442 of record JAJCXP010000015.1, on the reverse strand, counting down.
CAGACGAAGCCGTCGGACCAGACGAAGCCGTCGGAGTAGACGATGCCGCCGCCCGTCATGGCGCCGAGCGCCCCGGTCGGGAAGACCGCGGTCGCGTCGAAGTTCGTGTCGAGCCACAGGTCGCCGGTGTCCTCGAGGGTCACCGAGCCGTCGGCGTTGGTGATGAACTGCGGCGACAGCGCCGAAGCCACCGTGCCGGTCTCGTTGAGAGCGGCCTCGATGTCGAGCAGGCCGGCGCCGGTGGCGACCGCGTCACTCGCGAACTTGCGCGCCGAACGCATCAGGCGGGCCTTGATCGTGTCCGGCGTCAGGGTCGGATCCTTCTCGAACATCCGGGCGGCCGCGCCGGCGACCATCGGAGTCGCCATGCTGGTGCCGGACATCTCTAGATAGTCGTCGTTGCAGAACAGGCCCAGGAGGCAGGAGGTCACCCGCCCGCTGAGGATCGTGCGCAGGCCTGCGCTCTCAGGGATCGCGGCGACGATCTTGTTGCCGGGCGCCACCAGGTCGGGCTTCAGGAACAGATCGAAGCCGGTCGGACCGCGCGATGAGAAGGTCGAGACGTAGTCGTCGTCGAAGTTCGTGCCGGTGCCGTTGTCGGTGAGCGAACCCACCGTGATCACCCTGCGCGAGGTGCCGGGGCTGTGGATGGTGAAGTTGCCGTTCCACCCCAGGTTGCCGGCCGCCGCGACCACGACCACGCCGGCGTTCCAGACAGCCTCGGCCGACTGCACGAGCGGGTCGAGATCCGCAGACGACTGCGGCGCCATGCCGAGAGACATGTTGACGACCTTGATGTTGAACACGTCCTTGTATTCGAGCACCCAGTCGAGAGCGGCAACCAGGTCGGACGCGGCGCCCGAGCCGTTGGCGTCGAGCACCCGCAGCGAGATCAGATCGGCCGCGGTCGCGATGCCCTTGTAGTTGCCGTTGGACGCGCTGCCGCTACCGACGACGATGCCGGCGACGTGGGTACCATGCCCCCAGTCGTCGACCGGGGTCTCGTGCGACGTGTCCATCGGGTTGAGCGAACCGTCCGGAAGGAGGCTCAGCGTCGGGTAGTTGCCGTTCAGGAAGCTGTACTGCTTGAACGGCGGCAGATCGCCGTGCGCCTCGACGCCGGAGTCGATCACCGCGACGCCTACCCCGGTGCCGCTGTAGACGTAGTTGGGACTGCCGTACTGGGGCGCGTTGGCGGCCGCACGCGACGGGATCGACATCAGCTGGATCGGCCGATCTTCGATCACCATGCGCACCCGAGGCATCTTGCGGATGCGCTCGAGCTTGCGCCGCTCGACCTCTACGGCGCGGACCGGCAACCGCTTGAAGTGGCGGAAGCGCGGTGCCCGCATGCCGTCGAGGCGGCTGTCGTCAAGACTCAAGGGCTTCTGGTCGAAGTAAACCAAAGCCTTGACGATCTCCTGCCCATGCAGGCGGTCAAGACGTTTTTGCCGGCGCTCTGCTCGCCCGGCCTGCGCCATCATCGGCGCGACCAGGAGCAGGAGCGCGAGCAAACTAAAGACTCGTTTCATCGCACACTCTCCTCACGGTTCGATCGAATAAAACTCAGCATCGCGGCCCCATATCGCAAGGCGTGTGCCGACTTTCCAAGAGCGGTCGAAGAGCTGGATCCTCTTCCGGGAGGAGAGTGTTAATGCTTTTGGAATGAGTAGTTTAGGGAGCTCTCGGTGAGCGTCCGCTCGGTGGCGCTTCGACACGTGCGGATGTGTCGAAGAAAATCCCGACGGATGGCGCGGAAAGCGGCGAACCATTCCACGCCCGGGCCGCCGTTTTTCTGGCGACCGAGCCACTCGGGCTGCGGCGCGCTACCGCCCGCGATACGTCTCGTACAGCGCCAGGTGCCGATTGTCGGTCGAGACCTCGACGCCGCCGATGATCAGGTGGCGAAGCTCGAAGGTGAGCTCCAACGGGCTGCGATCGGTGACGATCAGGTTGGCGCGCTTGCCGGGCTCGATCGAGCCCAGCCGCTCGGCGACGCCCAGGATCTCCGCTGGCCATAGGGTGACCGCCCGGAGCGCGTCCTCGGCCGCCAGGCCGTAGGGGATCGCGGTCGCGCTCTCCCAGGCGATCAGTCGCGAGTTGTGCGGGCCACCGGGGCCGAAGCCGCCGCCCGCGCCGCTGCCGAAGGCGATCTTGACGCCTGCCGCCACCAGCTCGCCGGGGTTGCCGTATGGCCGGTCGTAGGGATCGTCGTCGTCCTGAGGCAGGCTCTGGGTCATCCCCAGGATGACCGGGATCGACTTCTCGGCGAGTGTCTCCTTGATCTGCCACGCATCCCGACCGCCTGCCAGGACCAGATCGATCTCCTGCTCCTCGGCGAATGCGATCGCGTCTTCGAGGTCGCGCTTCGCGTCGGCGATCACGACGATCGGCCGGTCTCCGGCGAGCGCCTGACCGAGCGCCTCGAGCTTCAGATTGCGTGCGGCGCGGACGGTTCCACCGGCCGTCGCCTGCGCGTAGTGGCGCGCCGCGTCGAACCAGTCGCGCAGCTCGTTCTGCGCCTTCTGGGCGGTCTCCTCGGCCTCCTTGAAGGGGCTCTCCTTGAAGCTGAAGGTGGAGAAGTCGAAGCTCCGCGTGACCACGCCCGGCCAGGTGATGACCAGCGTCTGAGACGATTCCTCGAGCATCTCTTCGACGGTCCAGCCGTCCAGGTGGATGACCGCCGCCCGGCCCGGGATGACGCCGCCGCTGTCGGTTTGCGGCGCCGCCAGGACGTGCGTGACGCCGTTGGCGCGGGTCACCGGGATCACCTCGCTGGCGGGGTGAATCGCGGTGGTGGCGGCGAGGTGGGGGTTGTAGGTGCCCATCTCGGCCTGATCGTCGGTCGCAGCCACGGCATTCACCTCGACCAGGCCGACCTGGCTCAAGGCGTCCATCATGCCGGGATAGACGTGCAGCCCTTCGGCTTCGATCACCGTCGCCGCCGACGGCGCCGCGGCATCGGCGCCCACGGCGATGATCGTGCCGTCTTCGATCACGATCGAGCCGACGAACGGCTCAGCCGATACCGGATGAACGGTGGCGCCTCGGACCACCAGGATCTCGGCCTGAAGCGGCGAGACCGGCAGGACCGGCAAGACCAGCATCGAGCTCGTCAGCGCGACGGTCAGAGCCAGGGTGCGCCGGAGACGCCGGCACGGAGTCGTCTGAGTCAGAGTCGAGTTCGTCCGCTTCATGAGCCGATCTCCCTGCAGCTGTAGATCTCGTCCTGCCAGACGACATCCGGTGGTGGCTTGGATTCGCCCTCCTGGGCAGGATCGGCGGCCGCGTCGGGCTCCTCTTCACTCTCCTCATCGTCACCCTGGATCCGTTCCTTGAGGGCGTCGATCGTCGCCTGACGCTCGCGGTCCACGGTCCGGTCGAAGTAGAGGTCGCCGTCCACGAAGGTCTTCTGGACCACCGAGGTGATCGCCAGCGGATG
>JAJCXP010000014.1 GCA_029263375.1 Acidobacteriota bacterium | reverse complement strand
CCTTCTTGGCGGCGGCGGAAAGCCCCTTCTTGCGAAGGATCTCGACCGCCTTCTCCTGGTCGCCACCACTCTCGGTGAGCGCCTGCTTGCAATTCATCATCGGCGCCCCGGTCGATTCCCGGAGCTCCTTGACCCTCTGTGCGGTAATCGTCATATCTCGTACTCCTCAGCTCATCGAGTCGCCCAAGAAAAAGGGCCAGCGCCACCGGCGGACGGCGGTTCGACTGACCCTTCTCTCGCGCGCTGTCGAGACTGGTGTCAATTCACCGGAGCGTCGTCGTCGTCTTCTCCGGCGTCGGTGTCAGCTGCTTCGTTCTCGGTATCCGCGTCGTCGCTGGCAACTTCCTCGACCGGCTCCTCGGCGGCTGCCTCGGCAGGTTCCGGAGACTCGACAGCGGGCTCGGCCGCTCCGGCCTGCTCGGCCTCGATCGGTTCAGCATCGACGGCTTCGGCCTCGGCCGCCGCCTCGGCGGGCGCTTCGAGCGCGGCCGTCGCGTCCATGATCTCCTGGCCCAGCGCGCCTGTGCCGGCGAGGTAGGAATCGGCCACGCGCGACGTGAACAGGCGGATCGTCCGGATCGCGTCGTCGTTGCCCGGGATCACATAGTCGATCATCTCGGGATCACAGTTCGTGTCGACGATCCCGATCACCGGAATCTGAAGCTTGTTGGCCTCGGCGACCGCGATGGACTCGCGCTTGGGGTCGACTACGAACATGGCGTCCGGCAGCCGATCCATGTCACGAATACCGTGCAGGTTCTTGTGCATCTTGTCGCGGTCGCGATCGAGGCGCAGCCGTTCCTTCTTGATCATAGGCTGCTCGGTGTTCTCGAGCCGAGCCTCGATGTCCTTGAGCCGCTCGACCGAGGCGCGGATGGTTACGAAGTTGGTCAGCGTACCGCCGAGCCAACGGTGGGTCATGTGGAACTGGCCGCAGCGTTCCGCCTCCTGGGCGATCACGTCGCGCGCCTGGCGCTTGGTGCCGACGAACAGGATGCGCTGCCCGGCACGCCCCATCTCGTGCACGAAGTCCACCGCGTCGTTGAACAGTGCCAGCGAGCGCTGGAGATCGATGATGTAGATGCCGTTGCGCTTGCCGAAGATGTAAGGCTTCATCTTCGGGTTCCACCGACGAGTCTGGTGGCCGAAGTGCACCCCAGCCTCGAGCAGTTCCTTCATGTTGACCTGCAACAAGAGTTCTCCTTCGCGATCAGCGCTTGCTGAACTGGAATCGGGCGCGGGCGCCCTTGAGGCCGTACTTCTTCCGTTCCTTCTTGCGCGGGTCGCGTGTGAGGAATCCACCCGCCTTGAGCCGCTCACGCAGATCCGCCTCTTGCGCGAGTAGCGCCCGAGAGATCCCGTGCCGAACGGCGCCGGCTTGTCCGGTGGAACCACCGCCCTCGACGGTGACGTAGAAATCGTACTTTTCCTCGGTCTCGGTCAGAACGAGCGGCTGGCGGATGACCATCCGCAACACAGCGCTCGGGAAAAAGCCCTCGAGGGAGCGACCGTTGACGTTGATCTCCCCCGTGCCTGGCTTCAAGAAAACGCGCGCCGTGGCGGTCTTCCGACGACCGGTACCGTAGCTCAAGATTTCACTCAAGACTTCTCTCCTAGCCCACAGCCAGCGGCTCGGGCTTCTGCGCCTCGTGCTGATGTTTCGGGCCTCTGTAGACCTTCAGCTTGCGCAACTGGCGCCGGCCGAGTTTGTTCTTCGGCAACATGCCCCAGACACCCTTCTCGATCAATCGATCGGGACGCCGCGAGCGCAGGTTGCCGGCGGTCTCGGCCTTGAGGCCACCCGGCTGCCCGCCGTGCCGGTAGTAGACCTTGTCGAGTTCCTTGTTGCCGGTCAGCACGATCTTCTCAGCGTTGACCACAACGACAAAGTCGCCGGTGTCCATATGAGGCGCGTACATCGGCTTGTTCTTGCCGGTCAGGATCCGCGCCACCTGGGTGCAGAGGCGCCCAAACGTGGCGCCTTCGGCGTCGATAACGTACCACCGCCGATCAATGTCGGCGGGCTTCGGGGTGTAGGTGCTCGTCATTCTCAGAATGTCTCCTGAATTGACAAAGGGATGCCTCCCTTCGCCAAGCGAAGGATGCCGATGTTACGGAGTGGCCGGGACGATGTCAACCGTCGTTTCACGCCGCTCGGAACGGCTCGGCCCGGGCCCTCCGGCCCCGGACCGAGCCTGAAGACCAGTCTACTTCGAATTGGCCGCCTCTTTGACGAACTTCCCTTTCTCGTTCGACCTGATGAGCCCGTCGTCGACAGCCTGATTCGCTGCGTGCGCGACGCACGAAACGTAGTGGCCGTGCTTGGCGAAGTTCTCCGGCTGGCAGCTCAAGGCGATGAACTGAGCGCCGGTGCAACCGTCGGCGTTGACCGCCGCTCCGGTCGGCGACATCGGGCAGAGGTCGTCGGCGTTGCCGACACCGTCGCCGTCCACGTCGCCGTCACAGGCGTCGCCCTCGCCATTGCCGTCGAAGTCGGCCTGATCGGCGTTGGCGTCGAGCGGGCAGTTGTCGATCGAGTCTTCGACGCCGTCGTTATCGTCGTCATCGTCGCAGGCGTCGCCCACGAGATCCAGATCGCTATCGGCCTGGTCCGTGTTGGGAACCAGGGGGCAATTGTCGCTCGCGTCCGGAACCGCGTCGCCGTCGATATCGGTATCGCAAGCATCGCCGGTGCCGTCGCCATCGAGATCCTCCTGGCCGGAATTCGAGATGTCGGGACAGTTGTCGAGCCCGTTGTCGAAGCCGTCGCCGTCGAGATCGGGGTCGCACGCGTCGCCGACGAGATCCAGATCCTGATCCAGCTGATCCGGGTTGGACGTCGAGGGACAGTTGTCCGAGGTGTCCGGCACACCGTCACCGTCGGTGTCGGGTGGACCGCAGCTGATCGCGAACGTGAAGCCTCCGAGCACCGGGCTGGTCGGATCGACCGCACACGGCTCGGCGACCGAGAATGTCTGCAGCTGACTGGCGGCGCTCAACTGATAGCTGACGCCAGGGACCACGACCGTGGACTGAATGCCCACGTTGCCACCGGTGACGCCCAGGATCTCCCAACTCCCACCGTACGCCCCGGGGTCGACCTGGATCGCCGCGTTGCCGAACGTCAGGGTGCTCCCGAAGCCGCTGGCGGCGGAGCTGTTCAGCGACATCAGATCGCCGTTGCCGGCCACCGCAAAGTTGAACGCGCCGAAGCCGCTCCCGGCCACGCGAATCTGATAGCTCAACCCGGGCACGACCGTTGGGCTCTGCACACCCGAAGTGACGCCGAGCACGCCAAAGAGCCACCAGCCGCTCGCGTAGAGGTCGGGATCAATCTGAATCACGGCGGTATTGAAGGTCAGGACGTTCGCCGAGCCGCTCGCGGCGTCCGCGTTCAGCGAGCTCACGTCGCCATTCGCGGCCACGGCGAAGTTGAAGGCGGCAAGACCGATCCCGGCCACCCGGATCTGGTAGGTCAGGCCGGGGACCACCGTGGCGCCCTGGGCTCCCGAGGTGATTCCGAGCACTCCGAACAGCCACCAGTCGCCGCCATAGGACGCGGGGTCTACCTGGATCGTCGTGGTCGCGAAGCTCAGGAGAGCTCCCGAGCCGGTCGCGGCGGCAGGATTCTGCGAAGTGACGTCGCCGTTGGCCGCGACGTCGAAGTTGAACGCTGCCTGGCCGATCCCCGCGACGCGGATCTGGTAGCTCACGCCGGGAACCAGAGTCAGGGTCTGCGGACCATCGATGATCCCGAGGACTCCGAACGGCCACCAGTCGCCGGCATAGGCTCCCGAGTCGACCTGGACGGACGACGTGTTGAAGGTCAGCACGTTCCCCAGGCCGCTCGCCGCCGCGGGATTCTGCGAAGTCACATCACCGTTGGCGGCCACCGAGAGATCGAACGCTCCGAGGCCGGACCCCGCCACCCGGATCTGATAATTCAGACCCGGCACGACGTCGACCGTCTGCGCGCCCGGACCGATCCCGAGAACGCCGAACAGCCACCAGTCGCCGGCGAAGGCAGCAGGGTCGACCTGGAGCGCCGTGGTGTTGAAGGTCAGGAGCCCGGACGCCCCACTGGCGGCGGCAGCGTTCTGAGACGTGACGTCACCGTTCGCCGCCACGTCGAAGTCGAACGCCGCGATCCCGAGGCCGGCTACCCGGATCTGGTACGTGGCAGGCGCCAGATCGATAGATTGCGCACCGGTGACGAGACCGGTGACGCCGGTGATCTGCCAGTTGCCGGCGTACGTTCCCGGATCGAAGTCGATCTCCACAGCTCCCGCGGACGCGCCGCACAACACGATTGCTACCAGGGCCCACACCGCTGCTCTCATAGTTCCCCTTCCGTTCTTTCTCGAAGGTTGGTCGAGGCGGCCGGCACTCCTCGACGCAGATGGTTTCGCGCCCATCGCGCCTCGCACCGCGCACCGCCACCGTTCGGCGAGTTAGACGGACGGAGGTTTACTCCTTCGGCGTGCGTGTGCATTTGCCTGCCAGCGAATACACTCCGGGGATGGCGACGGCGGTCGAGCTCGACAAGCGCAGCGGCACGATCCGCGACATGTTCGGGGCGGTCGCGCCGCGCTACGACCTGCTCAACCGGGTGCTGTCCGCGTCGCTCGACATCGTCTGGCGGCGCAAGGCCGCTGAGGCTCTGACGCTCGCCGATCCGGCGCCGGTGCTCGATCTCTGCTGCGGCACGGGCGATCAGGCGCTGGCGCTCAGGAAGCGCGGCGCCGAGGTCGTGGCGGCAGATTTCTGCGTCCCGATGTTGGCTCTCGCGGAAAAGAAGTACCAGCGACTCGACGAGCGCCGCCCCCGCGGTCTGGCCGGCGACGCCATGACCCTGCCCTTCGCCGACCAGCTGTTCGGAGCCGCGACGGTGGCGTTCGGCCTGCGCAACGTCGCCGATCTCGACGCGGCGCTGGTCGAGATCCACCGCGTGCTCCGACCCGGCGGCGAGACGGCGTTTCTGGAGTTCACGGTGCCCGAGACACCCGTGCTGCGGGCGCCCTATCTCTTCTACTTCCGGACCGTGCTGCCCTGGATCGGCCGGCGGCTGTCGAAGCGCGGCTCGGCCTACAGCTACCTGCCCGACTCGGTGCTGCAGTTTCCCCAGCGGCAAGTGTTTCTCGAGCGGATGGAGGCGGCCGGCTTCACCGACGTCGCCTGCCGGAACCTGAGCGGCGGGATCGTCAACCTCTACACGGGAAGGCGTGCATGACGAAGATTCTCGACGGGCGCGCGGTCGCCAAGCAGATGCGAGCAGAGACCGCGGCCGCGACCGAGCGCATGGTCGCGGCCGGCGGCCGGCCGCCGGGACTGACGACAGTGCTGGTGGGCGACAACCCGGCGTCGCAGCTCTACGTCCGCAGCAAGGTGCGAGCGTCCAAGCGAGCCGGATTCCGCGGCGAGAACATTCTGATGGAGGCCTCGGTCAGCGAGCGCGAAGTGCTCG
>JAJCXP010000013.1 GCA_029263375.1 Acidobacteriota bacterium | reverse complement strand
CGCGGCCGGTCGCTGCAGCGATCCTGGCCGGAGTCCTGGTTCTCCTGGCGCTCGCCGTACACCTCGGGTCGTCGAGGTTCGCGGGCGCGATCGACCCACCGCTCGAGCCCCAGGTGCTGGCGCACAGCGCGCGCGAGGCTCTCGAGCAGGAGGGGTGGCAGGGAGGGGACTCGGCCTGGGGTTTCGAGCACAACGGATTCAGTATCGTCGGCAATGAGCTCTCGAGACCACTCGACGAGTGGCGAGCCCTCGCCGGTCGCCGCCCGACCTTCTACAACTTCTGGTTCAGGAGCTCGACCGGGCCGCTGGCACCGAAGAACAGATGGGCGTGGCAAGTCCGACCGGACGACCCACCCGTCGACTCGGCGGGTGTCGCCAGCATTCAGCTCGACGGACGCGGCCGGCTCCGGTCGTTGGTGATCCCCCGCGATCTGCCGGATCCCGGCGCGGCGCCGGAGCCGGACTGGTCGACCTACTTCGAGTCCGCTGGGCTGGATCGACAGGACTTCGAGCAGGTCCCGCCGGCCGAGGTCCCGCCCGTCTACGCCGACCAGGTACGGTCGTGGCGCGGGACCTACCCAGGGCAGAGCGAGCTCGACGTCAGGATCGACGCCGCCTCGCTAGGCGGCGCGACCACCTGGTGGCGCCTGACGGAGCCCCGTGCCCGTGAGACGCGCGAAGCGGTGACCGAGGGACGCCGTTTCCAATTCGTGGCGGCGTTCAGCATGTTCGGGCTGCTCTGGATCCTGGGCGCCTACTTCGCGTATCGGCACCTGCGCTCGGGCAGGGGAGACGTCCGCGGCGCGCTCCGCCTGGCGCTCTTCGTCTTCTGCTCGAGCTTCGCCAGCTGGGTTCTGATGGCCAAGCACACCCTGGCCATCGGCGAGCTTACGTTCGCCTTCGCGGCGCTCGGCGAATCCCTGATGCTGGCCGCGGTCTTCTGGCTGCTCTACATGACGATCGAGCCGTTCGCGCGCCGGTTCTGGCCGCGGCAGCTGACCTCGTGGGCGCGACTTCTCAACGGTGAGATCAACAATCCCCTGGTCGGTCGGGACGTTCTTCTCGGCCTACTCACGGGGTGTGCGCTGGTCGCGGTGTCGGTGACCTACGACACCCTGATCGCCGATGAGCTCAGTCTCTACTGGCGACCTCCGCACGGACTGCGGCCAATGCTCGGCGCCCGCTTCGTCGTCGCCAACCTGGTCCACTTCATGGGGTTGCTCGTGCCGTTCGGAATCATGACGCTCCTGGTGGTCGCTCGGGCTCTGATGCGCCGAGACCTACCCGCTGTCCTCGCGTCGCTGGCGGTGGTCATGCTCTTCTCCACCGCGACCCAGGGCGGTCTCGACCTCTGGACCCTCGTCGCCCCGGCCGCGCTCATACTCATCGCCGTCAGGGTCGGACTGCTGGCGCTGATCGCCACCAGTTTTGTGATCGTCACGACCCAGCTGGTCCCGGTCAGTTTCGACCCCTCTCTCTGGTGGACGCCCAACTCGGCCATCAGCTGGGGCGCCGCGGCGCTGGTCGCTATCCTGGCGTACCGGACGAGTGTCGGCGGAACCGGTAGAGCACCGCACCGACAGCCAGCGCCACCGCGGCCGCAATGAGGTTCTCGGCCTGAGCGCTGGCCGCGAACATCAAGGCCAGCAAGCTCGCCGCGATCGGAATCGCCGGACCGCCCGGCATTCTGAAGTGCCCCTCCGGACTGCCGTGCTTGCGACGCAGGACCGGCACCGCGGCGGCGGTCCCGAGATAGGTGACCAGCCGCGCCACCACCGACAGGGCGGCGAGAGCGTAGAAGCTGCCGGTCAACGCCAGCGGAATCGCGATCGCCGATTGCAGCAGGATCGCGTTCGCGGGTGTCTGGAACCGCGGATGGACCCGGGCCAGAAAGCTCGGTCCGTAGCCGTCTCTGGCCAGGGCGAAGAGATACCGCGGCCCCGCCAGGACCGTGTTGTGGTTGGTGCCCAGAATCGAGACCGCCCCGCCCACGGTCAGCATCCAGCCGCCCCATGAGCCCAGGAAGCCGCGCGCGGCGTCGGCCAACGGCGTGGAGGACGCACCGGCTTCGGGGAGAGTTCCGAGCACCACCCACTGGACCAGCACGTAGAGCGCCGTGACGAGGGAGATCTGGGCTAGGAGGGCGAACGGAATGTCGTGGCGCGGGCGCCGGAACTCGCCGGCCGGGGCGGCCGTGTTCTCGAATCCGGCGTAGGCGTAGAGCAGCAGCAGCGCCGCTCCGGTGAGGCCGCCCGACTCGGTGGCGGTCTGCGCGCGCACGGTCTCGATCGAGACCATCCAGATGCCGCCGGCGACGAAGATCAGCAGCGGCAGCACCTTGGTCGCGACCAGCACGACCGAGGTACGGATACTCGCCTTGACCCCCGCGACGTTGATCGCGGTCAGCAGCAGCAGCGGCAACAGCACCGTGAGCACCCGCCCCGAGCCCTGCTGCGCTCCGGGCCACCAGTACGAGACCGCCTGGGCGAAGCCCGCGGAGAGCGACGAAACCGAAGCCACGCGCGCCAGCCAGGTCATCCAGCCGACCTCGAAGCCGACGAAGTCGCCGAACGCCGCGCGCGCGTACAGGTAGCCGCTGCCCGCCTCCTCGAAGTACGTCGACGCCTCCGCGAAGCAGAGCACGATCAGTAGTACCGCCAGGCCGGCGAGCGCGACCGCCCACAGGCTGGCCGGCCCGAGCAGCGCCGCGGCCGCCGCCGGCAGCAGGTAGACACCGCTGCCGATCACGTCGTTGAGGGAATAGCTGACGATCTCCCAGCGGGAAATGACGCGCTTGAGCTCAGGCAGCTCGCACCACCATCTCGATCGCTCCTTCCTCGACGATCACGTCGAGCACCTGGTACCCGGGCCATTCGACCTCGAGCGACTCCTGAAGCTCTTCGACCGACTTGCCGAGCCGCTCGCTCACGGTTTCGATCGACAGCTTGAGGATCGACACCTCGACCCGCGGTCGGCCGCCGAGTCGGATCTTGCCCCGGTTCGCCTCGGGCCGGCCGTGAACCGAGATCGGCAGGTCACCGCCGAGGAACGGCAGAAACGTCTCGACCTTCTCGATCGTCTCGCGTTCCTTGTCGGTCAGAAGCTCGCGCGGCAGCTCGCCGAGATTCACCACCAGCTCGAATCCGATCTCGCCATCGTGAATCTCGACGTTGATGGCGCGCGCCAGAGCCAGCACCCGCCTACCCTCGGGGTCTCGCGCCAGACCGGCGAGCGCCAGGTCGCGCACGTCCCGTGTCTCGAGCCGGACGGTGAGCTCGTCCGAGTCAGAGGACCGCCGCGGCCGCAGCTTGGGATAGCGCGCGATGATCCTCCGCTCCGCGGACGCCGCCTCCTCCGCCAGGGACTGGTGCTGCGAGTCGCCACCGAACGGCGAACTCGGCAGACCCGGGATGTCGCCCTGCACCAGCAGGAAGACGAAGGCTCCGACCGCGAAGCCGAGGAGAAGCAGAAGCAGAGCCGATCGCACGCTCACCGTAGTCTCCGAGGCGGCCAACGATAGCAGGCGACAGGCTTCACAGACCGAAGCGCTCGAGTTGCGTAGGCTCGAGTCGTGACGGTCGACTCGCTGCGCCAACTGGTCGCCTGCCCGGGCTGCTCGATGCAGTACGACGCCTCGGCACTGGCCACCGGAGACAAGCTCCGGTGCTCGTGCGGCGAGCTGATCACCGTCCCCGAGGCGCGCTCGCACGAGGCGGCCGTGGTGCGCTGCTCGTCTTGCGGCGCGCCGCGCGGCACGAACGCCGGCACCTGTTCCTTCTGCGACTCGTCATTCACCCTGCACGAGCGCGATCTCCACACGATCTGTCCGGGTTGCATGGCGCGAATCAGCGACCGGGCGAGCTTCTGCCACGCGTGTGGCACCAGCATCGCCCCTCAGGCCACGGCCGGCGATCGCACCGAGCTCGACTGTCCGGCGTGCGGTGGCGAGGTGACGCTGCGCTCGCGCCGCATCGATGACCGTGGAATGACAGTGCTCGAATGCGGCGCCTGCGCAGGGATGTGGCTGGGAGCGGATCTCTTCGCTCGCCTGGCCGCCGACGCCGACGAGGTCCGCGTCGCGGTCGAGGCGCTCGGTGCGGGAAGTAACGAAGCTACCGATCTACCACTCCAGCGCATAGACAACTCGGCTCGCCTCTACCGTCCATGCCCGAGCTGCGGTTCGCTGATGCATCGGCGCAACTATGGCCGCAAGAGCGGTGTCATCGTCGACACCTGCCGTGGCCACGGGGTGTGGTTCGATCACGGTGAGCTCGCGCAGATCCTACGCTGGCTGCGCAACGGCGGCGCGCGTCGAGCCAACTTCGAGGCCGATCTCGAGCAGCGCACGATCGCTCGTCACGAGGCCCACTTCGGCCCCAAAGCCGAGCCGTCCGATCTTGCGCGAGAGCCGCGGTCACTGGCCGACCTGATCAGGCCGGTGATCGACTTCCTCGGCTACTTCAGCTAGGTCGGGCGCTCCGCGCCGGCTTGCAACCGGAAGCGCGCGACCGCCGAACTAACCGACGAGACCGTCGTCAGGTGCGCACCCGTGGACGGCGGCACGTCGAAGGGACAACACAACCCAGAACCTCAGGAGACTCACACAATGAAGCGCTACAAGACCTTCGCTACCACCCTTGCCATCCTCCTCATCGCCGCCACCGCTTTCGCCGGCAGCCACATGGCTGTCGAACAGTCGGACATCGTCGACACCGCGGTCGCCGCGGGCTCGTTCACTACGCTCGCCGCGGCTCTCCAGGCTGCCGGCCTGGTCGACGCGCTCAAGGGCGACGGTCCGTTCACGGTCTTCGCGCCCACCGATGAGGCGTTCGCCAAGCTACCGGCAGGCACCGTGGAGAACCTGCTCAAGCCCGAGAACAAGGATCAGCTCACCGCGATCCTCACCTACCACGTCATCCCCGGCAACCTGCCGAGCGGCACGGTGGTTTCGACCCCCGGAGCGACTACACTCCAGGGCGGCAGTCTGACGTTCACCGCGGCGGACGGCGGTGTGATGGTCAACGACGCCACGGTCGTCAAGGCGGACATCAACGCCTCGAATGGCGTGATCCACGTGATCGACAGCGTCCTGCTCCCGATGTAGGTATCCGGCAACGACCGCGGGGTTTACGGGCCCCGCGGTGTCCGTTCTAAGATGAACCGAGATGAAGAGCGAGTCCGCGGGTACCGCGGCATCCATCTTGGGACGGATCGCGGCCGGAGATTCCTCCGCCGTCCAAGACTGTATCGACGAGTACGGTGGCCTCGTGTGGAGCATTGCTCGTGACCTCACCCGCACCGCGGCTGACGCCGAGGACGCGGTCCAGGAGGTCTTTCTGTCGGTCTGGAAGAACGCCGGCCGATTCGACGCCGCCAAGGCTTCCGAGAAGACCTTCATCGCCATGATCGCTCGCCGTCGCTTGATCGACTCTCTGCGCAAGGCGGGCCGCAGGCCGCAGCTGGTCGCCATGCCCGAGAATGGACCGGATCCCGCCGACAACAGCCACCTCGCCACCCAGCTCGGGGCGGAGGCCCTGGTCGCCAAGGAGCTGCTCCAGGGGCTCCGCCCCGAGCAGCGTCAGGTGATCGAGCTCTCCGTCTATCAGGGCATGTCCCACAGTGAGATCTCGAGCGCGACGCAGATCCCGATCGGAACCGTCAAGTCGCACATCTGGCGCGGCCTCAACTCGGTGCGGACCCGGCTGGCCGAGATCGACAATCAAACGGACACCGGCACGGCATGAGCGAACCACGCGAAGAGCTCTACGAGTTGCTCGCCCTCCGGTCGACCGAGGGTTGGAGCCGGAGCGAGTCGCAGCAGGCGACTGAGCTGATGGCCCGCTATCCGGAGGTCGAGGCTGAGGACTTCGAGCGCGCGGCCGCCGCCCTTCACCTGGCGATGATCGGCCCGACCGAGCCTCTGCAGCGTGAGCTCGAGGGCAAGCTGATCGCGGCCGGCCGGCGGTTCGTCGCCGAGTCCGATCCAGGCCGGCAGAGATCACCCAGGGGGCGAGCCGGCTCGCTCAAAGCCTCGGGCTGGTGGGCCGCGGCGGCGGTCCTGGCGCTCGCGGTGATCGGCTGGTGGCCTCAGATGAAGCAGGCCCGCCGCGCCACCCCGCCAGAGATCGTGGTCACCGGCCCGACCCTTGAAACACTCCTCGAAGAGCCGGGGACCCAACAGCTGACCTGGTCGGCCACCGAGGACGTGACGGCCACCCGAGCGGCCGGCGAGGTCGTGTGGAACAACGACCGCCAGGCCGGGTTCATGCGCTTTTCGGGACTCGAAGCAAACGATCCGACCGACTTCCAGTACCAACTCTGGATCTTCGACCGCACCCGCGACGAGCGCTATCCGGTCGACGGCGGCGTCTTCGACGTACGCGCCGATTCGCTCGAGGTGATCGTTCCGATCTATGCCCGGGTCCCGATCGGCGAGCCCTACCTGTTCGCCGTCACCGTCGAGCCTCCCGGCGGCGTCGTGGTCTCGACCCGCGAGCGCATCGCTCTCGTGGCGCAGCCACTCTGATCGCCGCTCGCGCCGCTACCAGTCGACCGGCACCTTGACGCGCCGGCCCTCGCCATCCCGGTAGACCAGGTAACCCATCCGGCGCCCGAACAGGTAGAGATCCCGCAGCACTTCGACGTCCTTGCGGCAGTAGTCCTCGACCAGATCGAGCCGACCCTCGCGCACCCACTGCAAGCTCTGCAGACCGTCCGCCGACTTGCCGTGCCCCAGGGTCTCCTCGCCCAGATGCGCCAGGCCGACGCGGAAGCCGGCGCGGCGGTGGATCTCGTCGAGCAGATCGAGAGTCGGCAGCCGCCGGACGTAGTCGATGCCGGTGTAGCCGTTGAGCACCGAGTAGTCGAACCTCTTGATGTTGAAACCGATCACCAGATCGGCCGCCTCGAGGCTGGCGATCAGCTCCGGCACCCGCTCCTCGTCGAAGACCTCGAAACGCCCCTCCTCCAGATGGAGGACGACGCCGATCGCGACCAGCATGCGATATGCCCGGCCCCAGCCGCCGACCTCGGAGGCGGATCGTTTGGTCTCGAGATCGAACAGCACCGTGTTCCGCACCTGGGCGAGCCGCACCGGCAGCTTGATCGACTCGGCGTGCACGGTCTCTTTCGGGACGCCTGCTGCGGGCGGAGGCGGCGGCGACTCGGTCGGCAGCGACTTGCTCGGCAGCGACTCGGTCGGCAGCGACTCGACCGGCAGAATCGGGGCCTCCGGCTCGTCCAGATAGGCCCAGAACGCACGCTCGCTGTCACGGTCGCGAAGACGGCTCGCGACCCTCGGCTCGACCGGCGCGCGGGGCTCGATCTCAGGCATCCCCACCAGCCCACTCTCGTCGAACCGCCGCGGCGCCGGCGGCTCGAGCACCGGCTCGACGGGCGCCTCGATCGCGGCCATCTCGGGCGCCGAGACCTCCTCGATCGCCTCCTCCTTGCCGAGCAGGATCCGCAGCAGATGCGCGGCGCCCGCCTTGTCGAGCGGCCGGTTGCCGTTGCCGCACTTGGGCGATTGGATACAGGACGGACAGCCGATCTCGCAGCCGCAGTCTTCGAGCAGCCCGAGCACGCGCTCGAGCAGTCGCGGCAGATCGCGGTAGCCGCGCGCCGTGATGCCGACTCCCCCCGGATGGCCGTCGTAGATGAACACGCAGCCGCACAGCGTCTGGTGATGTCTCGGCAGCGAGATCCCGCCGATGTCGCCGCGATCGCACAGCGCATGGAGCGGGAAGAGGGAGATCGCCGCGTGCTCTGAAGCGTGCAGTGAGCCCATGAAGTCCTCACCGGCCTCTTCGAGCGTCTTCTCGATCGCCCGCGGCGCCAGCCACCAGAGGCCGACCGTCTCGTAGCGCACCGGCGGCAGATCGAGCGAATGCTGATCCAGCACGATCTGCCCCTGGATCTTCTTGCGTTGATAGCCGACCACCCGTTCGGTGATCTGCAGCCGACCCAGCCGCATCGCCAGCGGGCCCTCCTGGCGCTCCTCCAGGAGCTCGCGGATCTCGGTCTCCTTCTCGGTCAGCGGGGTCGTGAAGTAGTCGACATTGACCGGCTCGGCGTGGACCTTGGAGGCATCGAGATCGAGCTCGCGCACCAGGTACTGCCGACCCTGGTGCAGATAGATCGCCCCCGGGTGACACTCGTGCAGCACGCGCACGCCATCGACCGTGCCGATCACCCGATGGCTCGAGCTGTCGATGATGGTCGAGCTCGAGCCGGCTCCGCGCAGGCTGACTCCACGTTGAGGCCGGCGCTCGCGGGAGTAGAGCTCGGAACCGTCGGCGGCCTCGACCAGCCGGTTCTCGCGCAACAGCTCGCCAACCACCGGCGCGTGGTCCTCGAGATAGGCCCGGTCGGCATCCCTGCGCAGCGGATCCTCTGCCGCCGCGCACAGCAGATGCCTGCGGCTGATCGGCTCGTTGCGCGGGTCGACCACCAACTGTTCGCACGGCTGGCCCATGAACTCGTCGGGGTGATCGAGCAGATACTGGTCGAGAGCGTCGGGCAGCGCCACCAGCGCGGTGACCGACTCCCGCCCCTCGCGCCCGACCCGACCCGACCTCTGCCAGGTCGCCATGATGCTCCCCGGATACCCCACCAGAATGCAGGCGTCGAGGCCGCCGACGTCGATCCCCATCTCGAGCGCCGAGGTCGAGATCACTCCGTCGAGCCGACCCTCGAACAGCTGACGCTCGATCTCCCGCCGCTCCTCGGCCAGGAAGCCCGAGCGGTAGCAGCCGACCCGGCGGGCGAGCTCCGGATCCTGCTGGCGGAGCCACTGATAGAGCAGCTCCGTGATGCGCCGCGCCTTGGTGAAGACGATGGTCTTGAGCCCGGCTCTTAGTAGGCGCACCAGCAGATCCAGCGCCAGCGTGTAGGGACTGCTCGCCGGCTGCAGCAGCAGGAAGTGCCGCCCCTCGCGCGGCGCTCCGGACTCGGAGATCCACTCGAACGTCTGGCCGGTGAGATCGCGCGCGAACTCACCGGCGTTGGCGGCGGTCGCCGACGACGCGATCAGCACCGGATTCGATCCCTGACTGCGGCACAGCCGCAGCAGGCGCTCGAGGACGTGATGGAAATGGCTGCCGAAGATACCCCGGTAGGTGTGCAGCTCGTCGAGCACGATCCAACGGAGATCGCGCAGAAAGGGCGTCCAGCTCTGCCAGTAGCCGAGCAGTCCGAAGTGCAGCATGTCGGGATTCGAGATCACCACCCGCGGTGGTGCCTTCTTGATCAACTCGCGCGTCGTCCGCGGCGTGTCGCCGTCGTAGATCTCGCAGCCGAAGCCGGGCCCGTCGAGGCCCGAAGCGGCGACCAGCCCGCTGAACTTGGCCCGCTGGTCCTGCCCCAGCGCCTTCAGCGGGTAGAGAAACAGGCCGTGCCCCGGCTCGCCGGCGAGCGCGCGCTCCAGCACCGGCAGCTGAAAGATGAGTGACTTACCCGAGGCCGTCGGAGTGGTCACCAGGACGTTGCGCCCCGCGCGCACCGCGGTCAGCCCCTGGACCTGATGCCGCCAGAGCCGCTCGACGCCGCGGCGAGCGAGGCCCTCCGCCAAGAGCTCCGGCAGCGGCGGATCGAGCTCGGCGAACTCCGGCGCAACCGGCGGCAGATAGAGCGAGTGCTTGAGCTGCGGACCCAGCTCCTTGTCGGACTGAAGCGCCTCGACGATGGTGGCGGCTCGCTTGGCTCCGACGTCGGGCATTCGCCCTCAGTATCTAGCCTCCGCGGGCGATCGTCCAGCCGTCGCCTGTGATAAACAACGCCCCGATGGCTCGCCTCATTTCGCACTCGATCGTTCTGATCGGCCTCGTGCTGATCGCCTGCGAAGTCCCGGCGGGGGGCCCCGAGGTCGAGGCTCCCGGCACCGTCGCCCTGGTCATCCACGGCGGCGCCGGCGGCATGCAACGCTCAACCCTCAGCCCAGAGCGGCAGGCCGAGTACCGCCACGCGCTCGAGACCACCCTCCGGGCCGGTTACGAGCTGCTGCGCGCGGGCTCGAGCAGCCTCGACGTGGTCGAGGCGACGATTCGGCGCATGGAGGACGATCCGCTCTTCAACGCCGGTCGCGGCGCCGTGTTCACGGCCGAGGGCAAGAACGAGCTCGACGCCTCGATCATGGACGGAGCCTCGACCCTGGGCGGCGCGGTCGCCGGGGTGACCACCGTGCGTCACCCGATCTCCGCCGCCCGCGCCGTGATGGAGCGAACCGAGCACGTGCTCCTGGCAGGTGCCGGCGCCGAGGCGTTCGCCGAGGCCGAAGGACTGGAGATCGTTGACCCGAAGTACTTCTGGACCGAGGCGCGCTGGGAGTCGCTGCAACGAGCCCAGGAGCGCGAGCGCGCGGCTCAGCCGGGCGGCGCGGCGGCCGCGTTCGGAACCGTCGGCGCGGTCGCCCTCGATCTCGACGGCCGAGTCGCTGCCGGCACCTCCACCGGCGGCATGACCAACAAGCGTCACGGGCGCATCGGCGACTCCCCGATCATCGGCGCCGGCACCTACGCGAGCGCCGGCTGCGGCGTTTCCGGCACTGGCCACGGCGAGTACTTCATCCGCTTCGCCGTCGCCTTCGATATCTGCTCACGCCACGCCCGCGGGGCGACCATCCAGGAGGCCGCCGATCAGGTGGTCCACGGAGTCCTGGCCGAAGCCGGGGGCGCTGGCGGTATCATCGCGCTCGACGGCGGTGGCGTGCCGGCGCTCGTTTTCAACACCGAAGCCATGTATCGCGGCCACGTGCTCGCCGACGGCGAGCCCAGGGTCGCGATCTTCAACGACGAATAGCCCAGCGCGCCGACCGGCGCCTCGGCCCGATAGGAGAGACATTCATGCCTGTACGCAACGCATCCGCCCGCTGGGAGGGCGACCTCAAGGGGGGCTCCGGCTCCATGAAAATGGGCAGCGGCGCCTACGAAGGGAAGTACTCGTTCGGCACCCGCTTCCAGGAAGATCCCGGCACCAACCCCGAGGAGCTGATCGCGGCCGCGCACGCCGGCTGCTTCTCGATGGCGCTCACCGCCGGCCTCGGCCGCTCGGGTTTCTCGCCCGAGAGCGTCTCGACCCAGGCCAAGGCGCACCTCGAGAAGGTCGGTGAGGGCTTCCAGATCACCCGCATCGAGCTGGTGACCGTGGCCAAGGTCGCCGACATCGACGACGCCACCTTCCAGCAGCACGCCACCGGCGCCAAGGAGAACTGCCCGGTGTCCAAGGCTCTGGCCGGCGTCGAGATCTCGCTCGACGCGACGCTCGAGTCGTAGACGATTCTTCCGGTTGGGAGGGCTCTCGGGCCCTCCCAACCGCTTCGACTCGACCCGATCCGGTCAGCCTCGTTCTAGGGAGAGGACCGGTAGTCGTCGATCAGAAATGCGCCCCCGACGGCTCCGTCCGAGCCCGAAGGCAGCCCGATCGCGACCGACTCGACGAACAGCCCATGGTTGCGCAGGCCGCTGCCGGTCACCTTCGCCTTGCCGTTCTTGAGTAGTCGAGCCTCGCCGTCGGCGCCCGAGCCGCGCTCGACCTGATAGTCGACGGCGATCGATTTCGCGCGCCTGCGCGGCACCTTGGTCCGCCCAAGAAACGTCAGCTGGTCGCCATCGACTGCGTAGAGCCGCACGAAGTACTTGCGCCCCTCCTGCTGCAGCGTCAGCACCGCGCCGTCGGTCGAGCCCTCGAGCCGCAGGAACTCGACCTCACCGCCTCCCAGGTCGACCCGGTTGGGGTTGATCCGCATCTCGGCGTGGAAAGTGCTCTCGCCATCGGGCTCGCGCGAGCGCAGGAAGCGCTTGGCGCCGGTCCCGTCGACCGGCACCTCGAGCGCGTGGCCGCTGCGGGCGAGGCCTGGCGCGATCACCTCGAGACCGCCCTTGCGCTGCGACCAATCCGAGGTATCGCCACTTTCGAAGTCGGAGGCGAACGTCGGCACGCCGCGCAGCCGGTAGATGGCGCCGCCGTAGTCGACCACATAGACGTGGCCCTCTTCGTCCTCGCCAAACGAGCTGATCGCGAGCCCGGTGTCGGCTAGCTCGCGCGCGCGCCAGTTGCCGAGTTGGTCGGCCTTCCCTCCCCAGATACGGCCGGAGCAGAAATCTCCGTAGACGAAGAAGCGTGGCAGCGCGTCCACCTCCGGTCCCCGGTAGCGGTAGCCGGCGGTCACCGAGCAGCCCTCGACGTGGCTGTACTCGAGAATCGGCAGGACCAGACTGCCGTCGTCGCAGCCCGAGGACGGATTGAAGCAGCGTGTGCCCTCCATCCGCCGCCAACCGTAGTTCTCGCCGCCGTTGCTCGAGGCGGGTTGAAAGTCGATCTCCTCGACCGCGTTCTGGCCGACGTCGCCGATATAGAGGTCGCCGGTCCGACGGTCGAAGCTGAAGCGCCACGGGTTGCGCAGTCCGAAGGCCCAGATCTCCGGCGCACCGCCGCCGGCGGCGAACGGATTGTCGCCCGGGATCGCGAAGGGGGTCCCGGTGTCGACATCGATCCGCAGGAGCTTGCCAAGCAGGCTGTCTCGATCCTGTCCGTTGTTCTGCGGATCGCCGCCGTCACCACCGTCACCGCTGGCGATGTAGAGGTCGCCGTCCGGTCCGAACGCGAGATGGCCGCCGTTGTGATTCGAGAACGGCTGCGCGAAACGCAAGAGCTCGCGCTCGCTCGACGCGTCGGCGACGTTCGGGTCGGCCGAGACCGTGAGCTCGGACACCACCGTCGCACCACCCGCACCGCTCGTGTAGTTGACGAACAGGCGACCGTTGCGCTCGTAGCGGGGATGGAACGCGAGCCCGAGCAGGCCGCGCTCTCCGCAGCACGAGACCTGCGAGGAGAGATCGAGAAAAGGCGTCGGCAGAATCTCGCCGTCGTCGAAGATCCGGACCCGCCCCCCCTGCTCGAGAATGAACAGGCGGCCGCTGCCGTCGCCGGCGTGGGTGACACCGAGGGGCATCGACAGGCCGCTCGCGATCTGCTCGAGAGCGATCGGCTGCGCAGCGGCTGCAACGCCGGTAGTCGCGGTCGCAACAAGGGCAATCGCGAGGAGCTCTCTCTTCACATCAGATAAGAGGGAAGGTCCCGACAAAATCCTGCGCAATCGCACCTTTCCTGTCTGCCATGTCACGGTCACGCTCTCAGATGATGTACGGCTCGCGTCAGGCCGCAGATCGTTTTCGCGTCACGGATCTCGCCCGCCTGAGCCATCGCCACCGCCCGCTCGAGCGGCAGTCGCTCGACCGACAGAACCTCGTCGTACTCCAGCGCCTGCTCGCTCTGCTCGAGCTCGGTCGCCAGGTAGAGCCAGATCTTCTCGTCCGTGAATCCCGGCGTCGTCCAGATCCAGCCGAGAGCCTCGAGCTGGCGCGCCCGGAAGCCGGTCTCCTCGATCAACTCGCGATGGGCGCAGGTCTCCGGCTCTTCGTCGCCGCCCTCGAGCGTGCCGGCCGGGATTTCCAGCAACCACCCGCCGGTCGCGTGTCGATACTGACGCACGAGCAGCACGTCGCCCTCCGCGGTGAGCGGTACCACCGCCGACGCGCCCATGTGTCGGACCACCTCGAGCTCGGCCTCGGCGCCGTTCGGCATCAGCACGCGCTCGAGCCAGAGATCGACCAGCTTTCCCGGAAAAGCCTGAGACCGCCCGAGCAACTCGCCTTTCTTCAGGACCCGGTCCTCGAACCGGCCACGCCTCAACCGTCCTTCTTCTTGAACAGCCCGCCGAAGCGCCCCTTCTTATCTTCCTCTTCCTCCCCCTCTTCCTGGCCCATCATCTCGGCCGTCGGCATCAGGGCGGTCTTCGTGTAGTGCTCGGGGTAGCCGTATCCACCCGGCGGGCCACCGGCACTCCGGTCGAGTTCGGTCAGCTCGAACTCCGTCCACGAACGCTGCTCCTTGCCCTTTTTGGAGATGACGGTCGACTCCGTCCGCATCTTGACCATTACGCTGTCGGGGTCGATCCGCGACCAGGCACCATTGGCCAGCTTGTCGAGCTCCGCGTTGCCGGTCTCCGGCGGGTCCTTGCGCAGCCAGACACCGATCGCCGTGTCCGGCAGATCCTTGGTCGTGACCATGGTCGAGACCTCGTGGATCTCCTGACTGCGCTTGATGCCGATGATCTTCATCAGCATCGTGTAGTGCGATTCGATCTCGTACTGCCGTGTCGACATGCCGAGCACCGTCGGGCCCGGGCCCTCGGAGAGGACCTTCACCTGAGGCTCCGAGATCTCGAAGTTGAGCAGCGGACCCATGCTGTCGAGAACCGCGCCCGCGAACTTCAGCATCCCGGCGAGATCCAGCTCCGAGACGGTCTCGTTCTCGGGATCGATCAGGTAGATCGTCTGGCCGCCGTCGCCGGTGTAGATCTGCATCCCCTCTTTCATGGTGGGGTTGCCGCTCTCGCGGATGTAGATCTGCGCTTTCAGATCGTCGACGTAACCCTCGGCGATCATGTTCATCGTCTGGTTGGGCGTCTCGCCACCAGACTTGGCGAGGGTCTTGTAGTAGACGTCGGCAGGAGCCGGGCCGGCAGTCAGAGCGACCAGGATCAAGGGGGCGATGATTCGTTTCATGATGCCTTTCAATGGGGATCTCCTCTTCCGTATGCGAGCCGCCCACTCTGGCACGGCCACCCGTCCGGTTCAACATGCCCCGTGCTAACTTTGCGCTCTTCATGGCCGATCGAATCCTCTCCGGGCAGCAGGAGGTGGTCCTCGCAGAGGAGCGCCAGAGCCTGCGCGACCTGCTGAGCGCGCTGTCCCGGTACCAGGCCAAGCGGGCGGACCTGGCGGCACTCGAGCGCTCAATCGCCCAGCTCGACGAGCTCTTCCTGCTGGTGATCGTCGGCGAGTTCAACTCGGGCAAGAGCACGTTCATCAATGCGCTCCTGGGCGAGCGGCTGCTCGAAGAGGGGGTCACTCCGACCACTTCGCGCATTCATCGGCTGCGCTACGCCGAGGCCGGGAGATCCGAGCCCGGGCGCGACGGCATCCTCGAGGTGGGAGCGCCGAACGAGCTATTGCGGCACCTCCAGATCGTCGACACCCCCGGCACCAATGCCCTCGATCGGGAGCACGAGGCGATCACCCGCGAGTTCGTGCCGCGCTCCGATCTCGTGCTGTTCGTCACCTCGGCCGATCGGCCGTTCACCGAGAGCGAGCGGGCGTTCATCGAAAGCATCCGCGAGTGGGGCAAGAAGCTGGTCGTTGTGGTCAACAAGGTCGACTTCCTGGCGAGCACCGAGGAGCGCGAGCAGGTCGAGGAGTTCATTCGCACCAACGCCAAGCAGCTGCTCGGCTTCGTGCCGGAGATCTTCTCGGTGTCTTCGAGGAGCGCACTCGCCGCCAAGATCGAGGGCGACGAGCGCGCGGTCGCGGCCAGCCACTTCCCAGCTCTCGAGAGCTATCTCGTCGAGACACTCGACGAGCGCGAGCGCATCCGGCTCAAGCTCCTCAACCCGCTCGGCGTCGCCACCAAGCTCGCCGACAAGCACGTCGCGCTCTCCGACGGCCGGATCCAGCTGCTCGAGGGCGACTTCGAGACCCTCGACCGGATCGACGCGCAGCTCGCCCTCTACCACCAGGATCTGCGCGGCCAGTTCCGCTTCCGCCTGACCGACGTCGACAACCTGCTGCACGAGCTCGAGAGCCGCGGGCTCGAGTTCTTCGACGACAACCTGCGCCTGGCCCGGGCCTTCGACCTGCTCAACAAGGCGCGCGTCAAGGCCGACTTCGAACGCAAGGTGATCGCCGACACGCCGAAGCAGATCGAAGCGCGGGTCGACGAGATCATCGACTGGATGGTCGAGTCCGAGCTCAGCCAGTGGCAGAGTGTGAGCGACAGTCTGACCGCGCGGAAGAACGCCCACGCGGAGGGCGGCGCCGGCGAAGTCGGCAAGTTCGAATACAACCGGCAGCAGCTACTCGACACCGTCGGCCGTTCCGCCCGTACCGCCGTCCAGGGTTACGACCAGAGCGCCGAAGCCGACCGCATGGCCGAGTCGGTGCGCACCGCCGTCGCCGGTACCGCCGCCGTCGAGGTCGGCGCCATCGGCCTCGGAACCCTCATCACCGCGCTCGCGACCACCCAGCTCGCCGACTTCACCGGCCTGCTCGCCGCCGGCACCCTCGCCGCCCTCGGCTTCTTCATCCTGCCCGCCCGCCGCAAACGCGCCAAGAGCGAGCTCCAGAAACAGATCCTCGAGCTCCGCGAACAGCTCATGACCGGCATCACCGCCCAGTTCGAGCGCGAGACCGAGCGCAGCGTCCAGCGCATCCAGGAAGCGGTCACCCCCTACACCCGCTTCGTCCGCGGCGAGCGCACCCGGCTCAACGAGATGAACCAGGAACTCACCGAGATCCGGGGGAATCTCGCGCGTTTGAAGGAACTGGTCGAAGGGATCTAGGGGGTCTGCGTCGCCTCCCTGGCAGAGGCGAGGGCCGTTCTGCGTCTTAGCTGGTTGAACCGGTTGAACGTCCTTCAAGGAGGTCCGACATTGCCGCACTTGACGCGATCACGTAAAGTTTCCCTCATGGGCACCGAAACCATCTCCCTCACCGACTTGCGTCCCCGGCTCTCGGAGCTCATCGAACGAGCGCACGAGCAGTTCGACCGTTTCGTCATCACCCGTCACGGCCGAGCCGAAGCCATCCTGCTCTCCTCCGAGGAGTTCAGCGGCCTGCTCGAGAGCCTCGAGATGCTCTCGACTCCCGACCAACTCCAGCGGCTCTCCGAGGCGAGCGCCGAGCTGAGCGCCGGCGGCGGCAGCTCCCTCGACGACGTCCGGCAAGCCCTCGCGGATGCCTCCGGTTAGGCTCTCCAACCACGCGCGCAAGAGCTACGAACGCCTGGCGCGTGCTAATCAAACGCTCTTCCGACGTCTCGACGCAGCTCTCGACCGACTGGCGAAGGAGCCCGGCATCGGCAAGCCACTGGCCGGTCCGTTAGCGGGACTACGGTCCCATCGAGTCGGCCAGATGAGGATCGTCTATCGAGTCACCGACGGGGTCGAAGGAACGCCGCAGGCAGTCCAGGTACTCGACATCGCCGATCGCGGCTCGGCCTACCGATAGGAACCGGCAGGATCACAACGGGGCGTGCGGATACTCCGACTGCCGGTTCTGAAACGACAGAATGTCGGGCTTCACGACGACGCCGGCGTCGATGTTCATGGCCCTGCGAATCGTCTCGTTCTGTTGCCAGCTCTCCCGGCCTGCCACCACCGCCGGGATGTGAACGACCAGCGCCGCTGAGATGGAGCGCGACGCGCTTTCCCAGAGATACGAAGGCGTATGGTCGACCGCGTAGTAGTCGACCCGCCCGACCCTGAACATGGGCTCCTTGAACGTCGTGGGCTTGGCGAAATAGAACCCCATGCCTTCATCGCAACTCACGTCGATGATCAGGCAGCCCGGCCGCAAACAGCTCTTTTCAGCCTCCGTCACGAACATCACGGGATTGTTGGGGTCCTGGAACGTCCCGTTGATGATGATGTCGGATTCGCTGATGAGATCGGTCAAGGGACGCGTGGAGCCGTCGTGCTCCACCTCCAGCATGCGTGCCTCTCCCTCCCCGCCGGGCATGATCCGGACATAGTCGCAATCCAGGACCTCCTCGCGCACCTCGTGGTCGGGGCGCTGGATGCAGATCGTGATATTTCGGAAACCGTGGGCCTTGAGCGCGTAGATCGCTCCGCGGCTGACCGCTCCGAAACTGAAGATGATCACCTTGCGTTGGTTGCCGTAGTGCCCGTCGATGCCCTTGAGCTGCAGCGCATGCAGCACTGCGCAATAGCCCGCCATTTCGTTGTTCTTGTAGAACGTGTGTCGTCCCATGGTTCCGTCGGGCCGCCATACGAACATGTCCTCGAAGGCGATGAGCGTTTGCCGGCGGTCGATGGCCGCCTGGGTGATCGGCCGCTGCTGGGCGCAGTGGGGATAGCCCCAGAGGATGCCCCCCACCTTGAGCTCCTCCAGATCCTCGAGCATCGGCTTGGTCAGAATGACCGCGCCCAACTCGGCCAGGAGCTCGTGACGGCTGGCGATGCCGCCCGACTGCTCGGCGATCTCCGCATCGGTGAGCTCGAACCGGTCCCCATAGCCCTCTTCGAAAATCAACCGGCGACGCACGGACTCGGGCAGGCGCCGGAGATGGTCGGGATGGATGGGCACACGACGCTCGTCGGCCTTCTTGGACGTCCCGATGACGCCCAGCTTTAGTTTGCTCACGGTATTTCCTCTTGGTTGCGGCCGGCTGGCCCGCGAATAGGTAGCTCAATGCGTCCTTGGGTGACTATGTCACCCTATTCGAGCTGGCCTGCCGATCGCCTCTTGCCCCCGGTGCCGGCTGGTGAAACACTGAGCGTCCTTCCGAACTCGCGCCGGTAGCTCAATGGATAGAGCACTAGACTTCGGATCTAGCGGTTCGGGGTTCGAGTCCCTGCCGGCGCGCCAAAGAGTCTAAATGCCTGCGGCCGGGAAAGGCGACGACGACTACGTCGTCGGCAGATCTGGGACTCGGTCCAAGAGACGAACGCCCTTCAGGGGTCGACGTCGATTGGGTCACAGTTGCGCCGAACGGTCGTTGGGTTTACGTGAGCAGCGAGAACGGGTCTCACCCGAGCCGCAGCAGTCCCCGTAGCGCGTAGTACCCGGCAAACAGCGCCTGCCCGATCGGCACGAAGAGCGTTCTGAGAACCGAATCTCGAGGTGACTCTCGGTCCATCCTTGCCCCTCCGCAGATGGCTCCGGCGTTCGACGTGGTCAGCGTCCTCTCGAGTTTCCAGCTCCGGAACAACCCACCGCGATAGACCTCCAGCTTGGCCGGGCAGACGAGCTGCATCCCCGATTCCAAGATCCGATCGTCTGGCGAGTGCCAGTCCATGGGCCGTACCTCCTTACGCCCCACCTTGGAGGTGTAGACGAGCCGGATGCCTCGAAAGAGCCGACGGACGTCGACCCGCACCTCACCTTTGTCGAAGAAGAACTTCGCCCGGTTGAGTACGCTGTTGAAGGTGCACGTCTTCCCGTCGACATGGAGGGCGGCCAACACCGGGAACGAGTCACTCACGAACCTCGGCAGCTTCCGGCCGAGCACTTCGATCTCGCCGCCGCCGAAGACGAACCACGCACTCGGATCCTCGTCGAATCGGCTGCAGTTGGCCCAGAACCAGCGATCCGGAATCGATCGACCCCAGAAGACGTCCTGGTAGCCGGGTGCGTCTTCGAACTCGATCCTCTCGTCGTCGATCTCGATGCTGCCACCCACTCGACAGTCGGCCATCGGCGCCTGCCAGAGAGTGTTGGCCTGGCGTGTCTGAGCGATGCCATCCAATCCTACGTCGCCAAGCAGGAACGGCGCCTGCCTGTCGATCCTCAGGTCGAAGCGAATGTGCTTGTCGTGCTCGGCGTCGTAGATGGCTCCCTGCCACTGCTGGGAGTTGAAGGTGCTACCCGCCAACTCGACCTCGAAGCGGTTGGTCTCGGCATGAAACTCGTCGATCCCCCACATCGGCATACTCATGAGGTTGTTCTCCGCCACTGAGCTATAGCGATCGAAGAAGATAAACGAGCCCGTGGTGTGCAATTCGCCGTCCTTGTCCCAAGGGTTGTTGATCCCCACCTGGAGGCTCAGGGCCTCACCGGCGTCGGTGTTGAACTTGAGCCACCAGCGTTGGTAGAACGGCTGACGCTCACCACGCCACATGAAGGCGTTGGGCGGTCGCCTATCGTCCGCCATTGGCAGAGTCCTCCTGCGCTGGCGTTCGGAGATCGGAACCGTTCTCGTGGCCGTGCTGATCGACCGAGAGAAACGTTCTTCGTTGCCGGTGCCATCTGAGCACAGGACGATGTTCTTGCCTGCCATCGCCATCCTCCTCTTCGGTTCTGGTTCCGGACAAGCCTAGCCCACCCAATAGACGAACCCGAGGCAGTGATTCACTCACACGTTCCCTGACTGTGCATCGGACTCCGGCCTGGTCGTCCTTGATGCGCTAGTCGCAGGCCCGCTAATCACCTCCGCAA
This sequence comes from Acidobacteriota bacterium, assembly GCA_029263375.1. Lineage (GTDB taxonomy): Bacteria > Acidobacteriota > Thermoanaerobaculia > Multivoradales > JAHEKO01 > JAHEKO01. The sequence continues at coordinate 33,361 of JAJCXP010000013.1, read as the reverse complement.
GAGAACCAGCGGCTTCTGCGTCTCCAATAGCGCGAGCATCTCGAATCCTGGTCCGGAGGAACGGCGACTGAGCTCCAAGCACTCACCCAGAGAAGTTCGTTATACTCATTGCATGAGTAAGCGCCTCCAAGTCCTCCTCGAAGAAACCGAGCTCGAGGAGATCAAGCGCATCGCTCGACGGCATCGAATGACCGTCGCCGAGTGGGTTCGGCAGAGTCTCCGGGCGTCCCGCGCCAACGAACCGACGACATCCGTCAACAGCAAACTCGACGCTCTTGCCCAGGCGGCCGAACTCAGTTTTCCCAGCCCCGACATCGAGCAGATGCTGGCCGAGATCGCGAGCGGCTACGGGGACCCGCCGGCTTGATCTTCATCGACTCGAGCCTGCCGATGTACGTCGTCGGCGCCGGGCATCCGCTCAAGGCTCGCGCGAGAGCCCTCCTGGAGCGGTTCATCCAGGCGCGCGAGCGGCTGGTGACTGACGTCGAGGTCTTTCAGGAGCTGCTCCACCGATACGTCGCCATCCGACGTCGCGACGCCATCGAACCGGCCTGGCGCGTCCTGGCCGATCTGGTCGACGAGGTCTTCCCGGTTGAGGTCGAGCAGGTGGCACGGGCGAAGGAACTGGTCCTGGCGAACCACCAGCTGTCCGCCCGGGACGCTCTTCACGTCGCAGTGATGGAAGCTCACGCCATCGAGCAGATCCTCAGCTTCGATCAAGGGCTTGATCAGGTGACGGGTATTCGAAGGATCTACTGAACACGACCTGCGGCCTCGTCCCCGCAACGCTGCCGAGCGCGCTCAGCGCGGCAGCTAGACGACACTCGAGCCATCACCAATCCGGCTCCGGCCGCCCCTCGAGCCACAGAATGTAATCCGTCGCCGGTGGCTCTCCCCCGAGCGCTCGGAGTCGCATGGCACACTGGGAGCGGTGTCCTTGGCTGTGCAAGCACACCTGGGTAAGGACCTGGGCGAGAGTCAGCTGACGGCCCGGGAAATATGGAGACTCCACGCCACGTTCGAGATCGGCCTCCTCGAGCTGATCGAGCCAAGCGTGTTCCAGCTCCCGCGTTGCCTGGAACCCCTGGACGATCTCGTCGAGCCCCTCGGGAACGACGCTCTCAGCTTCGACCTGGAACGGCAGCCCCTGGCAGATGTGAATCCAGTAGCGATGCGACACCAGGATGTGATGCTGGCGCTCCCGCAGCTCCTGATCGCTCGCGGCCGCCGAATGCCGCTGGATGGCCTCGAGCATCGAGGCGTCGGCGTGCGCCTGATGGCGAAAGAGATCCTGGAGAAGTCCGACCATTCGCGGTCGTCAGTCGCAGGTGCCCATCTCAGGCTCGAACCCATCGGGTAGATAGCCACCCCATTCGAAGCGGCCCTTCGCTCCACCGCTCACGACCACGGCCTCGGCGGCGGTGCCGGGGTCGAGCTCGAAGGTGAGCTTCACCGGCTTCTTCCCCTTCGGCGCGTTGACCTGTTCGAAGACCGTGTCCGAGACGCTCGTGAACACCCACGGCGCCGAGTTTTCCCATTGAGCTACTGCCCTCAGAACGCCGCTGGTGTTGCAGGTCTCCGAGATCATGAGGGTGCGCTCGCCGCCACCAGCCTCGGTGAACTTGAACCGGAAGCGTGCCAGGTCGTCGCGCCGCGCAATCTGCGGGCTCGAGGCGGCGGACGATGGCTTCTTCGGAGCCGGGCCACCGGCGAGCGACGCCAGCCGCTGCTTCGAGTAGGCGTGGTCAGCGTCTGTGCCCAGGGCCACGTCATACATGCTCTTGGCTCCCGAGGTGTCCCCCCTTGCCAGCCGGAGGTCGCCATGCGCAGCCCAGATGTCGGCGCTCACTTCGCGGGTGACCTGGAAGGACGCCATCTGAAGGAACGAGAACACGACCTCGGCACGCGCGTCGTCGCCCGCTTCCAGGTACTCGCGGCCCAGGGCGAGGACGCCGGCTTCGTCGATCTCGTAGTCGCTGAGGCCGTCTGTGTAGAAGGTCATCAGGGCAATATTGGCTGCCGCCGCGTCATCGGTTCCGGCAATCAGGGCTTGCATCTTGCCGGCGAGGCCGGATCTCTCCTCGGGAGAACTGCCCCCGGCCTGCTGTCCGTCCGTGGTTGCCGTGGGTTCCGGCGTGGCACCGCCTGCGGCGCTCTCCGCGGGGCCAGGCTCTCCTGCGCATGCCAAGCTCTGCATGCCGGCCAGGACCATCGCGAGCGCGATTGCTGTTCGTCGCCGACTCGTTGTCTGAAGCATCTCGGAATCGTGACATCCAGGGTCGTGGCCAGTCAAACGACCGGCCCGCCACACGACCTCCCGGCGCGGACAATTCCCACCTACTCGTACTCGATCTTGCATTTGACTTCGATCGACTTGATCGGTTTGTCGGCGAGATCCGCATCGATCTGGATCGGCTTCCCGCCGAGGGCCTTCGCGCGCTCGCCGGTCTCGACCAGGCGCGCGGTCGTGCTCCCGGCGCGAGCCTCGTGCGCCTCGTTCTTTGTGGGCAGGGCAGGCGCGCCGGCCAACTCGCCGGGACGCACCTTGGCTTCGAACTCCTCCATCGCCGCGGCCAGCTTCGCTTTTTGCCGGGAGTAGCTGCCTATGCCGAACTCGCTCGCCACCGCTTTGATCCTGCGGCCGAGCCGCTCTTCGTCCTCGGTCATCCCCATGCCCTGGTAGCACTCGGCCAGGGTCATCAGAACCCACTCCTGGTCGCCGCGGCGCTGGAACTCGGCCTCGTCTTCCATGATCTCAGTACAGATCTCGGCGACCTTCCTGCGGATCAAGTTGGCGTGACCATAGCTGACGATGGCGTCGAAACGGTCGTCGAGCAGGTTGGCGCGCTGGGTGTGCATGTAGGCGACGTTGATGCCGTTGTAGTAGTCCTGCTTGACGTAGAAGCCGCGCTCGTAGAACGCGATCGCGCGCTCGAGGTACTCGAGGTCGTCGGTCAGCTCGAACAGACGTTTGTTGATCGCGCCGGAGAGGCCCAGGGTCTCGGGGTCCGTCGAGATGCGAGGGGCGCAGTAGCGGGCCAGGATCCGCTCGGCCTCCTCGAGGGCGGCGATCGCCGTCTCCTTGTCGACGTTGCCGTCGGCGTCCTTGGTCTCGCCGTTCTTGTAGGTGACCAGGGCCAGGCGCTGCGCGAGGAAGATGTCGGGCTTCTTTTCCTGGTCGCCGGGTGGCTTCGGCTTGGCGGCGAGCTCAGCGTCGATAGCCTTCTGGAACAGGCGAATCGCTTCCGGGAAGTCGTTGCGCTTCTTGGCTGCTTCGGCCATGTCGATGATGCTGCGCAGGGACTCCCCGTCCTCCTGCTCCTGCTCCTCGCGCTCGTCGGGCGGCACGTAGCGCGGCGGGACGAGCGCGGTCTTGCCCTGGTAAAGGGGACCGGTCATGTCCTCGAGGAACGTGAACACCGGACTGTCGCCTTCGATCTTGGCGTCTGGATCCTTCTCCCTCGCCCGTTGCCACGAGTCGAGGATCCCCTGGTGAACCGCAGCCAGATGGGCGACGAACCGCTCCTGCTCATCCTTGGAGATCTCGTCGCCGCCATGGTGGTACTGGTGGATGACGAAGGAGCTCAGATCAAACGGGATTTTGCTCATCAACACCGACTCGGCAATGATGATCGTGGTGTTCGGCTTCTGGGCGTGACGAACGCCAAGCTCGTAGAACACGTTGGCGTTCAGGGTCGATAGATCGGCGACCACGATGTCCGCCTCGTAGATCCAGCGGTACATGATCGAGTCGATGCTGCCGGTCAGGTTGGCGTCGATGGCGCGGAAGGCGTTGACGCCGACCTGATCGAACGCCGGGCGGATCAGCTGCGAGTACGTCTTGTCCAGATCCAGCACCCGGCCGCTGGCGTAGTCGGTCTTGCGGCCGAAGCCGATGACGACGAAGCAGGTGAGCTGCCGGTCGCCGGGCTTCTTGTTGGCGGCGGGTTTTCGAGACTTGGCCATCATGGTTTCTCCGAACCGGACGCCCGCGAAGCCGGGAGCCGGCCCAGCTTCAGGAACAGGCGATCGAAAGTGTGCAGGTGGAACTGCGAAACGAGGACCCCGAGAACGCTCAGGACGATCCCGAGCAGCATCTTCAGAATCCCGCGCAGCTTGCCGAGGACGAATAGCGCGACAACCACCAGCGCCGCCGTGATCCACGTGGCTCTACTCACCTGAGCAGCGGAGAGCACCGCTACGATCAGCAGCGCAAAGGCGATAGCGCCGAGGACCTTCCACCCCTTGGGTATCAGAGTGAAGGCGCGGAAGGCTCCCTTCGCGGCGACAGCGAGGTTCGCCCGGGTCCAGGAGTAGCCGTCCTCCTCTTCCGAGCCCTCCCCACTCACGGCGGGATCGTAGGAGAGCGGCGCCGCCAGCCGCAGGAAGTCCCACTTCGCCGGCTCCGCCGCCGCGGCCGCGGGATCTACGAAGTCGCCCAGGTCCTGGGCGTACTTCGCGGCCATCAGGTAGCCACTCGCCATCAGCGCGTGCCCCTCGATCTCGGAAAAAGAGTCGAGATCGGTGCGCACCCCGGCGAGCATCGCCTGGAGCTCCTTGCGCACGCCGTAGGGCAGGAAGTCGCTCACCTGGGCATCGGTCTCCTCGGGCGGCTCGTCGCACGTGCGCCAGTCGACCGACTCGACGTCGAAGTCCTTCTTCATGTGGACGATCATCAGGCCCTTCAGCAAACCCGCCCGGAGGCGCGCCTTGAGATCCTGGAACTGGGACTGGCGGACGCGCTCCATGAGCACGCTATTGGTGCGCAGCAGCGGACCGAGAAAGCCGCCGCCGGGGTCGGGATCCGAGGTCATCTGGCCGCTGGCGTCGCTCACCACCACGACCGAGCAGTCCTGCTCGATCAGGCTCACGACGCCCTGGTTGTCGTGGACGCCGCCGTCGACGAGCCGCACGGTGATGTCCGGAAACCGCTTGCGGTCCTTGGGGTAGAGATCGCGCAGCACGATCGGCTCGAACAGCCCCGGCACGCACGCCGACGCGCCGACCGCCTGACCGAGCGGGATCTTCTGGAGCTCGGCCGGAGCGTCGCGATAGCTCAGCCGCCGCAGCAGCCAGTTGCCGTCGATCTCGTCGTCGACCGCGAACGGCGACTCGCCCATATGCGCGGTCGTGAACTGCCAGTTGTGGCCGGTGTTGAGACTGGTGGCGTTGAGCACCAGGTTGGGGACCTTCGAGCGCCGGCGCCAGTTATCCGCCGCAGGCGAAAACGTGTTCTTGCCGCTCGGCAGGATTCCGAGCTCGTCCAGGGTCAGCGCCTGCTTCGCCCCGAGCAGCGAGTAGATGTGCTTCTCGTACAGCTCGCCGAGCCGATCCGAGCGCGAGTACCGGCTCGAGACCGCCATCTTGAGACTGGCCCAGAGGCTCGAGACGACGCGCGTTCGCATGTTTCGTTGCACGCTCGACAGGAAGTCGCTCGCCATCTCCTGGACCAGCCGGACGTAGTCCTCGCGATCGATCCGGCCGTCCTCTTTGTCCTGAAGGAGCTGGCGCACCTTGAGGTAGTAGTAGGCGCCGAGGATCGAGCCTCCCGAGACGCAGGAGAGAACCTCGACGTGCCGCAGCAGATCGAGCTCCGCGAAGCGCGCCAGCACTCCGATGTGAAAGAGCGACGCCCGGAAGCCGCCACCGGAGAGACCGATGCCGAGCTTGCCCCGGAAGACCGAGCCGACCAGCGCTTCCGCGTCGTCACCCACCAGCTGGCGGATCACCTCCCAGGCCGGCGTCTCCAAATCGTCGCCCACCTGGAGCTGGGCCAGGGACGCGAGCTGGCGAGCGGTGGTTTCGAACTCCCACTTCGGCAGCTTCTCCTGGTGGGTCAGGACCCCTGAGTAGATCCAGCCCTGTGCCTGCCCGTAGTGGCTGGCCTCCGTGCTCACACCGGCGTCATCGAATGGCCCGAGGCCGAAGTGCGCTTGAGCGAGGGTCGCGCAGTCCCACCAACTGAGCTTCGTGTCGTCGTCGCCCCAGGCGGTCTCGTCGGTGGGCTCGAGCAGCTCGACGACCTGTTCGCGAATCTTCCGGGCCTCGGCGCGACGACCCTCGGCGGTCGGCGACGGACCGCCGGTGGTCCCCCGCGCGAGCTCGTCCTCCGTGTGCGCCAATAGGTCGAGCACGAAGGCGGCGTTGATCCCGGTGTAGCCGCGCTCGCTCGGGGTGCCGTCCTCGTATCCCCGCAGGTCGTACGCCAGCGAGCTCTCGAGATGCTGCTTGTCGCCGTCGGTCCGCCACTTGCGCTTGAAGATCGCGCCGGCCAGACCGAGGGTCTCCGGGTCCTCCGTGCGCGCCAGATCGGCGTCCCGCGCGAGAATGTGAAGTGCCTCGTCGAGCGCCCGGTACGCGGGCACGTTCGGGTCCTTGTAGGTGCACAGGGCGTGCTGCTGGATCAGCTTCAGGTCCTGGTCCGCATCCACCCGGCGGGCGCGCGCGAGCACCCGCCGCGCCGCGCCGAACAGGTTGCGCCCCTTGAGCTCCATGGCGAGCTTGAACAGCTGGGGCGCGTCACCGCCCTGCTTCTTGAGCTGCGCCCAGGCTCGTTCACGAACCTCTTTGTCGCGCACGAGCTGCGCCAGATCGGCGAGGTGCCCGTGCTCCAGCTCACGGGCCAGCTCGAGGAGTTGCTGCGAGTCGCCACCCGAGGCGCGGAGCGCGCCTTCGGCACGGACCTTCAGCTTCTCGCGGGTCGAATCGACTTGCTCAGCGGGCATCAGACCTCCTGGGTCGGCTCTCTCCCGATGGCGTCCAGGTCCCGGACACCACCTTTTAGGGGACTCGCCGTCATCCCGTTTACCAGCTCTACCGAGTTTCCGGCAGGATAGCAGGGGCTCGACTGCAGCCCGAGGGGTGATCGATCGGACCGGGTGAGCTACGACACCGGTGTGAATTCGATGCCACCGGTGTAGCCGTGCAGTAGCAGGTGCGCGCCCGGCGCACCGCGCTGCTTCATGACGTCGACCAGTATCTCCGCCTCGCCCGGCCAGGGGTAGGCGTAGACCCAATCGAAGTCGGCCAGCTCGAAGCGCAGGTCGGCATACGCCGCCTCGCCGACGCCGACCGCACCCATCCTCGTGTCCCCGGTCGCGGAGACGAACTTGTAGTCGCCGGGGATGTAGCTGCCGGCGACGAACTTGGCGTCAGAGTCGAACCGGGATGCCAGATTCCGCGCTTCGGTCACCAGCTCGGGCGCGATCTCGATACCGTACGAGTCAAAGCCCAGCAGATCGGCCATGATCGCGATCACCCCGGTTGCCGAGCCGAGCTCGAGAAAGCGCCCGCCGCGGCCGCGGATGTCCATCAGCGCTCGCAGCACGCTCTCGTAGTCGGCGGGCACGAAGGAATGCCAGGTGCCGGACCTGCCGGCGTCGATCCGCGCCGAGATCTCGAGCCCTTCCTCACACAGACGTCTCAGGCGGTTGAACAGTTCCTGCTCGCCGGCAGGCGCCGGCGGCCAGTCTTCGAGGCGACCGTCGGCCCGCAACGGCCATTCGGCCACGTCTGTGTTCTCGGGACTCATGTACTTGCATCCTAGCCGTACGGGCGGGGTAAAGGTGAACTAGTTTGGAGCGGTGCGCTCAGGTGATGGTCACGAGTCGATCATCCTGGGGCCCGGCGACGCTGTCCACCTCGACGCCATGGGCGAGCAGATAATCGACCCCGTTCTCGCCGGCATAGCCGCCGCCGACAACGATCACCTTGGTGATGCCGGCGTGATGGATCAACTTGGCGCACAGGACGCACGGCTCACCAGTGACCAGGATCCAGCCGCCCTTGGTCGGCACACCGGACGCAGCACAGTTGCAGATGACGTTCATCTCGGCGTGATGACAGCCGATCTCCATGCGCGTCCCGGATCGGATGTCACCGTCGTCGCGCAGGCAGACCTCGCCGCCGCACAGCTCGCCGCCACCGCGCGGACCGCCGTTGTAGCCGTCCATCAGGGTGACGTTGCGCTCCGGGTCGAGCAGCAGAGCGCCGAACTTGCGCCGCGGACAGTTAGACGCCTTGGCGAGCGCCAGGCACTGCTCGATGCGGATGCGGATGTGCTTCTCTTTCACGAGCCGCGACTATACGGGACCGGATCCTCCGCGACGCCATTTTTGAAATGCTCGATAAGCTTGCCTGCCGGTTGGACGTTGCTCTAGAGTGCTGTTCTCTATGAATTTCAGCCCGCTGGCAACGGCGTGGCAATCCTATGCGGACACACTGCTGCCGCGATCTGGAGCGAGGGGAACACATGAAACGGGCTACCGTCACTCTTCTTCTACTACTGCTTTCGGTGCTTCCCGGACGGGCCATCGCGGCCGAGAGCCTTTTCATCATGGGCTGGGACGGCGCCGGGCTGGTCAACATCAACCGCCTCCTGGGCGAGGGCAAGCTGCCCAATCTGCAGTCGGTGCTCGATGCCGGCGCGTCGATCGTGCCGCTCGAGTCGATCGGCCGCACCGAGACCGGATCTGCCTGGACCAACGCCTTCACCGGCCTGACCTACGACCAGACCGGCGTTCTCGGCCTGCGCAACTACGACGACTACTTCGGCGGCGAGCTCGACCGCAGCTACAACGCGGCGTCCGGGCTCTATGTCGGGATGCAGTACTGGTACGAGAAGCTGCCGTTCGAGCACACGATCTTCAGCCACCTGAAGGGCCAACCCGCGCGCATCTGCTGGCTGGTCTCGAAGCGGTTGCTCTCGCAGGATGATCCCACCAATCCTCGACCCGCCGGCCTGTTCGAGAACGTCTCGAAGCAGGCCCAGACCAAACTGCTCGCGAAGCCCAACGAGGACGGCGAGATCTACATCGATCTACTCGGCGACAAAGCGCTCCAGTTCCTGCAGACCTTTGGCAATCGCACCTACGTGCTGTTCATGCACACCGACCCGGATTTCTACGGTCACGCGATGGGCGAGAACAGCATCGAGTACGAGAACGAGTTCATTCGCTCCGATGTCTGGCTGGGTACGATCCTCGCCCAGATCGGCGCCGCAGATACGCGCATCATCGTAATGGGCGACCACGGCTTCAACGAGGGCGCGACCGGCCACCCGAACGCGCCCGACGCCTGGATGATCACCGACATCCCGATCGCCGCCGAGTACATCCAGCAGACCGACCAGAAGGCGTTCGGCACCCTGCGCGACGTGGCGCCGACGATTCTCGAGCACTTCGACTTCGACTGGCAGTCCTTCTTCCCGCCGATGCGGGGCAAGACGCTGATCGACCCGGCCGCGCGGCCGGTGGCTCAGTAGGCCCTGATCGAATAGCGCGCCTTGAGCTCGCGGTAGTACTCGAGATCCTCGTCGCTGAAAAGCTCTTTCCAGCCGCCGCGCTTGCCGCTGCGCGTGAACCGGTAGCCCTTCTTGTACTTCTCCGGCTTGTGTCGCTTGGTCTCTTCGAGCCCGCGCACGGTTTCGAAGCTCGATCGGGCGACCGCCTCACGCACCGCCGGCTCGGGCACGTCGAGCTCCAGGTAGCGGGTGAGCTCGGAGAAGGTCGCCACCGCGTCCTCCTTGAGCGCCTCGTAGGTGATCCAGACGTTGTTCGAGTCCAGCCAGGACGCCGTGTGCTCGAACCAGGCGGGCAGCCCGAATCGCGGATGGCGCAGGAACTCAGAGAAGCTGCTCTCGATGCGCGGTCGACGCTTGCCGCTCTCGAAGTGGTAGAACGACGTCATGACGTCGCGCGGATCTCGGGTCAGCAGGATCGAGCGCCGCGCGCCGAACAGCGACCAGCGCCGCTTGTGAGTCTTGACCACGCGCGGCACCGGCGCCAGCGACCACGGCGCCAGCAGGTTGCTCACCCCCAGCTCGGGCATCACGCGATCGAGCTCGCCGAATCCCACCGGCCCTTCACGGCCTGCCAGCACGCCGGCCAGATTGCAGAAAAAGAACCGCACCCAGGTGTTGCCCGACTTGGGGAACGAGGCCAGCAGCACATCGCTCCGCCGCAGACCGGCAAGCCCGAGGGGGTAGTAGAGCAGCAGGCGGGCCCGAGCGAGCATGGCTAAAGAGGCTCGTAGCCGAGCCGTTGGACGAGATCGCCGGTGACCGCGCGGAATACATCGGTCACCCGATCGTCGAAGTGGTTCTTCCAGTCCCCGGCCTGAGCCTTGCGCAGGTGCGAGATGTTCGACTCCTCGCCCTTCTTGCGCCTCGTCACGCTCTCGAAGCTGTAGGCCTCGAGCAGTGAGGCGAAGGCGCTGTCCTCCATGCGGATGTCGAGGTGCTCGAACAAGCTGCGGAAGACGCTCGGGTGGTCGGGGCCGATCAGCTCCTCGTAGCGCACCAGCTTGACGTTGGGATCACCCGCGGGAGCGTCGACCCAGGAGTCGAGCGCTTCGAACAGCCCGAACTCTTGCAGGTGCCGGATCGAGAACACCAGACCCTCTGAGACGGACGCCTGCTCGAGCATCGGCCGGATCGTGACCAGGTCACCCTGCAGGAGATGGAGGCGCTTCGCCGAGTGGTACCACGAGACGAGGATGTCGCGGGGATCGCGGGCGACGAAGAACGCCCGGTAGCTGCCGGCCTTGGGAATCGCGCGGAAGTTCCCGTAGGTCATGTACATGGGGCTGACGATCGAGCCGCGCGGAAACGGCTTGGTGAAGGTCCGCTCGGTGAGCTTGCGAGGATCGCGACCCTTCATCATCCGACTCTGGTAGTGGTAGTGGCTGAGCCCCGCATAGCGGTAGGTCATCAGGTCGGTAAGCACCGACTTGACCCAGACGCTCCCGGTTTTCTGCACGCAGCAGTGGAACAGGTTGTCGAACGAGCTGCGTTCGCGCACCGGCATGTAGATCGACCGCGCGCCGCTCCAGTGAGACCGGAACTTGTTCAGGTAGTAGATCGCCCAGGGCGGAACGTGCGGCCGCAGCTTGACGCTGCGACGGCGAGCGAGGATAGCGGCCCGGCTGAGCCCTACCATCACCTGGCGTAGGAGCCCACGGGCGGGCTTGTGATCAGTCAGACTCGTTTCCTCCCCTGGGTCGCACTCGCCACTGGACCAGCGAGTTGATGCCCAGCCGCCGGCGGACAAGGACCACCAGCGTGAGATTCCAGGCGGTCATGGAGGCTGTGGTCGCGATCGCCGCACCGACGATGCCGAACAGCGGGATCAGCACCACGTTGAGAACGACGTTCATCAGCGCACTGGCGCCGATCACCCGCGCGGCCTCCTTCTGGTTGCCGGTCATGGTCATCAGCAGCCCCACCGGGCCGGCGAGTGCGTTGACCAGCTGGCTGAACATCAGGACCCGCAGTGCGGTTGCGCCGGCCTCGAACTCGGGTCCGAAGATCGCCAGGATCGACCCGGCACCGAACATCACCGCCACTCCACCCAGCGCCGTGAAGATGAATATCAGCCGAGCGCCGAGCGCCACCACCCGCTGCAGCTCCGGCGCCCGCTCCTGCGAGTGGAGCTGTGAGATCAACGGCGCGAGACCGGCGTTCACCGCGTTGATTCCGAACTGGACGAGCATCGCGATCCGGGCCGCGGCGCCGTAGACGCCGGCGTCGGCCCGGGTCAGCAAGGAGCCGACCATGATGATGTCGGTCTGCTTGAGGACGATGTTGAAGCCGGTGATCAACAACAGGGGCATGGAGACGGCAAGCCACTCGCGCGTCTGGTAGTCGGGCTTCGTGGTCACGAGCTCGTCGGGCATAGCGGTCCAGAGCCCGGCGGTCGTGAGCAGCAGGGTGATCGCGAACGCCGCCACCTGGAGCGCGACCGCTCGATCGGCCGACAGCCCGCCGCCGACCGTCAGCGCGAGACCGATCAGCGCCAGCATGAGGACCGGTCTGAGAATCTTCTGAGAGCCCAGCGCCCAGGTGATCCGCTTGAAGCCGCGCAGGGTGGCAACCTGGAGATCGCCGAACGACATCAGCGGCAAGGCCAGGGCGGCCCACCCGAACGCCACCAGCAGCTCGGACTCCAACCGCTCGCCCAGCAGTCTGGTGACCGCGAACAGCAACAGGCCGATCAGAGTGGATGCGCCGAGCACCATCTGGTGCGACCGGGTCATGAAGCCGCGCAACAGTCCGTGCTCGCGGTTGGCCTCGAAAGAGGAGACGAACCTCAACGAGGCGCGCTCCAGACCGAGCTTCGCAGGCAGCGCCAGCAGCCGCACCCAGCTCAGGCAGTAGAGGTAGATGCCCACTCCGCCGGCGCCGAGCCGCCGCGCGAGCAGCCAATGGACCAGGAAGGCGACGATCGCGCCGATGACCTCGATCACGAACGCACCGCCCGACAGCCGCGCCAGCAGGCGCTCGAGGCCGATTGACGAGGACAGACCGATCAGCGATCGAATCCTGGCGTAGAGGGATCTCAACGGGGGGCGTCTCCTGTTCGATCGTCGGGGTGCCGTGCGAGAGCGGCTCGCCGCTGGGACCTGCAGTTTCTGACACGGATCGGGATGATACCCGGCGTCGGCGCGCCTGGCTATCGGCCACAACACAGGCCGCCAGAGCGCCCGAGCAGCTGACGTTCAGTGTCACTCGCTCGGCGGCGGTTGTCAGAGCGAGCCGAACTCGGACGCCAGAAACAAAGGAATTACCTGGCTTTCTGGCTGGCATGAAGCGTGCTCTCTGATGTGGACGAGAGAAAAGGAGACTATGGTGATCCGCAGAGCAGGGCACCCAAGAGCCGGGCAAGGCTTTACATTGATCGAGCTCCTTCTGGTGGTCGTGATCATCGGCATCATCGGAGCCATCATCATCCCCAACCTCATGGACTCGCTGCAGAAGGCCAAGCAGCGGCGCACCGTCAACGATGTCAGGGCGGTCGGAACCGCCTGGTTCTCGTGGATCACCGACCAACTGTCGGCGGCCGCCGCGGGAGCTTCGGCGCAGGAGTTCGACCTGGACCAGCTGGGAATAGAGATCTCCCCGGAGAATCTGTCAGACATGCTCCGTCGCGGAGGGATGAACTACATCGTGACGATTCCGACCAACGACGGATGGGGCGGCGACTACGACTATCTCTGGACCGAGAACGTGACCGACTCTCCCACTTTCGGACTGCGTAGCAAGGGCCGCGACCGCGAGATCGGACCGACCGATAACCCCTACCCGCTCGGGCCCTTCCCGACCACCGCCTACGACGAAGACATCGTCTGGGTGGACGGCAACTTCATACGCTTCCCGGCCGGCGTCCAGAGCATCGAATAGCCAGCCTGCTAGCTACTCCGGAGAATCCGGTCGGAGGCAGCGGAATCCGACCGAGCCGTCGCGGTCCGTCGGCACCATGTAGCGCCGGTCCCGGCGACTGCCGGAGGAGGCGCGGATCACACGGAACCTCTGGCCGTAGTCGACTTCCACGCGGTCATTGCCGGGATACGCCTCATACCAGGACGAGGTCCACTCCAGCATCGAAGGCTGCGCCTCGAGCGGCGACGACGTGAAGGCGGCCTCCCACTCGACCTCGGTCGGCAGTCGCTTTCCGATCGCTCCGCAGTAGGCAGCGGCCTCGGCGAAGGTCACCCCGGTCTGAAATCCCCCTTCGCCGGGTGGCGGCGCGGCTCCCGACACCCGCACGAAGTCCTCGGTCATGACCGGTAGGGAATCGATCCACAGCCCGTCGATCTGGCGCGAAAACCGGGGCGTCTGGTTGTAGAAGCTCGCCTCCGAGACCGGCAGGCCGATGGCGTATCGACCCGATTCGAGCCGGGTCATGCCCTCGGCCGGATCGAACTGGACGATCGGCGCGACCTCGGCCTCCGCCGGTGGCTCGACCGTCGCCGGTGGTTTGACCGCCTTCGATTCTACCGCCGGGGGTTTGGTCGGAAGTTGTGGGGTCGCCGGCTGGGGGTCCGTTTGCGCCGGAGCCGGTTCGACAGCTTCGACCCGCGTCGCCTCGATCTCGGCTTCGAGCAGAGCTGTCTTGGCCTGCGCCGCGCCGAGCTCCGCTTGCAGCTCGGCGAGCGCCTCACCGGCGTGCATCTTGGACGCGACGAGTCGCTCCTCGAAGTCTCGAGCCTGCTGCTCGGCCGCACGAAGCAGCTCGGCCTGCTCATCGGAGCTGCGGCGGGCGGTCGATTGCCCGGCGCGAGCCAGGTCGAGCGACCTCTCGAGCTCGGTGCGAGCACCCCGCGACGACTCGAGCTCACGCTCCAGCTCTCGAATCCGAGCTTCGGCGCCCTCCAGCTGAGCGCGCAGCTCGACGGCTTCGTCGGCAGGTCTCGGAATCACCTGCCGGCGATCCAGTCGCGCCGCCGGCACCGAGAACTCGACCCGGTACCCTTCGCGCACCTGCTTGCCCGCCGGCGCCTCCAAGGTCGCGGTGGCGTCCTCGACCGCGGCGACCGTTGCCGACCCGACCTCGACCCGGCGAACCTCGTCGCGCACGGTGAGCTCGTAGAAGACAGCACCGGTATCTCCTACCCGGAGGCCCACCAATCGCCCGGCGTCGATGTGGAAAGTCTCTCCATTGGTGCCGAGGACGCTGGCCACCAGGATCAGAACCGCTGCGCTCTTCACGATGAGCTAGTTTAATCCGATCGCGGAACGATTCCGTATCCCCCCTGAATAGCAAGTAGATCCGCGTCCCGGACCCTGGCGGCCGGGCTCATTGAACTGCGTCAATAGGCTTTCGTTCAAGGGCACTTTTGGGTACACTCCTGCGCTCCAGCTCCAAGTAGTTACCGAGGTGGAGTGTCTGCTGCTGTTCTTGTCTTGTGTCGTTGGAGGAAGTCCGAGTTAGGGAGGAGAAGCATGAATATAGCGAAAGCAGGTTCGTACTGGCTTCTAGGGTTGGTACTGGCCCTGGGTGGCGTCACGTCGACGGCCGCGCAGGTTGAGTTCACCGAGGTTGCGGCTAGCGTCGGGCTCGGTACCGAAGAGTACAAAGGCGACACCGGCCACGCCCTCGGGGCGTGCTGGGTCGACTACAACAAAGACGACTGGGCGGACCTTTTCGTCGTCAACGGCTACACCCGCGGGCCGGCCCATCTCTACCGGAACGACATGAACGGTTCCAGCACGTTCACCCTCGTGGACGAGCTCCTGCCGCCGATGCCGCAGGTCGAGCTGATGGGCTGTATCTTCGCCGACTACGACAACGATGGCGACGACGACATCTACATCTTCGTCGACAACGAGGTCCTGATTCTGCACAGCTTGACCAACGAGCCGGACGGTCCGGCCAACATGCTGCTCAAGAACCTCTGGGTCGAGAACGGCGGCACCACGATCCCGGGCGAGCCGCTGTTCGTCGACGTCGCCGCGGAGGCGGGCGTGGACGACCTGATCGATCCCGCCTTTTGGGGCGACTACACCGGCCACCGGGCCACGAGCGGCGGTTTTCTCGACTACGATCGCGACGGCTTCGTCGACCTCTACGTGACGCATTGGTGGACCGAGTACGGCGGCGCTCTGCCGAACAAGGACCGCCTCTATCGGAACAACGGCAACGGCACGTTCTCCGACGTCACCGATAGCGTCGGCATGAACGACGGCGTCACCGATACCACCCTGAACCGACCGGGTCTGGCGACGCTCGCCGCCCACCTGGATCAGGATCTGTGGCCGGACGTCTACGTCGTCAATGTGCACGACGACGATCCGTACCACAACGATTTCTTCTACCAGAACAACACCAACGGCACCTTCACGGAGGCGGCGCAGGAGGGCACCGGCGCCTCACCCGGCCTGGGCCTGCACGACGGCGCCGGCATGGGCATCGACGTTTCCGACGTGGAGAACGACGGCGACTGGGATTTCTACATCTCTGACATCGTCACCAATATCATCGACTCGTCGAACGGCAACGCCTTCCACACCGGTAACGGCGACGGCACGTTCGCCGACAACTCGGCGACCGCGGCCGGCATCTACGGCGTCACCTCCTGGGGCGTCAACTTCTTCGATGCCGACCTAGACGGTTACGAGGACCTGTTCGTGGGCGGGGCCGGACCGGACGACGGGAACGTCTTCTACCACAACCAGGGCACCAATCCGCCGACCTTCGTCGACATCACGCCGACCGCGGGCGTCTCCGCGAAACCCGAGGGCGTGCGCGGCGCGACAACCGCCGACTTCGACAATGATGGCGACATCGACCTGCTGCTGGTGAACCAGTCGCTCAGCAACAAGCTGCAGCTCTGGCGCAACGACTACATCAGCACCGAGGGAGCGGGCGTCAATAACTTCATCAAGGTTCGGATGCGCACCACCACGAGCAACCGAACCGGCATCGGCGCCCTGGTCAAGATCCGCGCGGAAGCGGGCGGCCCGGTCATGCGCCGTCAGCTGATCGGCGGCAACAGCACTCACAGCCAGGAAGAGATGGTTGCGCACTTCGGCGTTGGCACCGACACCGAGATCCACCGCATTCAGGTGGTCTGGCCGAGCGGCGGCTTCTCCGAGATGTTCGACGTGCCGGTCAACCAGACCCTCGAGTTCGATGAGGCCGACGCCGCCACAGCCATGTTCACCGACGTGACCGCTGCGGCGGGCGTCCAGTACGAGCACGGCTACACCGACGGCATCAACGGTCCGCCCCGGCGCATCGCCGGCGGCGTCGCGGCGGGTGACTTCAACAACGACGGTCTGCCCGACCTCTACATCGAGCGCGGCAACATCGCCCCGAACGTGCTGCTCAAGAACAACGGCGACGGCACCTTCTCGGAGGTAGCCGCCACCGGCGGCATCGACCTCGCGACTCACAAGGGCAGTGGACCGACCTTCGGCGACATCGACGGTGACGGCCTGCTCGACCTGTTCGTGGGCGCCGTGGACGGCGATACCCCGAGGCTGTTCCGCAATCTCGGCAACGACACGTTTCTGGAGATCGTCGGCGCGGGCGGCATCGATCACGCCGACCGCAACACCTTCTCCGCAGCCTTTGCCGACTACAACGAGGACGGGCTGCTCGACCTCGGCCTGGCGCATTGGGCCACCGGAGACAACACCTGCAGCGACGGTGGTCCGGCCTGTACCGGCCATCTCTGGAAGAACAACGGCAACCTCAGCTTCAGCGACGACGATGTCGCGGCCGGCATCACCGGCTACGAAAGTGCGGACCGTTCCTTCTCCCCCAACTTCTCCGACTGGACCGGTGACGGCAAGCTCGACCTGTTGATGGTCGGAGACTTCGGCAACAGCCAGGTCTTCGCGAACGACGGCGACGGTACCTTCACCAACGTCACCAACGTCGGCGTGATCACCGACCAGAACGGCATGGGTACCGCGGTCGGCGACTACGACAAAGATCTCGACATGGACTGGTTCATCAGCAGCATCTACGACCCGGCGGATCCGATCAACAAGAGCGGCAACCGGCTCTACCGCAATATGGGCTCGGGTAGCGGCCTGTTTGACTTCGAGGACGCCACCGACGAGGCCGGCGTTCGCGACGGCTCGTGGGGCTGGGGCGGCTGTTTCGCCGACTTCAACAACGATCGCAACCTTGACCTGTTCCACGTGAACGGCTTCGCCGATCCCTGGGACGAGGACCCGTCGCGGCTGTTCTTGAACGATGGCAACGCCGCGTTCTCGGAGATGGCCGGGCCGAGCCTGCTGGTCGACACCGGCGAGGGCCGCGGCATCGTCTGCTTCGACTTCGATCGCGACGGTGATCTCGACATCTTCGTTTCCCAGAACTCCGACTTCACCAAGCTCTATCGGAACGACGGCGAGAACGGCAACTTTCTCAACATCTCACTGCGCAGCCGCACCAAGAACCTCTACGGCATCGGCGCCAAGATCTTCGTCACCGCCGCCGGGGAGACCCAGCTGCGCGAGCTCCGCGCCGGCAGCAACTTCGCCTCCCAGAACCCTGCCGAGGAGCACTTCGGTCTCGGCAACGCGGCGCTGGCGAGCGAGATTCAGGTTCAGTGGCCCGACGGCGTCGTCAACAACTACGGCACGACCAACGCCAACCAGTTCCTGGAGCTCAAGCAGTTCTACGATTCCGTCGGTCTCTACGTGCCCGATCGCGGGGTGTTCTACTTCAAGAACACCAACAAGGGTGGCAAGCACGACGGCCGCATCCGCTACGGCTCGCGCAACATGTTGCCGGTCTCGGGTGACTGGGATGGCGACGGCATCGACACCATCGGTGTCTACAACAATCTCACCGGCGAAGTGAACCTGCGTGACACCAACGATCGCAGCGGCACGACGCTGTTCTCCTACATCTTCGAGGGCGGCGACACCGACCTCGTTCCGATCGCGGGCGACTGGGATGGCGACGGCGTCGACACCATCGGCGTCTTCAACAAGACGACGTTGGAGTTCCGCCTGCGCAACGACCACTCGACCGGCGCCCCGGACATCACCTTCACGGTGACGCCGGCCGGTACCGACTGGGCGCCCATCGCGGGCGACTGGGACGGTGACGGCGCCGACACCATCGGCATCTACCGATCCACCACCGCGGAGTTCGAGCTCAGCAATACCAACGCTGCCGGAGCTCCCGACCTCACCTTCACCTTCGGTTCGGCGGTGGCTGGGCAGACCGCGATCACCGGTAACTGGAACGGTCCGGTGGGCGACGGCGTCGGCGTCTACGACCCGGCAACCGCGTTCTTCTTCCTCAAGAACGACAACGCAGCGGGCGCCGCCGACTTTCAGTTCAAGATCGGTCCGATCCGCAATTGGCTTCCCATCTCGGGCATTTGGAACTAGCGCCCGAGTCCAACCTCTCATCTGTCGAGGCCCCACGGCGACAAGCCGTGGGGCCTTTTCTCTTGGAGCGACTGGGTATAATCGGTGCGAGCCGTTCGCGCCCTGGATCAGGCACGCTAGCTGCATGGTGTGACTCAGTCTACTGACGGACATCACAGGGACCCGGATAGAATCGCCCCATCGCCAACAGACCGAACCGACGAGGTGTGACGACATGGCAGGGAAACTCTCAGGTACGAGCTCGACGACCGCACGAATCCACATATCGGCCGCCCTGGTGGTTGCCTCCCTGCTCGCCGGGCCGGCTTTCGCCGACTGCTCACTCACGTCCACCGGCTTGGTGCCCCTGACCGATATGGCGTCCGGTGACCTCTATCTGGGCCAGTACGAAGGCGGTCTCTACCCCGGCGGCACCAGCATCCGGCCGAAGTCGCTGATCAAGGCCTCGAAGAAGCGGTCGAAGGCGATCGAGCCGCTCGATCGCAACGGCGATCCCGACCCCGAAGGCGGCAGCATCCTCTTCCTGTCAATCGGCATCTCCAACACCAAGCTCGAGTTCGACAACTTCCAGGTACGGGCGGAGGCCGATGACTCGGTGAACCCGCAGGTTGTGATGTTCAACGCCGCCCAGGGCGGTACTCCAGCCGACGAGTGGGTGGATCCCAACGGCGAGCCCTGGACCAAGATCGAGCGCTTCATCGAGCGCCAGGGCTTCTCCCCGGAGCAGGTTCAGGCGGTGTGGATCAAGCACGCGCACCGGATGCCGGCCGAAAACGGCCCCTTCCCGACCCACGCGCAGCTGTTCCAGAACGACCTCGAAGGCATCGCTCGGGCGCTGAGGCGCAACTACCCGAACATTCAGATCGTGTATCTGTCCAGCCGGACCCGCGCCTACACCGACAAGCCGACGGACCAGAGCCCCGAGCCCTACGCCTACGAGAACGGTTTCGCGGTCAAATGGCTGATCGAGAAGCAGCTCGACGGTGATGCCGATCTGGCATACGAAGGCGAGGACGATCCCGCCCCGCTGTTGCTCTGGGGGCCCTACATCTGGGCAGACGGCACCACTGGTCGCTCGGACGGCTTCGTCTGGACCTGCCAGGACACCCGCACAAACGAGTTCGTCCATCCGTCAGAGAACGGCATGCAGAAGGTCGGAGACCAGCTCCTGGCGTTCTTCAAGACGCATCCCACGTCGCGCAAGTGGTTCCTTCAGGGCGGCAAGGGCGGCAAGCCAAAGCTGTCGATCACGATCAGCAGCAAGAAGGGCCCATCACCGCACGCCGTTCAGTTCAGCGTCAACGCCACTCTCAACAGCGGCGCCAAGAAGATTCGCGACATCAGCTGGACCTTCGACGACGGCACGTTCGCACGAACAGCGACGGCGACCAAGGTATTCAAGGAGCCCGGCACCTACAAGATCTGGGTGACGGTAGCCGACGAGTTCGGCAAGACACGCTCGAAGAAGAAGAAGATCACGGTCACCAACTGAGAGCCGGCCGGTGGGATCGCGCCGTCGGTCGGGAGAGGCCCGCAGTAGCGACCGAGTGATCAGGCCGAGCTAGCTAGGCGCGAGGTCGCGCCGTGAGCACGCCTACTGCGCGCGGCACTCGGCCTCGAACAGCTCGACGATCTTCTTCGAGCCGGCCTCGGTGCTGTCGACGCTGTGGACGTCGCCGGGAATGTCGTGCCAGGCCTTGGCGCTCTGCAGCGCCTCGAAGTAGATCCGCCCCTGAGCGGCCGCGTCGTCCCCGACCGACTCGACGAAGTTCACCTTCGTCTTCGGGTAGTCGTAGTCGCGCGCCACATCGCCGAATGGCGGCACCAGGCTGTCGCGCTGCACCCGCTCGAGTACGTCGGCGGGCGGCACCTCCTCGACTCGCTTGCAGTGGTCCTCGACGCCCTCCCAGCCCATCATCTGATCGATCAGCGTCCGACCGGTCGAGGCGATCTTGCGCGCCGGGCCGTCGCCTCGACGCTCGGCGCGGCGGTCGTTGCCTTCGAAGCAGTAGCGGTCCAGCCGCGTCACCGGTGGTCCACCCGACATGACGACCATGTCCAACAGGTCCTCGAGGCCGTGCACTGCCAAACCGTAGGAGCTCTGAATCGATCCGCCGCTGTTGCCCTGGGCGCAGACCACCGCCGGATTGGCGGCCCGTTCGGCGACGATCCATCGCACCAGCTCGGCGTAGGCGCAGGTGCCGCGACTGAAGCCACTGCCCCAGGCGCCTGTCACCCACCCCTCGTCCCCGAGCCACTCGACCTGGAACACCTCGAAGCCGGCCGCCAGGAGCTCGGTCTGGGTGCGCTTGCGCATCGGCAGCTTGTTGTAGCGGCCGCGGCCGTTGCCGCCGGTGGTGAAGATGACGGTGCCACGCTTGCCTTGGCCATCGAACCGGCGCACGTTCGCGACTCGATCCGTCAGCCCCTCGCAGCTGACCGCTACCTGCTCGCAGATCTCCCGATCGCACGCCTCTTTGGAGATCACCCGGGCGCCGCCGAGGGCGGCCGCGGGCTGCAGAGCCAGTCCGAGCACCACCGCGCCGCCGAGCGCGATCGGCGCCAGGCGCCGCCTAGAAGAAGTGCTCGGAGACATCGACCGTGTCGTTGTTCTTGAGAACAACGTCGTCCTCTTTACCGCTACGGATGGCTTTGACGTTCACCTGGATACGCTCCTGGGAACCGTCGGCGCCGCGCCGCAGCACGAATACCTTCTTCAGGTTGGCGCGCTCCGTCGGACCACCGGCAGCGGTGATCGCCTGCAGCACGGTGATGCCGTCGGTGCTCGAGAACTCCACCTGGCCGGGATCCTCGACCGCGCCGCTGACGTAGACCCGATGGGTCTCCTCATGCGGCACCATCACGATGTCGCCGGCCTGCATGCGCAGGTTCAGGGTCAGGTCCCCCTGCTCCACGAGCCGCCGGGTGTCGATCTCGATTCGATCGTCGGAGCCCTCGGTGTTCGAGCGTACGACGTAGATCGTCCTGCCGGCGCGCTCGTTCGCGTTACCGGACAGGCCACCGGCGAGACCGATCATGTCGAGGAGTCGGCCGCCGCCGGGGATCTGGTAGACACCCGGATTCTCGACCGCACCCTGAACGTAGACGCCACGGCTCTTGAGCTCCTCGACGAAGATCGTCACCTGAGGATTCCGTACCAGCCCCTTCTCGGAGAGCATCGTCGCGATCTTGTCCTGAGCCTCGCCCGGCGTCAGTCCGCCGATCAGAAGGCGCCCCAGTAGCGGTAGGGAGATCGAGCCGTCCTGAAGCACGCGCACCTTCCGGTTGAGCTCGGTATTGCCGAAGAACTCGACTGCCAGGACATCGTCCGCCCCGATGCGGTAGTCCGAAGGGGTGTCGGAGTCCGCGACCTGCGAGAACGCCGCTGAGGCGGCGAGCGCGGAAAAAACCAGCAGCGCCAAGAACTTGTTCATCATCTTCAAACCACTCCCTAGCTCAGTCATTCGCGGATCAACCCCACGGCGAGACTGTGCGGTTACCAAACACCAGGCCGGTCCGGATCACGGTCACGTCGCGATCGAACTCCTGGAGATTCGCATCGTAGCTGGTCTTCGAGAAGGCGAGGTGAAGCGTCGCCCGTCGGACCGCAAACTGAAACTCGATACCGTAGCCGTCGAAGTCCTCCTCGCGGAGATCGATTCCGACGTCCACCGGCCGGAAGTCGGAGGTACCGGTCTCGCCAAAGGCGCGGATCGATAGCCAGCTCGCGGCATCCAGCCGCACGGCAGCGCCGGTGGCCGTCTCCTCGAAGTACGCCCAGCGGTCGGTGAACGAGTAGACCAGATTCCGTCTGCCGTACGCCTGCAGCCCGAGCCGCTCGAACGACTCGATCTCGAACCGCGCCTGGCCGGTGACTTCGTCGTAGTTGAGCAGTTGCGGCGCGGCCGGGAACTCGAGATCGCGATCGACCGCCTCGATCACGAAGAAGAAGTCCGGCCCGACGTACTGCAACTGCACCAGGGGCGAGGTGCCCGAGTTGGAGCGCAGGCTGTCGACGAGTTCGAAGTCCACCTCACTGTCCTCGACTCCGACGCCGATCGTCAGACCGCGCGCCGAGGTGTGGCGAATTCCGGCCCGCTGGATCGTCTCCTCGCGGTCCAGGATCTTTACCGCCGCGATGCTGCCGTCCTCGTCGCGGAACTCCAGGCGGCGTACTCTACTGTTGGCGAAGATCGCAAACCCCTGGTTCAGATCGAGCGCCAGTGACAGGAAACCGACCTCGTCACGCGTGTTGACCTGGTCTTCGAACTCACGGCTGAAGAACCGTGCTTCGTCGGCGCGCGCGACCGATGCCTCGAGCGAGGTGCGGCCGAGGCTGCCGAACAGACCAACGCCGACACGCCCGTTGACGCGGCGCCGATCCGACAGATCGCGCCACCAGACGTACTCCGGAAGCACGTGCGTGGCGAGTACCAGATCGGAGCCGAACGGCAGATAGGCTCGAAAACCGGCACCGACGGTCGCGGTCAGATCGGACTGCACCTCGTCGCCGGCCCGCGCCCCCACGTTGTCGTCGTAGGTGAGCTCGCGCAGAGCCAGCCAGGGATCGACTCGCACCCGGCCGAAGTCCCACTTGGCTTCCTCGACCGCTTCGTCGATGTCTTCCTTGAGGCTGGCCGGGCTGCGCTCGAAGTCGCCGGCCTTCGTGTATTGACTGAATTGCGCCGACGACAGGGTCGCCACGCCGGCCAGAGCTAACGCTAGACCGCAAGATCTGAGGGATCGCATGGTTGTCTCCAGAAGAGCGGGGCCGCTGTCCAAGGTGTGGATCTTCCCGCCGCGAA
Source organism: Acidobacteriota bacterium (assembly GCA_029263375.1). Classification (GTDB taxonomy): domain Bacteria; phylum Acidobacteriota; class Thermoanaerobaculia; order Multivoradales; family JAHEKO01; genus JAHEKO01. The sequence goes on along the minus strand of JAJCXP010000013.1, from coordinate 9,922 downwards.
AGGCACTCGGATTATAGCCCTCAGCGCGGTCGGAATCGGTGAAGTAGTTCATCTTCGACTTGGCGATCCGTAGCCCAGCGCCGCCATCGCGGGAGCGATCAGAGGCTCCAGGGCCGACATCGATCGCGGATCTTCCCGGCGCCAGCGACCGACCGAGTCGGTGCTCGCCACTTCGACAGCGTGATCCGCCAACGCCTGATCGAACCGCAGATCGAGGAACTGCAGAATCCGGGCCAGCTGCTCTGCCGGCGCGCTCGCCAGGTCCTCGTAGCGCACCGTCAGCTGGCGCTCCGGGGGAATCTCGGCCAGCCCGTCGAACATCGCGAGCACGCACTCCCGCCACTGAATCGCACAGGTCTCGAGCACGGTGTGCGCGGCGCGAACCTCGCGCAGACCGGGGATGTGGGGTCCCCAAATGAATCCCTTGGCCGGCCGGAACTGCCTGCCGACGACATCGCGCACGAAGTCGACGGCATAGGACGGAGCGTCGCGCAGCGGGATCTCGAAGCTGGTGGCACGCCGGCGCAGAGCGCTCCGACTCGGCGGCTGGGTCCACTTCTTGACCGCCGAAAGCGCGGTGTCGCGGCCGTCGCGGGCCAGGTTCAGGAACAGGCCCTCGGGGAAGACCCTATCGATGAACGGAATACGCAGGCAGTTGCTGGGTGTCTTCTCGACGAAGCGGAGCCGCCCGTCGCGGCGGGTTCGGGCCTCGAACCGGTCCTGGATGTAGCGCGCGACGGCCGGAGTCGCCTCGTCCGCAGTCCGAACGTCCGACTCCGAGGACGCGCCTCGGTATCTCCAGATGTACTTCGGCTCGACCCAGTAGGACACATCCGGGTGCCGACCCAGGACATCGGCCAGGAACGTCGTGCCGGATCGGGCCGCACCGATGACGAAGATCGGCCGATCGAGACTCACGGACGCTGTCGCTCTGCCATGCGGCCTGGGAAGCTGAGCCAGGCCACTCAGGCGGATGTCGAGGCCTGATGGGGCGTCTCGGGCTCCGTCCGCGACTGCGACGACCCGGTGAACTCCTGGACGTTGGAAGGCACCTGGGCTTCGCGTAGGCGCTTGGAACGCGAGTGCAGCGCCACTACGGACCGCACCCCGAGAACCACGAGGAGCTCGAGCACGAGCAGCCACAATCCGAGTTGTTTGGTGCTGACGGCCACCAGGCCGAACACGCAGAAGGCGAACACCAGGCTGTAGATGCCCAGCACGATTCGCTTGCGAGAGACGCCGACACGCTCGAGGATGTGATGGAAGTGCTCCCGGTCCGGCCTGAACATGCCAACCACACGCCTGCCCAGATGACCACGGTTCCTGCGCGTCAACCGCACGAGCATGACCACAAGGGTGTCCACCACCGGCAGCCCGAGCGCCAGGATCGGCACCAGAACGGTAATCGTGGTGATCGTCTTGGAAGCCGACTGGATGCTCAGCGCCGCCATCAGGAAGCCGAGAGTCAGTGAGCCGCTGTCACCCATGAAAACCCGGGCCGGCGCCCAGTTGTGCCGGAGGAAGCCAAGGCAGGCGCCCACGATCGCGGCACTGAATATCACCGTCAGCTCACGGTTCGGCTGCAGCACCGCGACTACCAGGAAGCTCGAGGCGATGATCGCGACCACGCCGCTCGCCAGCCCGTCCAGACCGTCGAGCAGATTGATCGCGTTGGTGACGCCGACGACCCACAGGATCGAGAGCAGCGGCCCCCAGATTCCGAGCTCGACGCCGCCGACGTTCTCGATCACCACACCGGCGCGTACCAGGAGCACCGCCGCCGCGACCTGGACCGCGAGCTTCTGCACCACCGAGGCGCCGACGATATCGTCGACCACGCCCAGCAGGAAGATCATTCCGGTGGCGAGCATGATCGACAGCAGTTCGTCGTTCGGGCTCCCGGCCACGGGGTTGTAGCCGTAGGCGAGACTGACGCCGACGCCGCTGATCGAGAGCGCCATGAAGATCGCGATGCCACCGAGGCGCGGCGTCGACTGGGCCTGCATCTTGCGCTCGTTCGGATGGTCGATGGCGTCGAGCACCTCGGCCAGGCGGATCGCCAGGGGAACGAGCAAACTGGCGACCACAGCCGCGATGATCGCGGAGGTCACAGACGCCAGTGCCAAACTCAAAGCCATCGAATCATCTCTATATAAATATAACCGCTACAAGGACTTACGGGATAATGCCAGAGCCCGGACAGAAAGACAAGAGCGCCGAGCCGATCAGTCGACTTCTTTCCAGACGACGTCGACGACATCGTCGTTTTCGACGTTGCCGCCCGAGGCTTCGGCGCTCGACACGTCGACCAGATCGTCCATGGCTCGCTCTCGCTGCCGCAGCTCACTGAGGAAGGTGCCGCCACTCGGTTTCGCCGCCTCGAAAGTTCTACCGCCGGCCGGTTCGCGGGTGACTCTCGACGCCGACGGTGGCGGCGGTGCAGCCGGAGTCCGTTGCCGCGAGCGCAGCACACGCAGCACGGCAGCGGCCAGCAGCCCGAGCGTCGCGATCAGAGCCAGCCAGCCTCCGGCTGAGACGCGGACGGCCGGGGTGGCCGAGCCGGGCTGCTCGGCGGCAGGCGTCCCGGGTTCGGCAGCCGGTTCCGGGCGTTCGACCGGCGGCGCGACCGGTTGAGCAAGCGCCACCAGCTCGCGCTCCATCCGAGTCGTTCCCTGGCCGATCTGCACACGCGTCGTGAGCGACTCATAGCCGGGCTTGCGGAGCTCGAGATCGAACGGGCCCTCGGGCACGTCCTCGACCATCAGGACACCATCGGCATCCGTGGTCGCCAACAGGACGCCCTCCCAGTAGACCTCGACCTCAGGCTGCGTGTGTACTTCGAGTGTCGCTGCCGGCGCTACGCCTGCTGAGCCCACCAGGAGGCAGAATAGAGCCAGCGGCAACTTCATCAGTCGTCGACCGAGCCCCCGCGTCGCGGGCCGATCGGACGCACCGGTGCTCCCAGCTCGCGATCGAGCTCCGCTGTTCTCAGGTCCCGGAGCAGCCGGCTCGAGCCACGGCCGTCGGAAGGCTTCAGGAACCTCGAGCCGAGCGGTGCCCTCCTCTCAGGGGTCGCGGTCTCCAAAGATGCGAGACCGCTCAGACGCAGCCCGCAGACGCCGCACTCGAGGCGCTGCTTATGGAGCAGGCGGCGCACCAAAGACTCGTAAGGTCCGCGGACTGCCGCGAGCCGTGCCGTCGTGGGTGCGGCGCAGCGCGGGCAGTAGCGGCGCCACTCACGCCCGTCTACTCGGCCAAGCTCAGTAGAATTGAGTCGATCCATACGATCCCCTCCCTCGCGTTTTCCAACGAATCGACCAATCCTACGACAAACAAGCCCGTCTTGTCCGGTGCTCTGAAGCGCACCCGGCCCTCGTGCCACTGACCGTCGAGGGCGGGCGCGTCCAGGGTGGCGACCGGGCGACGCGCGCCGGCCGCCGTGACCTGCAGCCGGGGAGATTCCGCACCGCCGAAGCCCTCCGCCCGAGCCCACGCGCTCAGCGTGTACTCGCGCCCCGGTTCGAGGACCACCTGCTGCTGGGCGCGCCTGAGACCGCTTGGCACTTTGCCATCGATCTCGACCCGCAGCGCGGCCGATCCGTCGGGCCCGGCGCCTGCGGCGACCACCGCCCTGTAGCTGGCGGCCGAGGGCAGGACCCAGTCGAGATCGCCGCCAAAAACAGGGCGTTCGAAGTCGCCGTTCCAAACTCGGTTGCCCCCCTCCACGAACAACGGATCCGGGGAGCCGTTGGCGGCGTTGAGAGCCGCCCACTCCCGCTGGGCAACGTCGACCAGACCGGCCCGAGCCAGCCGGTTGATCAAGAAGGTGCCCTCGGGCACCGTCAGCGACCCCGACGCCAGCTGCCGGCGCCAGACCTGGAGCGTCGTGAACAGAAGGCCTGCCGGCGGCTCCCGCTCGAGGCGCCCTGCGAGCACGCCCAGGAGACGGCGTTGGGCGTTCGGATCCGGCGGCACCAGCCGCTCCACCTCGGCGGGTGGGACGCCGACGCCGAGTAGCAGATCGGCGGCGGTGCGAACCAGCCCGGGATCGGCCGCCATCGCCCGCGCCAGCTGGGCCAGTGCCTTGGGCAGCTCGCCTGAACGGAGGTAGAAGTTCCCGACCCGCCAGAGCAGGTCGCCGTTGGTCGGCCGCAGACCGACCGCCTTCAGATGAGCCTCCTCCGCCAGCTGCCGCTGGTCGGTCAACTCGTACAGGCTGGCAAGCTCCTGAAGCGTGCGCGGCTCATACGGGTTGAGCTCGGCGGCGCGCTCGAGGTGTGGGCGAGCCTGCTCGGCCAGCTCCGGATCGAGCTGCGCCTGGTAGTGGAGGCCGAGCGCCAGGTGATAGTCGCCGCCGTCGGGATCCCAACGCAACGCTTCCTCGAACGCTCCGGTGCCGGCGAGGAAGCGTGACGCCTGACGCGCTACCAGCTGCTGGAATACGTGCCATCCCGCGGTCAACAGGCTCAGAGCCAGGATCCCCCGCACCACCCAGCCGGTCATGGGTCGTTCCTCTGTCGGCGCGATCTCGACTCGGCCTCGGCGGCCCAGGCCGCCAGCGCCAGCAGGATAGCGAACGCCATCAGGTTTGCCGGGATGTGCAGGTTGAAGTCGACCAGGCTGTGAACCAGGATCGAGAAGATGCCCGCGGCTGACGCCAGGGCCACCGTGCCTCGCCAGGGGCTACGCGTTTCGAGAAACACGCGACTGGCCGCGAAGCAGCGCCAGCCGACGAAGATCCAGAACAGGAGCGCCAGCGGCACGCCCCACTCCACGGCGATCTCCAGGTAGTCGTTGTGGACGTGGACGAACCGCTTGTTGACCAGATGCCCGGGTCGGTAGGCCGGGAACCGCCACTCGAACATGCCCGGGCCGACGCCGGTCACCGGGTGGTCGGCGATCATTTCCACGGTGGTTCGATAGATCGTCGGTCGGCCGCCGACGTCATCCGGGTCGAACCGCTCCAACAGCGCGTCGAGCCCGACGGCGCCACCCAGAGCGATCACCGCGAGCAGTAGAACCAGCGGCGCGGCTCCCGCCAGATTCGAGCCCTTCACTCGGCGGTGGCGCAAACGGCTCATGACGGTCATGAAGAGCAGGGTCATCACCAGGGCGATCACGCCTCCTCGCGACAGCGATAGCACGACCGCGAGGCCGACGAACGAGCCTGCCAAGACGAAGAACCAGAGTCGCGCGCGCGCTTCACCGCGACTGGAGCCGCCGCGCCCACCGACGCCGACCACGACGTAGGACAGATAGAGCGGCAACAGCATGTTCAACAACCCGGCATAGTGGGCGCGGGCGATCAGCGTGCCGGTGGCGATCCGGCCGCGGCCCCTAAAGTAGCCGAAGATGTAGTCGACGCCGCCGAGCGCCTGGACCAGGCCGAAGATCGTCTCGAAGGCAGCGAGCAGGATCAGGCCCGCCATCAGCCAGCGCGGCGCGCGCTCGTCGACGAAGGTGAACCAGCCGGCCAGGAAGAGCACCAGCCAGCCGAGCGAGGCCAAGGCGTAGCCGCGACCGTAGAGGGTCGGCTGCAGCGCGGTCTGGGCCAACAGCGCCACCCCGACGACCAGCAGACCGATCCTGGCCGGGGTGAGGGGCGGCAGCGGTCGGAGAAAGAGCACCGCGACCAGGCAGATCAGCCCGACGATCAAGAAGATCGCGTAGAGCGTCCAGAGCTCGGTCGCGCCGTAGCGCAGCAGCGCCACCAGCTGCGCAGCCATCAGCAGCAGGGTCAGCGCGAACGCCGGACCCGATCGCCTCGGAGGCTCAGAGCTGTCAGCTACCCGTGCGGTCTCGACCATCGCGCAGGCTTACGAGGAGCCGAGATCCTCAGGCGGCGCTCGAGCGGCGACCGGATCCGCCGGACCCATAGGCGCTACGGTAGTAGTCTCGACCGTAGTAGCCGTATTCGGTGGTCGACATGTCGACGTCGTTCAGAAGGACGCCGAGCATGGTCGCCCCGACCGCCTGTAGGCGCTGACTCGCACGCCGCACCGCATCGCGGGGCGTGCGGCCGGATCGCGCGACCAGGATGACACCGTCGACACAGGGCGAGAGCGCCACCGCGTCGGTGATCTCCAGCGCCGGAGGCGTGTCGATCACGATGTACGAGAAGTACTCTTCGAGCAGCTTCAGGCCGTGGCCCATGCGCTCCGAGCTGATCAGCTCGGCGGGATTCGGCGCCGCCGGTCCCGCCGGCACCACGAACAGATTCGGATAGGCGGTCTGGATCACCTGCGACGACAGATCCGAGTTCCCCGACAGGAAGGTGCTCATGCCGTTCTCTTCCGAGACGTTGAAGAGTCTTCCCATCGTCGGCCGGCGCAGGTCCAGGTCGATCACCAGCGTTCGGGCGCCGGTCTGTGCCAGCGTCAACGCGACGTTGGCCACCGTCGTGCTCTTGCCCTCGCCGGGCAGGGCCGAGGTGATCTGGATCGTCTGAGGCGGCTTGCCCGAGTGCGACAGCAGGATCGAAGTCCGCAGCGAACGGTACGCCTCCAGGGACCACTCCGGGTTCGCGATCGGATCCTCGAGCGCCAGGATCGGCGTTCGCTCCGGGGTCGGCCGGAGCCATGCGAAGCGCTTCTTCCTACGCCTCTCGCTCGCGTCCAGCGAAGGGATCATGCCGAGCGTGGGCAGGCGCAGGTGCTGCAGAACGTCCTCGGCCGTCTTGAGCGAGTTGTCCATGCCCTCGACGGCGAAGGCGGTGCCGACTCCCAGGAACAGGCCGAGAAGCAACGCCAGCACGGCGTCGCGACTCTTCTTGGGCGAGGTCACCCCCCGCGGCGGGTCGGCCTGCTCCACCATCTGGATGCTGTTCGAGTCGAGCGCCGAGCTGACGCCGGTCTCCTTCAGGCGCTGCAGGAGACCATCGTAGATCGCGCGGTTGGTCTCGACATCGCGCTTGAGGATGTTGAGCTCGATCGAATCCTCGTTCAACCGGTCGACGATCTGGCGCTGGCTCTCGGCCGAACGGGTGAGCTTCCGATAACGGTCGACGGCAACCTGGTAATCCGAGCGCGCCGCTCGAATAGCGCGCCACTTCTCGTTCGTCAGTTGCTTGCGCAGCTCTTCGACCTCGCGCTCGGTGGAGATCACCTGCGGCCAGTTGGGGCCGTGATCGGCGCTCAGCGACGCGAGCTGCTCTTCCTGCAACGACAGGCGGCGCGAAAGGTCGTCGATCAGCGGCGTCTGCAGCTGGGTCGGAAAGTTCTCCGGCGTGGCGTCTCGGACCGACTCCCAGAGCGCGGTCTTCTCGTGCAGCTCGTTCTCGACGCGCGTCATCTCGTCCGTGAGATCGGCGAGCTTCCCGAGGTTGACCGTCTCGCGATCACCGACGTTGACGATGTCGTTGGCACGGGCATAGTCGATGAGCGCCTTCTCCGACTTCTCGATCTTCGCCTTGAGCGTCTTGAGCTGCGCCTCCAGGAACTCGGTGGCCTTGTCGGAGACCGCCCGGCTGCTGTCGTAGTTCGCCTGGATGAACTCCTCGACAATCGTGTTGGCGACGTCGGCGGCCAGGCGACGGCTCGGCGCCGAGTAGCTGACCTCGATCAGCCGCGTGTCACGCAACAGCGCCGCGTCGACGCTCTCGAGAAACCGGTCGGCCTCGGTCGACTCGCCCTCGGTCGACTCCGGTCGGGTCATGAGCGACTTGACCTTGCCCCGCGCCCACTTGACCACGTCCAGGATCGCCCCCTGGCTGACCGGCTCGGTGAAGGCGGGGTTCTGCTCGAGCTCGAGCTTCTCGATCACCCGCTTCGCGAGCGTGCGCGTGCGCAGCTTGCGGGTCTGCGTCCAGAGGTACGCCTCGGCGCTGCGCGGCGTCACCTGCGCTTCCGTGACCGACTCGTACGGCAGCACCTGTGGACCCTCGGGATCGATCTGCACGATCGCCGAGGCGCGGTAGATCGGTGTCGCCGTGAAGGTCTGCAGGAGCCCGATCGCCAGAACGGTAGCGGCGACCGCGAGGATCAGCCACTTGCGGCGCTCGACGACCTGCAGGAGCTTCCGAAACGAGATCGCCTCATCCTCGGGCTCCGGGATCGGCGGCTCTGGACGAACGCGTGCGAGCGCTCCGGGACGCTGGTAGAGCTGCGGCAGCAGCTCTCCGGGTCCTTCGCTCGCATCCTGCGGATTTACATCATCAGACATTCTCAGGGGACCTCTGGAAGGCGGGAGCTCCGAACCCGTGAACGGGCAAGTGTAGCACAGCCGTCGCACAGCTCAGGGCCGAAATCTGTATAATCGGCGGCCGTTTAGCGCACCACAGCGTTAGCCGCAACCTCCCCAACCCGGAAAAAACGTCAACTATGAGCAGCTCTGAAACAGTCTCGCCCCTGAGCCGGGAATCACTTCTCAAGACGCTCGCGATCGCGCTCCAGATCGGACTGGTGATCGTGGCGATCTTCGAGTTCAACATCATCAGCCGGAGCTTTCTCGAGCTTTCGGTCCTGGCGTTCGGCGGCTTCGTGGTACATGCGCTGCTACCCCGCGCCTACCGGCTCCAGTTCTTTCTGGCCCTGTCGATCGCGGCAATCTTCCTGGTGCTGGGATCGAGCGCGGCGCTCTGGGTGCTGGGCATCGGCGCGGTGCTGCTGGCGCTGGCCCTGGCTCCACTGCCCTACGCGGCCCGAGTGGTCGCCCTGCTGATCGCGGCGGCGGTGCTTCACTATCTGCGCTCTCCGGACACGAGTGGGGCGGTGCCGGGGGCGGTCTGGCCGATTCTCGGATCGATCTTCATGTTCCGCCTGATCATCCTGGTCTACGACCTTCGCCACGCGAAAGAACGACCGCCGCTCAAGTGGATTCTGTCCTACATCTTCCTGCTGCCGAACCCGTGTTTTCCGCTGTTCCCGGTCGTCGACTTCAAGAAGATGCAGACGACGTACTACTCCGAGGAGCCGTTCACGATCTACCAGCGCGGCGCCAAGTGGTTCTACCGCGGCGCCTGGCAGCTGATCGCCTACCGGTTGGTGTACACCCGCCTCACGATCGATCCGGTGGACGTCGACTCGGCGGCCGACTTCATCCAATTCGCGCTCAGCTCGTTCCTGCTCTACCTGCGGGTCTCGGGCCAGTTCCACATCATCATCGGCATGCTGCTGCTGTTCGGATTCAACCTGCCGGAGACGCACCACCGGTACTACCTGGCCTCGAGCTTCAACGACTTCTGGCGGCGGATCAACATCTACTGGAAGGACTTCATGATGAAGCTCTTCTACTACCCCGCCTACTTCAAGCTCCGTAGGTTCGGAGACAAGACCGCCCTGATCGGCGCGACGCTGTTCGTCTTCATCTCCACCTGGGCCCTGCACCTCTACCAGTGGTACTGGCTACGCGGCACCCTGCTGCTCGAGCTCCACGACATCCTGTTCTGGACCGTCCTCGGACTGCTGGTGGTCTGGAACTCCCTCCACGAGATCAAGCACGGGCGCGAGCGTGCCACCACCTGGGCGACCCGAACCGGCCTCGGCAACGCGGCGCTGGTCTGCCGCACCGCGGCGACCTTCATCGTGATCTGTCTGCTCTGGTCGATGTGGACGGCGGATTCGATGACCCAGTGGATCGAGCTGATCGGCGCCAGCGGCGTCTGGGCGGTGCCGATCCTGCTGGCCGGGCCGTTCCTCTATCTCGTCGCCTCGGCGATCGGCAAGGCGAACAAGAGATCACCTCAGGAGCGCAAGTCGGCGGGACTCCGTCTGAAGCAGACTCCGTTCTGGAGGGCGGCGGTGCTCAACACAATCGCCTGTCTGGTGTTGGTGGGGCTCGGCGCTCCGGCGGTCTACTCCTACCTGGGTGCGCGCCCGGCGGCCCTGCTCACCGCCCTCACCGAATCGCAGCTCAGCCAGCGCGACCTGAACAAGCTCGAGCGCGGCTACTACGAGCAGCTGATGGGCGCGAATCGCCACAGTGA
>JAJCXP010000012.1 GCA_029263375.1 Acidobacteriota bacterium | reverse complement strand
CGGGCGTCGAGGAGACCCTCGCCGGTCTGGAGCTTCAGGTGACCTCGCTGGTTCTGGACCACGCGGCCGGGCAGGAGATCGCGCCGGCCGAGCGACGCGAAGCTTGTTTCGAAGTGTCGGCTCCATCCATAGGAGCGCAGTAAGTCGTTCATTTCAAGAATCCCTCATGCCGGTGCGCGCCTACGAATAGACCAAAGGCACCCGACTGTCAGTCACAGGGACGCGCTCGGAGGCGCGTCGTCGAATGGTTCGCGTGAGGAGAGAGGGACTCTCTAGACAAGCATAGGCACGACTATCTTGCCTGGGAAGATCGAGCGTAGCAAGCGTGGGGGCCTGCGCCGCCCTACTCATCGACCTTGGCGAGGCGCTGTCTGACCGCCTCGTACAGCAGCGCCGACGCCGCGGTCGAGACGTTGAGCGACTCGACCTTGCCGCGCATCGGCAGGCCGACGAGGCGATCGCACGACTCGCGGGTGAGGTGGCGCAGACCCTTCTCCTCGCCGCCGAGGCAGATCAGTACCTTGCCGGTGAGATCGATGTCCCAGGGCGGGTCGCCCTCGCCGTCGGCGCCGTAGACCCAGAAGCCATCCTTCTTCAGCGCCCGCAGGGTCGAGGACGTATTGGTGATGCGCTCGGTCTCGAGCCACTCGGTGGCGCCGGCCGAGGTCTTGGCGACGGTGGCGGAGACCGGGGCCGAGCCGCGATCGCGGATCAGGACACGGCCGACGCCGGCGGCCTCGCAGACTCTCAGGATCGCTCCGAGGTTGCGGGGATCCTGGACGTCCTCGAGCAGGACGACGAGATCCGGGTCGGCGCGCTGCTTGTCGACGGCTGCGATCGCTTGCACCTCGGCGACGAAGCCGTTGTGGACGCCATCGGTCATGCCGCTGAGGACGGCCTCCCCCACCGGCGAGCACTCGACCTGATGGCGTGCGCACAGCGACTCGATCTCGCGTCGCCGGTTTCCCTTGCGGCCCTCTCCGACAAGCACTCGCACCACCTCGTGCGGCCGATGGCGCAGGGTCTCGCGAACGGGATGAAAGCCGTGGATGTGCACGACCCTACGAGTCAGCGCTCTCGGCTGTGAGCAACACGACCGCCATCGCGGCGATCCCCTCTCGCCGCCCGAGCGCGCCGAGGCCCTCGCTGGTCGTCGCCTTGAAGCCCACGTCGCCCACTTTGACCCCGAGGATCCCGGCAATCCGCTTGCTGATGCGCTTCCGGTAGCGCCAGAGCCGAGGCGCGTCGGCGATCACGGTCAAATCGCAATTGACGACTCGGTAGCCGGCGTCGGCCACCATCTCGACGATTCGGGCCAGGAGGTCGGCACTGTCGGCGTCCTTCCATTGGGGATCCTTCGGCGGAAAGTGCTTGCCGATGTCTCCCAGCGCGATGGCGCCGAGCATGGCGTCGCCAAGAGCGTGCAGCACCACGTCCGCGTCACTGTGCCCCTCGAGCCCATAGTGGTACTGGATGCGCTCGCCGCCAAGGATCAGCGGTCGCCCCTCGACGAGGCGGTGGATGTCGTAGCCGTTACCGATGCGGTACATCGGATCGATTGTAGCGCTACGGCGAGGAGGATTTCGCCGCTAGCCCTCGAAGGCCGAGCAGTCAGTGCCGGTAACCTGGGCGGGCAGCGTGAACTCGATACACGCGACGTCGTTGACTACGACTCCCTCACCACACTGAAGCACGGTCCCACCGGAATCGACCTCGACCCTCAGCGCGTACTCGACGTTCTGTTCGGGAGCGAACCCATCGAACGACTGCGCTCCGACCGTGAAGACCTCCGACTCGTCGTTCAGGAGGCCCTCCGCGAACTCGTCGTGAGTGAATGATTCGCCATCCGGACCGACCACCCGCAGCGTCAATGTCTGGTTGAACCCGTTGGTGCCCTGTGAAGGCTGGCCCGGTGCGTTGACCTCGAAATCGTACGCAACCTGCCAACTCATCGAGAACTGCGCCGGCGACGCGCCCGACTCGACCCCCAGATCCGAAACAACCAGATCTAGGAGATCGAACCCGGGAGCCATCTCACAGATCGCCTCCTGGATCGGGAACGAGAGCTGCTCGGGCGTGTCATCACAAAGACCGCTCGGCTCGGCGGTAACCGTGTAGGCGCCGGCCGGCAGCAACGTCGCCAACGTCTCCTGCCCCTCGGGCTGGCAGAGCTGCATCGCGCTGATTCCCGGCGGCTGGTCGGAGCTGAGGTCCTCGAATGTCCGCTCGCAGACCTCACCGTTCAGCCTCGGCAGGCGATAGGTCAAGGACCACCCTTCCTCCGGCGGCTCGAGTTCCTCGCCTTCGAACTCGACAGACACGTTGAAGTCGGTGCCTACCAACACGGGAGTCGGCTCGACGAGGACAGAACGGAGCTCGAGTTGCCAGCAGTTCTCGCTCACGTTGGGCGGATCCTCGAAACACGACGTGGAGAGAACGAGGATCGCCAGCGTAACCACTGCGGGTACGAAACGCACCTGAACCTGCGACATCGGTCACCTCCTTCGGGAGAGCAGACTCTAGCAACGAAGCAGGTCGACGTCACCACAAATAGAGCGGCCGTCCCACTCGCCCTCCTTATGCCGCGAACAAAAAGGGGACAGGCACTCATTTCGAGGACACGTGAAAGGGAACAGGCACGCCTTCGATGGCGAGTGCCTTTCCCCGATTTCTTCCCAGAAGAGGGACAAGGGACTGAGCGAGAGGGACGGGCATCTCAGGAGAGTGACAGGCAGCCAGGTCGGAAAAGAGTGCCTGTCCCTACTTCTTTGCTGGTCAGCATCTTGCAGCGGCGGCCTCACATCGATGGGGGATTCCAGGATGCAAGTCGAGCACGCGCCCGTGGACGTCGAAGTCACCCAACTGCTCAAGAGCTGGAGCGGAGGCGATCAGCAGGCGCTCGAGACGTTGACGCCCCTGCTCTACTCCGAGATGCGGAGGATCGCGGGTGCGCTCGCGTTCGGTGAGCGCCATGACCACACGTTGCAGCCGACTGCGGTCGTGCACGAGGCTTGGATTCAGCTGATTGGACCGCGCGGTGTTCAAAGCCCTGAGCTGGTCTGGCGCAGCCGGGAGCACTTTCTCGGCGTTGCCGCGAGGGCCATGCGGCGGGTGCTGGTCGACTACGCCCGGCGTCGCAACCGGACGAAGCGCGGGGGTGGCTTGCGGCGCGCGCCGCTCCTGGAAGACACCGGTTCGGCACCCCGGACGCTGGGCGCCTCGGCCGAGGGGCTCCTCTCACTCCATCTGGCGCTCGAGCGCCTCGAGCGGTTCGCGCCGCTCGAAGCCCGGGTCGTCGAATCGCGCTTCTTCGGCGGCCTGACGCTCGAAGAGACGGCGGAGTTTCTGGGCGTCTCGAGACGCACGGTGGTCCGGGTCTGGCGACGAGCCAAGGCCTGGCTCGGCGCCGAGCTCGCGGGAGGGCACGCCCTTGAATCCTGAGCGCTGGGAACGGATCAGCCAACTGTTCACGGCGATCTCCGAAAAGCCGCGCGCAGCCTGGGCCGACCTGC
>JAJCXP010000011.1 GCA_029263375.1 Acidobacteriota bacterium | reverse complement strand
CCTCGCCAAGCTGCGTCCCGCTTTCCGCAAGGACGGCACCGTCACCGCCGGCAACTCGAGCGGCATCAACGACGGCGCCGCCGCGCTTCTGTTGATGAGCCGTGAGCGCGCCGACGAGCTCGGTCTGAAGCCGATGGCGCGTTGGGTTGGCTCGGCGGTCGCTGGCGTCGACCCGGGCGTCATGGGATACGGACCGGTGCCCGCCACCGAGAAGCTCCTGAAGCGCACCGGCCTGTCGATCGCCGACCTCGGGCTGATCGAGCTCAACGAGGCGTTCGCCGCCCAGGCGCTCGGAGTGATGCGGCGTCTCGACCTGAGCCACGAGTTGATCAACGTCAACGGCGGCGCGATCGCGCTCGGCCATCCCACCGGCTGCTCGGGGGCGCGCATTCTGGTGACGCTGCTGCACGAGATGAAGCGGCGGGCAGCCGGACGGAGCGCGCCGTTCTACGGGCTGGCGACTCTGTGTGTGGGCGTCGGTATGGGTGTGTCGACGCTGGTCGAGTGGCTCGGCGACTAGCGGCAGGCTCGAGTGGGGAGTCGACGGCTCGAAACAAGCGCGACACCGCTCTCGTAGTCCGGCACATGCGCATCACCAGAGGGCTCCTCGGCGTCGGCATCGCGGCGCCGTTCATCTTCTTCGGCACTTTGATTGTCTGCGGCTGGCTCACGCCCGGCTACAGCCACGTGAGCCAGTACGGCAGTGAGTTGGGGGCGGCGGGCTCGCCGACCGCGGGCCTTTTCAAAGCGGGAGTTCTCTGGACCGCCTTCGCCACGATCGCTGCGGCGCTCGGGTTGTATCGAGCCGCGGATCGTCTGGGCTCGGGTCGCCTCTGGTCCATCCTGGCCGGGGTTGCGCTCGGCCTGTTCGGGGTCGGTCTGGTCTTCGGCGCCCTCTTCCCGATGCCGGACCCTCGCCACGGTGGCTTCGGCCTCGGCATGGCGGTGCACGGCGCGCCTCTCTTTCTGGCGCTGGCCCTGCGCCGCGAACACCGGCTGCGCAACCTGAACCTCTTTCTGGTCCTGACAACCGCGGTGATGGTGACGTTCTTTGCGATCATGATGGGCGTCGGCGAACTCGTCACCCGCGCCAACGTGGGCGTCTACCAGCGTCTCTACTCGCTGACGGTCTTCGGTTGGATCGCCGTCGCGGGTGTCGCTCTTCGGCGGACGCTGTCTTCGCGCTAGACTTTCAATATGTGTCGGAACATCAAAACGCTCCACAACTTCCAGCCGCCGGCGACCGACGACGAGGTCCTGGCCAGTGCGCTCCAGTACGTGCGCAAGATCAGCGGCAGCACCAAGCCGTCGCAGGCCAACACCGAGGTGTTCGAGCGTGCGGTCGAGGAGGTCGCGGAGGCCACCCACCGGCTGCTCGACGGCCTGGTCTCCAACGCACCGCCCAAGGATCGCGAGGAAGAGGCGCGCAAGGCGCGCGAGCGCTGGCAGCAACGGGCGGCGCGGATCGCGCAGCAGGGATAGACCAGGTTAGATTAGGGCTCACATGGAGCCCAAACTGGTACTGCTCATCGCCCTCGGCGTGCTCGGGGCGATCTTCCTGGTCATCTGGTGGCGTGCCGCCCGTACCGACGAGCGGCTCGGCCTGCCGAGCGTTATTCACACGGCCATCGGCTTCGGCACCAACTTCTTCGACACCCTCGGCATCGGCTCGTTCGCGCCGACCACGGCGCTGTTCAAACTGTGGCGCGTGGTCCCCGACGAGCTGATCCCGGGCACGCTCAACGTCGGCCACACGCCGCCGGTGATCGCCCAGGCGTTCATCTTCGTGGCGATCATCCAGGTCGACCTGCGGACGCTGGTGGCGATGATCGCGGCCTCGGTGGTCGGCGCCTGGCTCGGCGCCGGCGTCGTCGCCGGCCTGCCGCGCCGACCGATCCAGATCGGCATCGCGGTGGCGCTGTTTCTGGCTGCCGGCTTCTTCACGATCAGCAACCTGGGCGCCTTCCCGGCCGGCGGCGATGCGCGCGGGCTGGAGGGTTGGAGCCTGGCGCTCGCGGTCGGGGTCAACTTTATCCTCGGCGCTCTCGGGACCCTCGGCATCGGCGTCTATGCGCCGATCATGGTCATGGTGAGCCTGCTCGGCATGAACCCGCAGGTCGCGTTCCCGATCATGATGGGCTCGTGTGCCTTCCTGATGCCGGTGGCGAGCACGCGGTTCGTGCAGAAGGAGAAGTACGGCCTGAAGCCGGCACTCGGGCTCGCTCTCGGCGGCGTGCCGGCGGTCCTGATCGCGGCGCTGATCGTCAAGTCGCTACCGGTCGAGATGCTGCGCTGGTTGGTGGCGGCGGTGGTGCTCTACACAGCGTTCGTGATGCTGCGGTCGGCACGGCGCGACGATTCCGTCGCCGTCGATGGCGCGCCTCCTACGCCGTAGGTCGATCCGCCGGGACTCGCTCCCGAGAGCCGGAGCGAGATCCGAGTCGGGCTCTCGGTGCCAGAGAGCTCAACGATCCGAGAGGCAGAATTCGGTCTTGTCGGAAGCGCCCGTTCACGCCGCCTCTCGGTGACCACGGCCTCGAGGCTCTCCAGCCGGCTCGCCCAGAAGCTCTCGGTCCGGGAAGCCCAGTCGGCGACCGACCTCAGCCGCCATCCTCACGGCGCCTCAGCTGATCTCTAGCCGAGGCTCGCCCAAGACGCCCGGCAAGG
>JAJCXP010000010.1 GCA_029263375.1 Acidobacteriota bacterium | reverse complement strand
CTTTCGATCGAGCTGTACGATCTCGAGGGGGAGTATCTTCCCGACGGCTCCTACAACTGGTCGATCGAGCTGGTGCCTGACGCCAGGACCGCGCGCGAGCTCCGGCTCGAGGCGACCGAGAACGGCGGCAAGGCGCCGAATGCGTGGATCCCGGAGACCGGGACGTTCGCGGTCCTCAATGGCCAGGTAGCGAGTCCGGACAACGAGGAGATCAGTGCACGACGGCCAAGTAGTCTGGATTCTGGACTCCCGGCCAGCCGCCTCGGCTCAGAGTTCAGACGCACTGGGGCCGCTCTCGACGACGACGCCGCGGTGGGTTCGCGACCGCACTTCGAAGAGGAGATGCGTGCCGCCAGCGCCAAGCAGGGACCGCCTGCGGGCGTTCCGAGCGGACGCGAGATCTTCGAGCGTTCGGACGCCGGAGCCCAGGCGATGGGCGGGTCGATAGAGACCCCGATCACACCGAGCACACCCACCGGGCTTGACGGAGCGGCTCCGCCCGCCCCGCGTTCGATATCACCTGACGGCAAGGACGGCAGACCTCGTTCGAAGGACGAGAGTCGCTAGAGGAGACGGTAATGAAAAACATTAGGACTTCCCTTTGGATTTCGGCCGCCCTGATCGGGCTCGTTGGATTCGATGCCGCTCCGGCCGTGGCCGACCAGGTGTTTCTCGACGACGTGATCGTCGACGGTAGCCTGTGCGTCGGCATTGACTGCGTCAACGGCGAGAGCTTCGGCTTCGACACGATCCGGCTGAAGGAGAACAACCTGCGGATCAAGTTCCAGGACACGAGTACCAGCGCCAGTTTCCCGAGCAACGACTGGCAGCTCACCGCCAACGATTCAGCCAATGGCGGCGCCAACAAGTTCTCGATCGACGACATCGACGGCGGCCGCACGCCGTTCACCATCGAGGCCGGCGCTCCGAGCCATTCGCTCTTCGTCGATGACGGCGGTCGTATCGGTCTTGGCACCTCGACGCCGGTGGTCGAGGTCCACATCGTCGATGGCGACACGCCGACCCTGCGTCTCGAGCAGGACGGCTCGTCGGGCTTCACGCCGCAGATCTGGGACGTGGCCGGCAACGAGACGAACTTCTTCATCCGTGACGTCACCAACGGCTCGACGCTGCCCTTCAGGATCCAGCCTGGCGCGCCCACCAGCGCGCTCTACATCGACAGCGCGGGCGAAGTTGGCATCGGCGATACCACTCCCGATGTCGCGCTCGACATCAACGACAGCGGCGGCCGGGTGTCGATCGAGATGACGGACACCACCAGCGGCGACTCGTGGCAGATCGTCATGGACGACGACGCGGACCTGAATGCGGGTCTGTCGTTCACCAGAGCCGGAACCGGCATGCGTGAGTTCAGAATCGACCCGACCGGCAACCTCTTCGTAAACGGTGCGGCTCACACTGTCCCCGACTACGTCTTCGAGCCCGACTACGAGCTCATGCCGCTCGAGGAGTTGGCCGCATTCGTCGAGGAGAACAAGCACCTTCCCAAGGTGCAGTCGGCAGCCGAGGTCAAGGCCCAAGGTCTCAACATGACCGGCATGCAGCTGCGCTTGCTCGAGAAGGTCGAGGAGCTGACCCTCTACACGATCGCGCAGCAGGAGCAGATCGCCGCGCTCCGGCAGAAGCTGGAGGGGCTCGACGCCTCGACGGTCGGGCAGCGTCGGTAGGAAGCGCGCGCCATCAGATCCGCCACAACGGACCCGGCCGGTGCGGCCGGGTCCTTGCTTTCTCCCTAGTCGATATAGCCTAGCGCCCGTAGCTCGTCGACGAGTTCTTCGTCCTCCGCCGATCGACGGACTTCAGCCGGGCGCTTCCCACCCCAGGTGGCGATCGAGCGCAGCGGCGTTCGTCGGCGGAACTCCTCCGAGAAAAGCTCGGTGATCGCGCGGCCCGCGAAGTCCTCCGCGACCGGTAGGCCGAGCGCGTAGAGGAGGGTGGGCGTGATGTCGTGGACGCGGATCGGTCGCAGCGTCGCGCGCGCCTCGACATCGGGTCCAGCCGCTATGAAGATGCCGGGATGGTGGTCCGGGTGCCCGCCGGAGACCGAGACGAGATTCGTGATCACTCCCTCGAGCGGCTCTCCGCCGGCATAGACCCGCCGGCTCGGTGGAGTCTGAGATACCTCGACGATCAGCTCGGCGCCCTGCGCCAGCTCTCGCCGGTCGGGGTCGCGAACTCTCAGGGCCGGCGCTCTGTCCTCGTAAGTCACCGTCGCCAGGTCGTGCTCGAGCTTCCGCCTGAGCCGGTCGCGTTCGGCGCTTGCCGGCGCCCCAGTGAACCGGACCCTCTTGACCGGATCGTGTCTGCTCGTCCCATGAGTGACGAGACTCGAGCGCTCGGCGTCGACACGGCCGCCATCGTAAGTCAGGAAACCGAAGTGGGCGAGGACCCGGTCGAGGTCGAAGTGAACCCTGACCTTCTCCGGCGCCAGGGACGCGAACCCGTGATCGGAGACGATGAACAGGTTGATCTCGGGTGTCGCGGCGGCGAGGATTTCGCCGATTGCCCGGTCGACCGCATCGTAGGCCGCGGGTACGACGCCACCGAGCTCGCGCCTCTCCTCCTCGGTCACATCGGGAAAGCCCTCGGGTCGGAAGTACTTCCAATGGCTGTGACTGGTGACGTCGGCGCTCCGGAAGTAGACCATCAGAAGGTCGAAGTCGTCCTTGGCGAGTTCGTGACCGATGTGGAAGAGCAGGTGGTCGAGCTTGGCTTGGGGATTGGGCGGGAAGAAGCTCGGGACGCCGTTGCTCGCTTCGATCAGGCGGTCGAGCTGTTCCTCGAACGCAGGCGGCGAGAAGCGCTCTTCGAGCTTACGGTGGAGGATCCGATTCGAAACCACCACGCCGTCGACGTCCTCGGCCGGCCAGGTCGGCCACCAACCGAGGACCGCGACCCGCAACCCCGACGCGGAGACCATGTTCCAGACCGCCGGAACCCTGCGGGCCGACGTCGACACCGGAACGTCACCCTCCGGGGTAGGGATTACGAAGTCGGTGATGCCGTGATCACGGGGGTGTCTGCCGGTGGCGACCGTGGTCCAGACGACGGGCGATTTGCTGGGTACCAGGGTTTCGAGCTCTGCAGCTACGCCGCGATCGACGATCGCGCGGAAAGTGGAGAGACGCCCTTCCCCCAAGAGCTGTCCGACAACCGACCACTCGGCACCGTCGACGGCGAATACCACGACCGGCCGCCGTACCGCCTCCTGCTGGCAGCCGAGCGCCGGCACGGCCAAGAGGCAGAGTAGCGCCCGGAGGGCTCTGCGGATGCGCTCGGTGGGCACCGCGAAAGCCCGCCGGGAACGTGTCTGAACGGCCGGCACTCCGTCAGTTCCAGACCGGACCGGCTTGACGACCGCGCATCTGCTTCAAGACCGCCACTCGCCGCGCGTGCCGGTTCCTGACCTCGTCCGACTGGTTCGAGTACCCGGGCTTTTCGTACAGCTCGAGTGGTTGGATCGCTGAGCGTAGCGACGCCATCGAGGGGCGATCCGCGTGGTCGAGCGCGTAGCCGAGAGCCTGCATCTCGGTGGCGCAGGTGCCCTCGATGAACTGAATCTCTGCTGCCGAAAGGGCGCCTGGGTACTTCCGGAAATTGTCCTGAATCACGGGCTTGCGGAGGTTCGCCCACTCCTCGGTCGAGCTGGCGTTTGTCCAGTTGGCCGGCCTCGCGTCCAGCTGGACCATCGCCTCTTCGAAGTCGATGTCGAGCAGAGCGCAGATCTTCTCGAGACTCCCTTGCGTTCCGCTGACAAGATCTTCGTAGCGCACGCCGACGATGCGCCGCTCGTCGGCCAGAGCCTGGTAGAGCGCCAGGTTCGCGCTCTGGTCGGCCTTCCAGGTCTCCGCAGCTCGGATCACGCAGCCTCTCAAGTTCGACGCTCGCTTCCAGGAGAGCGCCATGTCGCGCGGATCGCGCACCAGAAAGACGAACTTGCAGCCAGGAAACAAGCGGTCGATGGCAGCGAAGTGGCGATAGAAGTGATTCTCCTTCACGAACAGGAGGTCCTTGCCCGCCACCATGGCTTCCTTCTCGTAGACGTATGCCAGAAGCCGGCCCAAAGCGCCGCGGTCGACGTTGTCCGCGAGCTCCTGCTGAGAGATGGAGGTGCTCCACTCTCCGAGCTTGGTGCTCGACAGGGCGACGGTGTCCTCCAGCAGAGCCTGCCAGTTACCCGGCTCGGCGAGGTCGCCGTAGCGGGCGCGGTGCTCCAGGAGAGTGCGGAAAAGGTGCGTCGGGCTGGGGCCGCAGACCCGGCTGTGGCCGTCCATGAGCCGGGTGATCAGGTTGCTCCCCGAGCGCTCGGAAGAAAGAAGGAAGCAGAACTCCACCGTGAGGCTCTTCGCTGTGGACAACTGGGAGGATGGTCGTTGGCGAAGCTCACATCGCCAAGCGAACGCTAGTGTAGCATGCCGATCGTGCGGTCGGAGAGCAGCCTCGGATGACGATAGGCGCCGTCCTCATGGTCAAGGACGAGGTCGAGCTCCTGCGCAAGAACCTCGCCTATCACTCGGCGATCGGCGTCGACTACTTCGTGATCTGCGACCGCGGATCGACTGAGGAGTCACAGAGTTCACTCGAGGATTTGGCGAGGAGCGAGAACGTGCATCTCTTCAGACAGTACCTCTACGAGCTCGAAGAGATCGACGCCGAGACGATGAGGGGTGTCCGACTGGCGGGGCTCGCGGAGATGCGTCGGACCTTCGCGCCCGACTGGCTGTTCCCCGCCGACACCGATGAGTTCTGGGTGCCGAGATCGGGTGACCTGGCGAGCCTAGTCGGGGCCACCCGAGCGGAGCACTTGAGCGTCAGACGATTCAACGCGGCGCTCTCTCCGGCGGCGGTGCCGTCCCTGTTCGACGGTATGGGGCGACCGCAGGGCTTGCTGCACCAGGAGATCCTCATCGGGGGCGAGTTCTTCTCGCGAGAGTTCCTGGAGCAGAATTCGCAGGTCTCGTGGATCCAACGTGCGCTCCATCCGAAGTTCCTGACCACCGCAACCGAGCTCTTGGAGGTCGTACCGGGCTTCCACGACATCAAGACCGCGCGAGATCTGAAACGGGAGTGTCCGCCCGATCTTCTCATTCTCCACCTCCCGTTCACGACCTTGGGCCGATTCTCACGAAAGGTAGCCAGCGCCAGGGTGCACCTCGAGCACGTCGGTCCCACATTCGGGTCGAGCCAGCAGGCCTGGCATTGGCGGCGCTGGGCTTCGCTTGACAGCGCCGCCGCGATCGAAGCCGAGTTCGACAAACAGTTCCTGAGCTCCGAGGATCTCGAGCGGATGAGAGAGTCCGGGGCCGTGAAGACGATCGAGGCCTACTTCGAGGCGCAGACCGAGGGCGGGGCGAGTCGACAAGAAGCCTCGGTCGGCTAGCGATCCTGCGATGCGCGAGATCGGGGGCTACTTCGAGTGGGAGATGGAGCGCGACGGCGCTGTCCTGCATCCAGAAGCATCTCTGCTCCTGAAGAGCGGCCGATCATGCCTCGGTCTGCTGCTGGAGCGGCAGCGACCCGCGAAAGTCTGGGCCCCGTACTACATCTGCGACGGAGCGCTGGAGCCGTTTGCGACCAGTGCGACGCCGGTCGAGTTCTATGCCCTCGACGAGAGGTTCGAGATCGCTGGCGATCCGCCGGAGCTCCGCGACGACGAAGCCTTACTCTATATAGACTACTTCGGGCTGAAGGCCACCTACGTGAGGCAGCTCGAACGGCGGTACCGGGATCGACTATGGGTCGATCATGTGCAGGCCTTCTTCCACGTCCCGGACGAGCGATCGGCGTACCACTTCAACTCCGCGCGCAAGTACTTCGGGGTGCCGGACGGCGCGTATCTCTACCTGCCGTCCTCGGCTCCGGTGCCGAGCGCGGACGCCGTCGCTCTCCGCGCCAATTCCGATTACCGACTGGAGCACCTGACGCTGCGCCTCGAGGGGAAGACCCAGGAGGGGCGCGGCGTGTTCGAGGAGAATGAACGGTTGAACGGTGGCGAGGTCACAGGGATCTCGGACATCGGCAGGGCGATGTTGAGCCGTATCGACTATTCGTCCGTCGCGCGACGGCGACGTGACAACTACCGGCTGCTGCACGCCGCGCTGGCGGAAGGCAACCAGATCTCGGCAAGCGTGTCCAACCTGGGCGCGGATGCGGTCCCCTTCTGCTACCCTTTTCTTCCGACAAGACCCATGAGAAAGCAGTATTTCTGGGACCGGAAGATCTACGTTCCGGTGCTGTGGAGGGAGTGCGCCGATCGAGTGGCCGACGGCTATCGGTTGGAGAAGAGGCTCTGTGCCGAGCTCTTGGCTCTGCCTGTCGACCAACGCTGCCATCCGGCCGACATGGATCGGGTTGCCGCGGCGGTACGCGACTACCCGCACGGCGGAGGATGATCGAGTCATGTCCGGTCGAGACAGCGATCCTCCGGTGAGGCAAGGCCCGTTCCAGCGCAATGCGAAGCTCGAAGAGCTGCTGGCGCTGCTCGAGAACCCCCTGGGGGCCGGCGAGAGTTTGTTGCTCGCCGAGCTCGGCGCCGAGCGAAGACCGATCGTCCTGATCGTCGCCTGTGCAAGGAGCGGGTCGACCCTTCTTCTGCAGTTCCTGGCCGGCAGCGGAGCCTTCGCGTACCCCTCGAATTTCCTCTCTCGGTTCTATGCCGCGCCCATCCTGGGGAGCCTGATCCAGAAGATGCTCTTCGACCCGGCGTACCAGTTCCGTCGCGAGCTGGCCTGCCAGGATGGGTGGGGGGAGCCCTATCGATCCGAGCTGGGCAAGACGGAAGGCGCGCTGTCCCCCAATGAGTTTCTCTACTTTTGGAGGAGATGGGTCGAAGAGATCGACGGGCGGCCGCCGACCCTCGAAGACACGGGTGGCATCGACTTTGGTGAGATTCGAAGGGAGCTGCAAGGGGTCGCGGCGAGCTTCGAGCGACCGTTCGTCCTCAAGGCGCACATCCTCAACTGGATGTTGCCCGTGGTCGCCGAACAGCTGCGAGACGCATACCTGGTCTTTCTCCGCCGAGATCCGCTCTTCACGGCGCAGTCGCTGCTCGAGGCCAGGATGCGGTTCTTCGGTTCCGCCGAAGAGTGGTATTCGTTCAAGCCGCCGGAGTTCGAGAGGTTGCGGCAGCTCTCCCCTGAGGGTCAGGTGGCCTCGCAGGTGCTCTGCACCGAGCGGGCGATCGAGACCGGCATTCGGGATGTGGAGCGGGCGAGGGTGATCGAGCTCTCGTACGAAGAGCTCACTCTTGATCCGGCGTCAGCCTGGCGCAAGCTGGCTGACAAGCTGGCGAGCCACCCGGGCTGCCCGGACCTCGGCGAGTGTCCCCGGCAGGAGGGTTTTCGATCCGCGAACGTCAGGCGTCTGCCGCCGGCCAGTCTGGAGGCGATCGAGGCGGCTCTAGCAGAGTTCGAGCGCTAGCCTGGTCTCAGACCAGATCGTATTCGCCTAGCAGCCGCCGAGTGCCGTCACGTCCGCAATTCATCAGCACGTCGATGATCGAAAGTGAGGGATGGAAGGTCGCGGCGCGCTGCGGGTAGGTGTGGGGCCGTGTCTGGACGAAGAACACCCGTACGCCGTGCCGAGCGAAGACCTCCTTGTCGTAGAGGGCCCGGCCACCGATCGCGTTGATGAACACGTCGGCTCCGAGTGCCCGGCAAAGCTCTATGGCGCGGGTCACTTTTCTGATCGGGTCGGTGCCCGGTCGCTGACGCAGTTCGAACTCCAGCGCGTCGAAGGGCGTCGAATCGGTGAGGATCTCGGTGTCCACTCCAAGGTGGTTGCAGACGCCGGTGATGCACCGTTTGTTGATCTCGGCGAGGGAGCTCGTCTCCAGGAAGAGGATCTCCTCGACCAGCTGGAGGGTCTCCCGAAAGTACGGGGAGCGGCTGTAGCACGTGTGGATCGACCGCTGTAGCGATAGTCGCCAGTGCGGATCTTCGAGCAGAATCGTGTCGCGGATCGTCTTGGTGATCTTGCGTCCCCTGATCGGCACCGAGAGGAAGGTCGGCCTGCCGCGCACCACGAGAATCCGATTGCGGTTGATCCAGCCACCCCTCGAGTAGTCGAGGTTGTCGTAGAGGAAGAACCGGTCGACGGCGTGGATCAGCTGGAAATAGCCGATGTGCGGGAAGAAGTAGGGCTGCATGATGCCGAGCTTCACGGGTGCATTATCCCGCGAAACCGTGAGTCCCCCGGCGCGCCGCGACCGCCGGGAGTCGCCCGGTCCGCTACTGTGACGGAAGCACCCGGCGGGCCGGGGCGATCACAGCGTGAGATCCCTCGGAGCCGTCCGATTCGAGCGCGGAGCGAACTTGCGCGGCCTGGTCGGCGACCAGGCGAAGGATGCCGCAGATTTCGCGAACCTGCTCCAGCGTGACGCCGGCCCCGGCGGGCAGCACCAGGGCCCCTCGGGCCGCCCGGTTCGTGTGGGGCAGACTGCCGTCGGCCTCCGGCCAACGTGAGGCGTAGGGGGCCATCCGGTGGCAGCCTGGGTAGAAGTAGCGGCGCGCGAGCACGTTCTCGGCCTGCAAAACGTGCATCAGCTGGTCGCGACTGAGCCCGAGCCGATCCTCGGCCACGTCGAGTACGACGTACTGGTAGTTGTGGCGTTCGCCCTCGTCATAGCGGAGGAGCTCGAGACCGCGCGTTTGCCCCAGGCCTTCGAGGTACGCTTCGAAGGTGCCGCGGTTCGTCGCGATGAACTGCTCGATGCACTCCAGATTCGACAGCCCCATAGCGGCGCTCGCCTCCGACATCTTGGCGTTCGTGCCGAGAACGGCGACCTCGTCGTAACCGGTGAAGCCGAAGTTCCGCATCAGCCGGACCCGATCGGCGACCTCAGGATCGTTCGTGGTCACCGCCCCTCCCTCGAGGGTGTGGAAGACCTTGGTGGCGTGGAAGCTGAAGACCTCCGCGTCGCCGCCCCCCCCGATCATCGAGCCCTGGTATGTGCAGCCGAAGGCGTGGGCGGCATCGAAGAAGAGGCGCAGATCGTGACGAGCCGCGATCTCGACGAGGCTCCGGTTGTCGCAAGGCCGACCCCAGAGGTGAACTCCTAGGATGCCGGTGGTCCGTTCGGTGATCAGGCTCTCGCACGCGACCGGGTCGATATTCCAGCTCTGCGGATCGATGTCGCAGAAGACGGGTTGGATCCCCTGCCAGAGCAGGGCGTGGGCGGTAGCCACGAAGGTGAACGAGGGGACGATCACCTCGCCCTTCAGGCCGAGCGCCCGGCTCGCCAGATCGAGCGCGACGGTCCCGTTGCAGGTCAGCACACAGTGCTCGACCGCCAGGTAGCGGGCCAGTTCCTCTTCCAGCTCCACCACCAGAGGCCCTTTGTTGGTGAACCACCGTCGATCGAGCATTCCCTCCACCCGATCGAGAAAGGCCTTGCGGTCGGGGGTGTTGGGCCGATTGACGTAGAGCTGGTCGGAGAAGGCCGGCCGGCCACCGAGGATCGCCAGGTCCGCTATCGTCGATTTTTGGGTGGTCACGTTTGGGCGTACCGGCGGCTCATCGTCCGCCTGCGCTACCTCGAGACTCGGGCGATTCGGGATCGCCGGGAAGAGGAGCGGTCCGGCTTGCTATCGGGCCGAAGAGGGGTGCATTATACGAGATGCGCTCCGTCGCTGCCTCGCACTCTCGAGGGTAGGCGGGAGCCTCAAGCGGGAAGCCTCAAGGAGATGTCCGGATCGGATCCGCGGCGGCCGCCGCTGCTATCGGTGATCGTGATCGTCTATGACATGCGTCGGGAGGCTCGGCGAACCCTGCTCTCCCTGTCGGCCTCCTATCAGCATCGAATCGATCCTCGGGACTACGAGGTCCTGGTCGTCGAGAATGGCTCGCCCGAGCCCCTCGACCCCGAAGCGGTGCGGAGCCTGGGACCGAACTTCCGCTACTTCTTTGTCGAGGACGCCTCGCCCTCACCCGCCGCGGCGGTGAACTTCGGCGCCTCCCAGGCGCGCGGAGAGTACCTGGGAGTCCTGATCGACGGCGCTCGGATCGTGACCCCCGGCATGCTCCAGCTGGCGCTCGACTGCTTGCGCGGGTTTCCTCGGGCGGTCGTCGGCACGTTGGGCTTCCACCTGGGCCCGGACGTGCAGATCCGCGCTCACCTCCACGGCTACGACCGGCGGGTCGAAGACGAGAACCTGGCCGGCATCGATTGGCCCGCCGACGGCTACCGCCTGTTCGAGATCGCCGCCCTGGCCGCCTCCAGCCGGGAAGGCTGGTTCGTCGCTCCCTTCGAGAGCAACTGCATCTTCCTTGCGAGGGAGCTCTTCGATGAGGCGGGGGGCTGCGACGAGGCGTTCGACCTCCCCGGAGGGGGCCTGGTCAACCTGGATCTCTACTCCCGCCTCTGCCGGCTCCCGTCGTCGCCACTGATCACACTTCTGGGCGAAGCGTCCTTCCATCAGATTCACGGCGGCGCGGCTACCGGGCTCAGCGAGGACGCGCTGGTAGGGCAGTTCGAGCGCTGGGCCGAGCAGTACGCCCGCATCCGCGGCGAGCCGCCGAAGGCGCCCGAGCGCGAGCCGCTGCTCATTGGCCAGGCGCCTGCGCCGGCGCTCCCCTGGATCGTGAGATCGTGCGAACTGCTAGGCGCCGGGCAGCGCGAGGCTCCGGCGACCGAGCCCGAGCTGTCAAGCGACGGCTAGCCGGGCGTCTCGATCGAATCCTCGGCTGGGGCGAGCAGGTCTTCTAGGATCCAATCGGCAACGCGCGCGTGGCCGACCTCGCTGAAGTGCCGGTCGTCGAGGCCGTGCGGGAAGAAGTAGGAGCGCCACCCCGGGCTTCCGGCGACGATGCGCTCCCGCACCGAGATGACCCTCGATCCGCGGCTCCGCAGGATCCCCTCGACCTTCGAGGTGGCGTGCCCCGGGACAATGTCGCGCTCGGCCGCGCGGTTCTCTGACAGCCAGTCCGGATTGAAGATCTCCGCGAACGGGATCACGAGCGCCACCAGTGGGATGCCTTGCTCTCGGCAGAGTCCCACGACCTCGTTCAGTAACCGCTCGGTCACCTGCCAGCCGTCTCTGACGATTCTCTGCTCCGGCTCTGGCACCATGGTGTAGAGCAGCGCGGAGAATGTCAGCTCCGCCCGCAGAGTCGCGGCGTGCCGTGCGTCTTGCCGTCGCGCCCTGCGCTCCGTTCGCGAAAGCCCGGGCTCCTCGAACGGTACGCCCCAACCAAGTTGGGTTTCCAGAACTCCGAAAATGCGCGAAATCGCGCGGGCTCGAGCGCGCAGCGGCGACAGCTGAGTGAGGCGCAACCGATCGCTATCGACGACGAAGTAGGGACGGTGAGGGTCGAGGTGGCTGCAGAGAAACGCCATCCCGATGCTGTTGTTGCAGACGTCGTTGAACGGGAACACCTGCAGCACGACCGCCTCCGGCTTCAAGTCCACGCCATAGCGCCGCATCGCGATCAGCTGCTGTGCCGTGCCCCAGTCGACGCCCGAGAGGTTGACCACCTCCCAGGGCGCACCGTCTCCGCCCGAGGTGGCGTTGAGTCGCGACTCGAGGAGGCTCGGGTAGGTCAACGAGTAGGGGAAGGCGGCGCCAACCGAGAATGAATCTCCCAAGACGACCACCCGTCTTCGAGCTGCGGCCCGGTCCGGTTCGTGGGTCTGACGGAAGCCCGCGCGGGTGATCCGATCCAGGCGATCGCACTCGGAATCCAGGGTCCAGCCAAGATCCCGGTGATAGCGGAGGCAGGGGTCGGGGTTGAGATCGACAGCCACGATCCGGAGCCCGATCTCGGCGCCGGTCAGGGCGACCATGGCCGCGCACAGCGACAGGGCGAGCCGGATCCTCAGATCGTGTCGCTTCGAGCCTGGAAGGGCCATGGGCTAGTTAGCCGAGATTCGGGGTGCGCGCCGAGGCCGGGGCCGACCGGAGCCGCTCGAAGGTGACGATCGCCTGGTCTCTCGGGTGTTCCCAGTCAGCAGGCTCGGTCACACTCCAGGGCAGGCCGTGAATCGCATGGCGGAAGTCCGCGGCCCGGTAGTGGTAGGGGTCGCGCGCCGGGTGGGTGGTGATGCCTCCCCGGTCATGGAGAAGGGGGCGTTGCCACTCGGCGTCGTCAGGGCAGTGGAAGAGCGTCGCGTGGAACGAGCCACCGGGAACCATCACCGGCGTGAGATTGGTCATGCAGAGCCGGATGTGGTTGAGCGGTAGGTGGGTGAACAGTGACTGGGCGACGGCGACGTCGAAGTGGTGGTCCGTGGGCAGGCGATCGAAGGCGAACTCACCGTCGCAGAGGAGATTGCCGCGCGGCACTTTGGTCTGTAGCCCCAGCGGGACGAGCTCATGCTGATAGCCCGCTTCCAGAAGATCCTCCGACAGATCGATCCCGAAGTAGTTGCCGGAGTCCAGGAAATCGACCAGATGAATCCCGACCCGCAGGCAGCCACAGCCGACGTCGAGCACCTTCATCTCGGGGCGCAGGCCCTTGGCGACCAGGTAGCGGAAGGTCAGGAGGCCGACCTCCTCCCACATGCCGCCCACGGCGCCGCGGTGCCCGCCGCGCTCCACGGTCTGGCGAATGGAGTCCAGGTCGTAGTAGTTGCTGATGGTCATCTGGCGCGCGTGTCTCGGATCGAGTGTACAGCATGGCATTGCCGCGCTCAGCTGTTATGTTGGACACTTCGGGAGCTCAGGGAGAGGGCAGGCAAGCGATCTTGAGATTCCCTTCTGAAGCGCCTGATGGGCCGGAAGAGGCGCACGAGAAACTGATCAATCTGGTGCGCCGCATCCGGCGTGGGGAACCTGCGGCAACCGCCGAGGTTCGGGTGCGGGTGCGCCGGATCCTGGCGTTTCGCGGCTACGGTATGTCGCGCGAGGATCGGTTCGATCTCGAGCAGGTGGTTCTTCTCCAGGTCTGGCAGGCTGTGGGCCGGCCCGACTTTGCTCCGGAGGGGTTCTGGGGCTTCGTCGAAGTTCTGGCCTCTCGGCGCGCGATCGACTGGTGGCGAGTGCGCAGGCCCGAGGTGGACTTCGAGCCCCCGGCGACGGTCGCCGATCCCTCGACCGGTCCTCTCCGAGCGGTGCTCGACCGGGAGCAGAGCGAGCTGGCGCAGGCGGCGCTCGAACGGCTCTCGCCGGAGTGCCAGGAGCTCATTCGGCTGCATGTCGGCTCACGGCTGAGCTACGGCGAGCTCGCGCAGCGCCTCGGCAAAAGCGAGGGCGCGCTCAGGGTACAGATGCACCGTTGCATCCAGCGCGCGAGCCGGATCCTGCGCGAGATGCTGGAGGATAAAAGCGGCCCGGAGGTGTAACGAACCTTTCCCGGCGGCGATTGAGTAGGTAGGAGCGGAGATTGAAACATCTGGAAGCCAGCAATCTACTGACTGAATTCGTCTCGAGGAGTCTCTCTCCGGAGCGGCGTCTCGAGGTCGAGGCACACGTTGAAGAGTGCGCCGAATGCCATGCCTGGGTGACCACGCACCTACTCTTGAGCGGTGCCCTGGCTGCTGAGACCGGCGAATCAACGGCTTCGCACCCTTCGGCCTTCGAGCTCTCCAGCCTGGCTCTCGCCGCGCACACGCTGTCGGATGACGTCCGCGAGGGCTGCGCTCGGCATGTTGCGAACTGCGCCGGGTGCCGGCAGGAGATGGAGCTGGTGCAAGCGGCTGCGACCGCGGCGCGCGAAGTCGACGAGCGCCCGGCGGCGCGCAGGCGCTTCGCATCCTCGGAGCTGCTCGCATGGGCCGCGGGGCTCCTGCTGGTCGTCGGCGCCGTGGCCTACTTTGGTATCGCCGCGCCGCCGCCGCCCGAGTCTCACGCCGAGAACAGACAGTTGCAGGGCGAGACGATCGACGACAGCCGATTGATCGAGGCGACGGAGTCGATCTTCGTCGGGGCGACCGAGATGAGGAAGGGTGCCGTAGTGAGTCTGCAGGCGGGGCGGGCCGTTACCTTCGGCAACGGGTTCTCGGTCGGGTCCGGCGCCAGCCTGGATGTTCGTATCGCCGCCAAGGACGATTCAAGAGTGAAGCTATAGTCGTCGACTGACGATTTGACATATGAACAAGAACGACAATGACGAACCTAAGGAGAAGCAGATGAAATTTTCTTCCCGTTTGGCCGTGATCGGCTGCGCTCTGCTGGCGATGGTCGCGATCTCGACGACCGCTTCCGCCCAGGGCACCCTCTTCGTAGAGAACGACCGTGTCAGCATCGGCATTACTCCGCCGAGCTTCCCGCTCGACGTCTTCGCCACGCCGACCACCGTCGGCACCGGCAACGCGGTCATCAGGCTCGCCAGGTCCGGAGCGCTGGCGTTCCAGCTGGACGACACCAGTGTCAACGGATTCTGGAACTTCTCGTCGGCTAGCGGCGAGTCGGAGTTCCGGATCTCGAGGTCCGGCACCGGGTTCACCGAGATGACCCTCACCTCCGACGGTAACCTCTTCATCCGGGGCGCGTGCTCGGAGGGTGGAAACCCCGGCACCGGCTCCTGCGCCGACTACGTGTTCGAGCCCGACTACGAGCTGAAGAGCCTGGACGAGCTTTCGGAGTTCATCAAGACGAACAAGCACCTCCCCAACGTCCCGAGCACGGAAGAGATCAAGAAGAACGGTCTCAACGTGCAGGGCTTCCAGGGCCGACTGCTCGAGAAGATCGAGGAGCTGACGCTCTACACGCTGCAGCAGGAAGAGACCATCCGCGCGCTGAACCAGCGCCTGGCGGCTATCGAAGCGAAGGGCTGAGCTCCGAGGCCAATCGGTACCGGCCAGCTCCTCGACGATTGATTCGCGGGGTTGGCCGGGTCGGCACCTCCGTAGTACCCGACCCAAGAGCGGCCATGCCGGCGAGCGCCGGCGGGCCGCTTTTTCCGTCTCGCCCAGGCTCCGTGAGAGAATCACCCGACTTGGACACGATGCAGCGGGACCGGTACCGGAGATGAGTCGATTGCAATCCTCACGCTCGACATGACGATTCGGGTGTCACACCCCGCCGGCGAGAGTTCCCTGGTGGTCTCGGTGTTGGGAATGCACCGCTCGGGCACCAGCTGCCTGACCGGTTCCTTGGAAGAGGCGGGACTCGTCCTGGGCGAAGTCAACCGTCAGGCCCCACACAACCGCAAGGGCAACCGCGAGAACTCGCGCATCATGGTGTTGCACGACGATCTCCTGCGGTCCAACGGCGGGAGTTGGGATGCGCCACCCGAGACGGTCATCTGGTCAGACGACCATCGGCGCCGTCGCGACGAGATCCTCGACGACTACCTCGCCGTTCGCACCTGGGGCTTCAAGGATCCCCGCACGCTACTCACGCTGGAGGGCTGGCTCGAAGCTCTGCCGGGCCTGCGCATCGTCGGGACGTTTCGCAGTCCCTGGGCGGTGGCCGCGTCTCTGTTCAAGCGCAACGGAGAGTCGGTCGAGCGCTGGCTCGAGCTCTGGACGCACTACAACCGATTGCTGCTCGGCTACCGGGAGCGGCTCGGTTTCGACCTCATCTCCTTCGATGCCTCGCCGTCCGGCTATCTGACGGGCTTGGGCGAGATCGTACGAGGGCTAGGTCTCGCTCAGCCGGCGGGCGGGTTTCAGTTCTTCCAGACCGATCTCCGGACCGCGGCGCTCGAGGAGCGCGGGCGGCTCCCGCGCCACACTGCCGACCTCTACGATCGTCTGAAGCAGGCGGCGGCTGACCGGGCTTCAGCGGCTCGCGGGTTCTGACTGCCCTGCTTTGCCAGCGCTCGGAAGTCTCTCGAGCCCCTCGAGAAGCTCGGGAGACGCGACCCGGAGCGGTATCCGGTAGTAGACGCCCCGCTCGGTGGACTGGAGGACTACGACCTCCGAGTTGCGGAACAGGGGGAGCGCGACGGCCGGGGTGAAGGTATTGATATTCAGGAAGGTGGCATCCGCGAAGTACTGCCGCAGAGCTGCCATTGATCCGTTGAGCTGCGAGTCGTGAATGAACAGGGTCCTCTCTTGGATAAGTGGTGGTCCGTCGGACAGAGCGCGAGACCTCCGCAAGGGAGGTCCGCCGGGGAGTGCGACAGGATTCAGCGTGGTGACCCGCACTCCCTGGCGACGGACCGTGAAGAGCTCGGTGGGCACGGTCGAAGGCAATCCGAGGAGGCGGGTGAGGTCGCCGGTGTGCCGTTGCTCTTTCGACCGGGTCAGAGCCTCGGCCTCCCAGAGGCCCGCTCCTAGTGACTCGACGATCGCAGCGCTCTGGACGGCCGCGCCGAACGGGGTCAGATGACTGTCGTTGGGGATGTAGAGCAGCCTGGACTGGTTGCGCTTCGTGGCTTCGAGTCGCTCGAAGAGATCGATGTAGCCGGGGGGCGGGTTGAGCTCGAGGAGCTGCTTCAACTCATCACGCCTCGCGGCGCTGCACGCCGACAAGCGGCGCAGATCGGCGTCGAGATACTCGGGGTAGATCGAGTGTTTGTTGGGCGTGATCAGGGAGCGTACGCTCCTTCCCGATCCCTCCAGGAGAGTCCCGATCTGCTCGAGCTTCTCGACCACAGGTGGCACCGGGAAGTTGTGCATGCAGGGCATTCGCAAGGCGAAATCGAGGAACAGCCAGCCGTCGCGACCGATGTGGACCTCCGACGTCGGGCTGTCGTTGAAAATTCGGAGGCTCACCCAGGCTGACGCTGAGATGGCATGCTCGCGCCACGGATGGCTGTCCACCAGGTAGGCGGTCACCCGTCGGTAGAAGTCGACATCGACGAGGCCCTCGAGCGTAATCCTGGGTCGTTCGGCGAGCTCGCGGTTCTCGATCTGTTCCGAAGCGATTCCCAGCGCCCGGCCGAGCAGTGGCAGAAAGAGCACCAGCAGAAATCCCGATGCGATGAGTCTGGCGGAGCTAGCTCGCATGTCAGAACTGGAAGTAGAGGAAGGGGCTGAAAGAGCCGCTCGCTACGAGGATGAGGGTGTAGAGCGGCGCGAGGAGAAAAAAGAGCACGCGGGCGACGATCGCCAGGGGGGCTCGGCTGCTGATCAGGAGCGTCGCGCCTGAAAAGGACCGCGGTACCAGAAGTACGATGCTCGAAAGCAGGAGCACGATGGCGTTCCGGGTGGTGAAAGCCACCGCGACCTCGGGCGATAGGCCGGAGAAGTCGAATGCGAAGAGCGCCCTTTGGAGAGCGAGGGCGTGTTCGAGGGTGTTGGAGCGAAAGATGACCCAGCCCATGAGCACCAGGAAGAAGGTGACCGCTCTCCTCGCCGGCTCATAGCTAATCGTCTCGAGGCTACGCTGCTCAGTCATGCGTTCCAGAATGAGCAACAGACCGTGGTAGGCCCCCCAGGCGACGAACGTCCAGTTGGCGCCGTGCCATAGGCCGCAGATCAGGAATACGAAGCCCAGGTTGAAGTACATCCTGAGGGGCGCCCTTCGTGAGCCTCCCATCGGTATGTAGACGAAGTCCCTGAACCAGTTCGACAGCGTCATGTGCCACCGTCGCCAGAAGTCTGTGATCGAGACCGCCGAGTAGGGTCGGTTGAAGTTCTCCGGGAACCGGAAGCCGAACATGCGACCCAGACCGATCGCCATGTCGGAGTAGCCGGAGAAGTCGAAGTAGATCTGTATGGCGTAGGCGTAGACGCCCAGCCATGCCGTGGAGCTGGAGATCTGTCCTGGTGGAAGGTCAAAGGCCGCCTCGGCGACCGCGCCCACCGAATCGGCGACGATGACCTTCTTCGCCAGGCCGTGCACAAACCGAACCGCACCTTCGGCGAAGCTGTCCAGAGTGGTGTGGCGTTCCTTGATCTGGGCCGCGATATCGCGATAGCGCACGATCGGTCCCGCGATGAGCTGCGGAAAGAGCGTGATGTAGACGGCGAAGTCGACCGGGCTCTTCAGCCGTGGAGCGCTACCTCGGGCGACATCGATGGTGTAGCTCATCGACTGGAACGTGAAGAAAGAGATCCCGATGGGCAGGGCAACCGATGTCCATGCGATCTCGCTCCAGCCTAGCTGCGCGGCGAACGCGTTGATCTGTGCAACCAGGAAGTTGGCGTACTTGAAGTAGCCCAGGAGGGCCAGGTTCACGACCACCGAACCGCTGATGGCGAGGGCGACACGCCGGCGATCTCCACGCTCCCGGGCCGTGCTCGCCAGCAGGCCGAACAGGTAGTCGGCGACGGTGGAGACGATCAGTATGATGACGAAAACACCGCCACCCCACGTGTAGAAGATCAGGCTGGTGAGGAGGAGGGTAGCGTTGCGGAATCTCGGCGGCGCTACGCCGTACGTCAGGAGGGCCAGCGGCAGGAAGTAGAAGAGGAATTCCAGCGACGAGAAGACCACGGCGGAGTATCTCACGCGAGCCCGTGGCTCGCGGCCCCGAGAAGGCGCTGTTTGCTGTCGCTGGTGGCCCCTCGAGGGCTGTCATAAGATGTCGGCCGTCATGCGGTGGAGGTGCAGCTTCGTCCTTGTGGCGGCCGTTGGAGCAGCACTCTCCTGCTCTTCGCCGCCGGACGACGTGTTCCCTGGCAAGAATCTGATCATGATCGGCCTCGACACGGTCCGGGCCGACCATCTGGGCGTGTACGGGATGACACCCAGTCCGACGCCCGAGATCGACGCCATCGCCGCCGAGTCGGTGCTGTTCGAGCGCGCGTACTCGACGGCCTCGTGGACGCTGCCTTCGTTTGCCAGCCTGTTCACGGGGCTGCTGCCGTCTGAGCACGGCTCCATCGGGGGAGCCCAGAGCAAGTTGCCCCAGGGCCGCCTGACGCTAGCCGAGCTGTTGAAGGCCCACGGCTACGCGACCCAGGGCTACGTCGCCGTCGACTGGCTGACCGATGCCTTCGATATGGACCAGGGGTTCGACAGCCTGGGGACCTACGTGAAGGGCAAGGTGAGCGTTCGCTACGAGCAGTACGAGAAGGAGGTGCACGCTTTCCTGGACTCGCCACCTAGCGAGCCCTACTTCCTCTTCGTGCATATCTACGATGCGCACGCGCCGTATCGGCCGCCGCCGCCGTTTGACGGTATGTACTTCAGTGGCGACCCGAAGTCCCCCGAGAAGAGCTCGCTCGAGGTGCTCTTCAGCGAGGAGACCCGGCAGCGGTCGATGCACCCGCCGGAAACCCTCTACGGCTGGCTCGAGGGCGTCACCGACATCGACTATCCGATCAGCCAGTACAAGGCGGGCATCAGCTACCTCGACCGGAAGGTTGGCGACCTCATGGCCAGGTTGCGTGAGAGCGGGCAGCTGGAGCGCTCGGTGGTGGCGATCGTCGGTGATCATGGCGAGCATCAGACCGAGCACGGCTTCTACTTCAC
>JAJCXP010000009.1 GCA_029263375.1 Acidobacteriota bacterium | reverse complement strand
AACAAGCTCTGCGACCGCGTCCGGCCCGACGCGTTGCCGCTGGTGGACGCGTTCGGCATCCCGGACGAACTGCTGGCCGCGCCGATCGCTGTCGCCGAGTGAACTCCGGGCCGCGACCTCGAGCGCCGTTGAGGCGACGCGCCGTCCGGAGGACTGGATTGTGCCGTTCGCTAAGGGGAAGAGGGGGAATAGTTGCCGGAGTGGATCCCGAAACGGTGTCGAAGGAGAGTGTGAGAGCTAGGGGATCTGTCCCAGAACCCACTCCGGCTCCTCGGGGCAGACTGACTGCCCTGACACTTATATAGAGTGTCCGACCCGGGGAATCAATACAGTCAAATATAAAGTTTTTTCTATTTATTAAGAATAGTTAATCTTCAGCCGCTTCGGAGTCCTTCTCGGCGGGTTCGGTATCGGGGTCCCAGTCCCGGACGCACAACGCCC
The DNA here is from genome assembly GCA_029263375.1 of Acidobacteriota bacterium. Classification (GTDB taxonomy): domain Bacteria; phylum Acidobacteriota; class Thermoanaerobaculia; order Multivoradales; family JAHEKO01; genus JAHEKO01. The sequence continues at coordinate 14,027 of JAJCXP010000009.1, read as the reverse complement.
GGAAACCGATCTGGTAGCCCGCATTGCTCTGGAACGCCTGGCGGAACTTGAAGTTGAAGGTCGAGGCGCGTTCCGAGCCGTCATAGTCCGAGCTCCAGGTGCAGCATTCACTCAAGACGATGCCGCCCTGGATCTTGTAGGTGGCGCGCAGCCAGATCGCCTCGAGAGACTTCAACTCCTCGAGGGTCGGCAGGCGCCAGTCGTCGAAGCCACCGGTGCCCAGATCGCGGCAGTAGGCGTAGGCCGCGCGTAGATCGGCGTCCCGACCGTTGTCACGTTTGGGCCACATCAGGAGCGTCTTCGGATCACGGTAGACAGCGGTCTGCCGTTCTTCTTTTCGAAACAGACGGATCGCCCGCTTCATCTTGACGCGCACCGCCTCGACCTGGGATTCCGTGATCTCGAGGGTCTTCTCCCAGGTCGCCCCCTGCACCTGCACGGAGCTCGCCCGGACCTCGATCTCGCCGAGATCGACGCCGATCTCCAACGGTTCCTCAGGGGTGGCGCGGCCTTTCAGCTGATCGTCGATGTAGACGTTGCACTCGCCGTCGGTCGAGATGAGTAGGCGCCCCGGCTTGTCGGAGTCAGAATCATCGTCGTCGGCGTCGCCCTCCTCTCCGGTCGTCGCACCGGGCTCGCTCGGACCCGACTCGGCCGACTCCTGATCGCTTTCGGTCGCCGTCGAGCCTTCGTCCGCGGGGACCACCGGCGCAGGCTCTTCCGGCAATGCTCCCGCGTCGGGGTCAGCAGGCTCGGCCTGCTCTCCAGCAGAGGGCTCGGTCTCCGCCGCGTCCTGGGCCCGCGCGAGCGGCGACCCACCGGCAACAGACAGCCAGATCACCACCGCGCCTACCCAGAAACCTCTCCACCACATCGCAGAGAGAATACTAGCCTGCGCCAGCCGGATCAGGGATAGGCGGTGTAGCCCTCGCGCGCCTGGACTTTGGCTCCGGAGCGCTTGACCCGAACCTTGACCTCGCGCCAGCTGCCGTCCTTCGACTGATCGGTGGGGTAATAGCCGATCACATACTGCTCCCGCAGCTCGCTCATGATGCCGACGAAGGCGTCGTCGAGCTCTTCGAGGTGGTCGACCACCTGAACCCGCCCACCACTCTCGTTGACCGCCTCTCGTAGCTTGCGGAACTCGTTCTGGCTGGATTCCATGTCGCGCCAGGTCGCCATGTAGGAAGGTACCTTGTCGACGCTCTCGCCCGGGCGCAGGCGCAGATAGATCCAGTAGATCATCGCCTGGCTACGGCGCACCTTCTGCGCGACCTCGGCCATCTCCAGAACACTGTGAACGTCGGTGCCATCTGAGAACAGCACCACCACGCTGCGCCCCTGCCGAGCGTCCAGCTTCTTCAGGGCCAGGTAGAGATGGTCGTTGATGGCGGTGCCGCCGCTCGCATCGACCTCGCTCAACGTCTCTTTCAGGGTCGACGGGTCGCCGTTGAAGTCGCTGGCGCGCAGGAGCTGGTCCGAATAGAGCATCAACATCGTCTCGTCGAGATCGGTCATCCCTTCGAGGAACATGGAGGCGCCCTCGAGCGCAGCCTGAAGCGGCTCGCCGGTCATGCTCAGGCTGCAGTCGAGCAGCAGCACCGACGTCAGCGGCACATCGCCGCGCTCGAAGGTGACGATCTTCTGATCCTTACCCTCCTCGACCACGCGGAAGTCGTCACGCTCGAGGTCCAGCACCCTGCCACCGGAGCCGCCGACGGTGACATACACCTGTTGCAGCGTCAGCTTGAGCTGATCGTCGACGTGCAGCTTGGGGGTGCGCACCGAGGTCCGCGCCGTGATGCCGCCGGGCGCCCGCGCGATCACCTCGAACTCGTGCTCGACGTTCTCGTTGCCGACGTCGGCGTTGATCGTGAACGGTCGCCTGATCATCGTTCCCAGGGTCTCACCATCGATGACGAACTCGACGGTCGCCTGATCAGCCTTGGCGCCACTGACGGCAACCACGATCTGCACAGTACCGTGCACGAACTCATCACCGATCGGATAGTCGATCCAGACGTCCAGGTCGCTGCCCCAGGCCGCACCGCTGCAGACCATCAAACTCAACGCCAGTATGGCGGCTCTCATCCTTCTTCTCCCTCTTGGCCTTCGGTGCCTACGCCCCACCATCTGAGGCCCGAGATCAGCACGCCTAGACGCTCGTCCATCATCGAATGCAGAGTCACCCGAACCGACTCGATATCAAGGTCGGGCTGCCGGTCGTAGATGTAGCGGGCCGACGGTTGACCGGGTGCGGAGGCGCCGATCCCGCTGATGATCTCGTCCGCGTTCGAGACCCGCCCCAGGCGCTCGCAGAGCGACGCCAGGAGAATCGCCGCTTCCTGGTCCTCGGGGAATTCCTCGACCGCGGCGCGCGCCTCCCGCTCAGCACCCTCGAGGTCCTTGAGAGAAATCAACAATCTCGCCAGCTCCTGGCGGGCGATCGAGCGAATCCAGGGCTCGGAATCCTGGGCCAGGACCTTCATGAAGTTGGCCTTCGCCGACTCCAGGTTGCCTAGCCGGCGCTCGCACACCGCCAGCCTGAGTCGCCCGTGCGCGTGCGACGGATCGCTCGCGACCAGTCGCGACAGGAGCTCGGTGGCGTCCAGATATTCACCGTGGACCTCGTGCGCCCATGCCAGGCCGAGCAGAGCCACAGGATTGTTCGGCGAGAGCTCCAGCGCGTCGCGCAGTATGCCCGCACTGGTGCCCGCGGTTCGGAGCGTCAGCACCGAAGCTCCAAAGCTCGTCATTACCCAGCCCGCGAACTCCTTGTCGGCGTCGCTCTTCGTGGTCTGCGCCTTGTAGGTCGCCAGATCCGAAGCCATGTCGCGCGCGTGCCGCGCCAGAATCGGCTGATTCGCGTTCCGATAGAGCTGGTAGGCGTCATGGTGGAGCATGATCACCGGCACCAGGATCTCAGGGCCGGTGAGCTCCAGCGCCCTCCGCACCACATCCAGCTTGTGCTTCCAGACGCGGTCGATGCGGCTCGCACTCGGTGTGGATCCCAGCGCCTCCATCTCGAGCTCCATCAGGGCCTCCAGGGCCTCCTGCCGCTGCCCTCTACCCAGCAGCTCGAGCGCCGCGACGTAGCTGGTCTCGAGCTTGCGCACATCCAGCCGCTCCTCGGCGACGGCGGCCGAGCTCGAAGCCAGAATCGCCGACCAAATCAGCGCTGTGAGGAGTGCCGAGGCGGTGAGTGAGCAGAACCTTCCTGAGTCGTGTCGAGGCATAAGCACCCTGTCGTTGGAGGATAGGACCCGGCGACCGCCGGCCGGCGGAAGAACCGCAAGCGGCAATAAAACCGATTCTACACGACACGATGCGTCGTCCACAGCTCGCAGGCGGCAGGGTCTCATTCGTCGGTATGAGGCCCCTAGCGCCCCAAATCCTTCGCCGCGGAGCGGCCAGCGGACCCCAATTCAGCGCGGGTCCAGCTCGGCGCCTCGACGCTCTCGACTCAGTAGCCGTCCGAGGGCGGCTGCGCGTTCGGTCCCACCCTGATCGAGCCCTGCATCTCGCAGCAGTCTTTGTGGGTGGTGCACGAGTACTCGAAGGTGCGACCGTCTTCGGATTGCGGGAACTTGCGCTCGAAGAAGGCGCCCTGAGATGTGAACACGAAGCCGCTGTCGAAGTCACCGCTCATGGCCGTCACGGTGTGCGAGGTGTTGGCGCCAGTCAGCTCCCAACGCACTGTTTCGCCGGGCTGGATGGTCAGGCTCTTGGGGCTGAACTCGTTGTCCTGCACCTGGATCGTGACCGGATCCTCGTCCCCAGGATCGGAGACCCCGGTCGCGCAGCTGTTGGCGCTGGTGAAATCGGCCTTCTTCTTGGTGATGTCGACACAGATACCCACCCCGGTGTCGGCCGCGATGTCGCCGTTCGCCGGCTCGATGGTGATGGTCTGGACCGTGCCAGCGTTGATGTTCTTGTTGAACTTCTTGACCACGCTGTAGGACCCATCGCTACCGATGTTGACGGTGGCCGAGAACTTGTGAAGCTGCTTGCCGGTCGCAGGATCGACGCCGACCGCCCTGACGGTGATCCGCGTAGCCGCGGGCGCCGGATCGAGGCGTCCAGAAATACGCACCAACTGCCCCTTGACCTTGACCTCGTTGGGATATGTCGCCGCATGAGCGACGAACTCGGTGCCCTGCGGTATGGACTGGGTCAACTTGAAGAAGAGGATCAGCGTCTGGAGGGTGCCCTGGCTCTGCAGCAGGCAGCCACTAGTGAACAGCAGGGTGAACAGAAGAGCCGGGGTCGCCCGGCGGCCAAGTGCTTTCATTCTTGACTCCGTGGTCGTGTTAGTTTCCAAATTCTCCACATCCGAGTGTGTTCCCCGGGATCAGCCCCGGGTTCAATCGGCAGGGAGATCGACCGATGACTCAGAACTTCAAGAATCACGCCCGCTTCGTCCCCCTCTTCCATTTCGTGCTCTCACTGATGATCCTGGCCTTTCTGCTGATATCGGCCTGGAATCTGATCCGCAGTCCCGGACTCCCGTCAGCGATGGGAGTCTTGCTCGGACTGATCCTTGTGCTCGTCTTCTACTACGCGCGAGGCTTCCCGCTGGCCGTACAGGACCGCCTGATTCGCCTCGAGATGCGACTCCGGCTGCGCGAGACCCTGCCGGCCGAGCTCCAGAGTCGGATCCCCGATCTCACTCCGGAGCAGCTGATCGGCCTCCGCTTCGCGGGCGACGGCGAGCTCGCCGGCCTGGTTCAACGCGTGCTCGACGGTGACCTTTCGGAGTGCCAGGAGATCAAGAAGGCGATCCAGGACTGGCAGGCCGACGACTACCGCTGCTAGCGATTGGTGTAGAGTTCGGGTCTCCTAAAACGACGACTCGAAAGACGACCGCCCACGACCCGAGCTCGGTTGCCCTTCGAGCCAAGCCGGCTGCGAGGGGGCTAGCGATGAAGACGGTTCGAGAGATCCTGGACGCAAAGGGCTATGAAGTGTGGTCGGTCGACGCCGGTAGCTCGGTATTCGACGCGCTGAAGATGATGGCCGACAAGAACACCGGTGCGGTGCTGGTGGTCGAGGACGACAAGCCGGCCGGAATCATGACCGAACGCGACTACGCCCGCAAAGTCATGCTCCACGACAAGGACTCGCGCGAGACCCCGGTGCGCGACATCATGGTCTGGAATCCGGTCTGCGTCCGTCCCGAGCAGAGTCTCGAGGACTGCATGAAGCTGATGACCACCAAGCGCTTTCGCCACCTGCCGGTGATCGAGAACGACCGCCTGATCGGCATGATCTCGATCGGTGACGTGGTCAAGGCGGTGATCTCCGATCAGCAGTTCGTGATCGAGCAGCTGGAGCACTACATCACCGGCGCCTGAGGCGCTGCCTCAACGAAAAAGCGCGCCGGCGATCCGGCGCGCTTTCACGTTCGGTAGGGCTGGGCGTCAGGAGGCGTTCAGTTGGGCACCAGCGTGAAGTCCATCGCGCCGACACTATCGGTCATGTTCTTCCACGCCTTCTTGCCCTTGTTGACGAAATCCTGGACCTTGTCGATCGAGCGCTGCTGCGCCTCCTCGCCGTCGGACACGAGCAGGATCATGGCGAGTCGCACCGTCTTGGGAGAATCGTCGACCGACGGGACGCGCGGCCCCTCCTCGCGGATGATGTCGTCGATGCTGACGTCCGCCCGCTGCCCGAACATCGAGAAGTTGAACTGCGGCAGCTGGCCCGGGTCCTGGCCGCTGTTGGCTACGTAGAAGAAATCGGGCACGCTCTCCGCCGGTAGGTAGCCGAGCATGTAGAGGTCGGTCGGACTGAAGCTGGCCAGGGTCTCGAGCGTGAAGAACGTGCCGTCGCCGTTGTCCATGATGTCGTTGCCCTGCATGAACGAGGCGCCGGTGTGGGTGCTGAACGACCAGTGCCCGCCAAACTCCTGGAGGTCGGTCCGGGTGGTTCCGCCCTGCCGGAAGTAGACCCGGCTCAGCCACTGGTGTCCGATCTCGTGGATGAACACTCCCAGATGCGAGAGCGTCCCCCGTAGCCGATCGAGGTTGTCGCCATACTTGTGCACGTAGCCCATGTTGGCGAAGCCTTCCAGCACACCGTCGCTGCCCATGGTGCTCGAGTTGTCGAAGAGCTCGTTCGAACGGTTGTTCTTGTAGCCGATCCCCTTCACGTCGTTCTTGGTGCTGAAGTGGTAGGCCACGGCGCCGCCACCGAGCAGCGGCAGGGGGAAGTCGTAGAACACCGCAACCTGCTGGACGTCGTCGGGGTAGTTGTCATAGAAGACGCGCGCGAGCGCGCCCTCGTCGACGATCCTCTCGGTTCCGAAGAGCTCGGCGATCGCCTGCTCGGGGACCGAGACCGGCGCATCTTCCGAGAAGTCGAGCAGGTCCACCGCCGCTCCACCGCCCGGCGAGACGCCGACGACGCCGGCCGGTGCGGCAACGTCACCGAACTTGATCTGAACGTGCCCCTTCTTGAACAGCGTCACCTGGAAGGAGTTCGCGTTGAAGGCCCCGAATTCGGGCACGTCGACCCAACTGATCTGCATCTTCCCCTTGCTCAGGAAGTTGACATAGACCTGGCCGGCGGAGCTCGGGTCGAGATCGGTGAAGTAGGCCATGATCCGCGCCGGACCGTTCAAAGCCCGGCCCAGGTCGCGTGACGTGGAGGCGCTGTCGCCCTGGCCGAAGGTGATGTTGCCGTCCGAGTTGACGTAGGCCGAGGTGTAGGTACTGCCGAAGAACTTGAACTTGAAGCCCTTCTCGAAGGCGACCTTGCGGCTGTCGTCGTCGCCCAGCGTGATCGGGTCGCCCAGATTCTGGGAGATGCCGCCCGACTTCTTGGTCAACTTGAGCTTCTTCTTCTTCTTGCGGATGAAATAGCCCGCTCCGGACGCGTCCGACGGATTCGGCTCCTGGATGAGCGTGCCGTCATCGACGATCACGACGACGTCGCCCTCCTGAGTCACCTGGGGCTTCGCGGCCGCCTGGATCAGTGGTCCGCCGGCCTTGGCAAAGAGCCTCGGCTCACGGCTGCGCCGGCGCTCGAGCTGACGGTACCGGGCGGCGGCGATAGCGCCGAGGGATTCATCGGTACCGCACCAGTCGTTCGGCTGGCTGACGGTCGCCGCATCGCCGGCGGCAGGCAGGATGAGTAGGCAAAGGCTCAGACTGAGAGCTACGATTCTTGTTGTATTGAGCATGACTCCTCCGAGGGATGCAGGTGGGAGGCTACCGGTTGGACCTTCCATTTTAGCAGCTCAGGGCGCTGCGGAGAGCGTATCCACCGATCCGCATACCCTCGGCGCCCGACGCCGCCGCTCAACCGCCGATGTAGGACATCTCGACCCGCCCGCTTTCGCGAGTCGCGCGCGAACGGATCTCGGAATAGCGATCCTCGCGATCCCGCCAGACGCCGGCGATGAGTTCCCGGAGCTGATCGTCATCGGTCGCCGATCGCAGGGGCGCACGCAGATCGGTGCCCGAGGCCGCAAACAGGCAGGTGTAGAGACGGCCATCGGCGGATAGCCGGGCTCGCGAGCAGCTGCCGCAGAAAGGCTGCGAGACCGAGCTGATGAAGCCGATCTCGCCGCTGCCATCGGCAAACCGCCAGCGACGCGCGACCTCGCCCGGATAGTTGGGCGCCTCGGGCTCGATCGGGAACTCGGCTCCGACCGCCTCGATCAGCTCGGCGGACGGCACCACGTCGTCGAGGCGCCAGCGGTTGGTTGTGCCGACGTCCATGAACTCGATGAAGCGCAGAATGCAACCGGTCCCTTTGAAATGTCGGACCAGGTCGATCACGGTGTGATCGTTGATCCCGCGGCGCACGATGGCGTTGATCTTGACCGGCGCCAGGCCGGCGGCGACCGCGCTCTCGATTCCCTCCAACACCCGCCGCACCGGGAACTCGACGTCATTCATCCGGCGAAAGACGACGTCATCGAGCGAGTCGAGGCTCACGGTCACGCGACGCAGCCCGGCGGCGGCGAGTCGCGGCGCCATCTCGACCAGGCGGCTGGCGTTGGTGGTAAGCGCCAATTCGACGTCCGGCAGCCGGCTGAGCATGGCGACCAGCCGGTCGACGTCCTTGCGCAGCAGTGGCTCACCGCCCGTGATCCGGAGCTTGCGCACTCCCAGCCGGTGGAAGATCGCAGCCAGTCGGTGGATCTCTTCGAAGGTCAGCAGCTCCGAGCGCGGCAGAAACTTGAACTCCTCGCCGAACACTTCGCGCGGCATGCAGTAGCGACAACGGAAGTTGCAGCGGTCGGTGACCGAGATCCGCAGGTCACGCACCGGCCGGCCCAGCCGATCAAGCGGCTGGTCCTGCGAATCGTGCGATGTGTTGGGGAGGCTCATGGCCTCTTGATCCGGGGTAGCTAGGACTTGTGTCGATAGGTAATTCTGCCGCGGTTCAGATCGTACGGCGACACTTCAATGCTGACTCGATCGCCCTCGAGGACGCGGATGCGAAAACGACGCATCTTGCCGGCGATCGTGGCGAGCACGGAATGACCGTTCTCGAGCTCCACGCGGAAGTTGCTGTTGCCCAGAACCTGGACGACTGTACCTTCGAACTCTAGTGCTTCTTCTTTAGCGATGACGCTACCCTCCTTGTCGGCCCGTAAGCCGGGCGCAGATTCTATCTTAGCCGGACCCCGGCAGGCTAGAATCGGCCCCCGATGCCGCCCCTGCGAGTCAACCTCTGGTCGGGACCGCGCAACGTCTCGACCGCGATCATGTACGCGTTCGCGCAGCGCACCGACACCCGAGTCGTCGACGAGCCGCTTTACGGCCACTACCTGAAGGTCACCGGCGCGGAGCACCCCGGTCGCGAAGAGGTGCTGGCGGCAATGGACACCGACGGCGAGCGGGTCGTGCGCGACGTGCTCCTGGGCCAGGTCGACCGACCGGTCGTCCTTTTCAAGCAGATGGCGCATCACCTCACCGGTCTAGGCTGGGGGTTCCTGGCCGACACCGCGAACGTGCTCCTGGTCCGCGACCCGGCAGACGTCATCCGTTCGCTGCGCCACCAGATCCCCCACCCGCGACTCGAGGACACCGGCGTCGCGTTCCAGGCACAGCTGCTCGAGCACCTGACCGAGCTCGGCCAGGACGTCCCGGTGCTCGACGCCCGCGAGCTGTTGAGCTCACCGGAGAGCGTGCTCGGCGAACTCTGCTCGCGACTCGGGCTCGACTTCGACCCGGTCATGCTGAGCTGGCCGGCGGCGCCGCGAGCAGAGGACGGCGTCTGGGCGCCACACTGGTACCACAACATCCATCGGTCGACCGGTTTCCAACCCTACCGGGAGAAGAGCGAGCCGGTGCCACCGGAGCTCGCGCCTCTGGTCGAAGAGTGCCGTCCCTACTACGAGGAGCTGCTCGAGGTGGCGATCCGCGCGCCACGCGACGTCGCCCCGAGCCGTTGAAATCATGAGCGGCTACATCAGGGAGTACCTCGAGCGTCACTATCGCCACTTCAACGCGGCCGCTCTCCTGGATGCCGCGCGCGGCTACCTCGATCACGTCCAGCGCGGCGGCAGGATGATGGTCACGCTCGCCGGCGCGATGAGCACCGCCGAGCTCGGTCGCTCGCTGGCCGAGATGATTCGTCGGGACCGGGTGCACGCGATCTGCTGCACAGGCGCCAATCTCGAGGAGGACATCTACAACCTGGTCGCGCACCAACAGTACGTGCGCATCCCGGATTGGCGTAACCTGACGCCGCGCCAGGAGAAGGAGCTCGAAGCCCAGGGCCTCGCTCGCGTCACCGACACCTGCATCCCGGAGCAGGAAGCGATCAAACGGATCAGCGGCCGGATGCTGGAGCTCTGGCAGGCGGCGGAGCGCGAAGGGCGTCGCCACTTCCCGCACGAGTTCGCCTACCAACTGCTCGAAGTGCTGCCGGCCGAGAGCTTCGAGGTCGACCCGCGGGACTCCTGGCTGCTGGCGGCGGCCGAGCGCCGGCTGCCGATCTTCGTGCCCGGCTGGGAGGACTCGACGACCGGCAATGCGGTGGTGTCGGAGGTCTTCCGCGGCAACCTCGGCTCAACCGAGGTCGTCCGCAGCGGCCTCGAATACATGAGCGAGCTGACCGACTGGTATGCCCGGACCACCATGGGCGTCGCAGCGAACGAGTTGCCCGAAGTCGACGAGAGCCGTGACCGTGACAACTTCTCCATCCCCAGGGAGGAGGCGGTCAACACCGTCGGCTTCTTCCAGATCGGCGGCGGTATCGCCGGCGACTTCCCGATCTGCGTGGTGCCGATGATCCAGCACGACATCCGACGCCGCTGTCCCTACTGGGACTACTTCTGCCAGATCAGCGACTCGACCACCAGCTACGGCTCCTACTCGGGCGCCTTCCCGAGCGAGAAGATCACCTGGAGCAAGCTCGACGTCGACACGCCCTCGTTCATGATCGAGTCCGACGCGACAATCGTGGCGCCACTGATCTTCGGCTACGTCCTCGACTGGTAGCTACCTCTCATTGAGCTTTGATCTCTCAGGAGTCTGTTCACCAGTCTTGACAGAAGCTGGGCGGCCACGCGACCGGGAGCGTGCCCTCGACTGCTCGGCAGACCGACGATCGCGCGAGCACCTTTGACCGCTGGCGGGCCTCGAGTACGCCAGCGCCTGAATGTGCTTTGCTTGGCTACCGGTGCTCGAAATAGGTGTAGCCGGCCAGCTCGTCGCGGTAGAAGGTGAGCAGGGTTCGGCGCTCGGGGCCGCTCATCGCGCCTTCGGAAACCGACTCGGTGCACTCGCGCCGCAGCCGCTCGTACAGAACGTCGGGTGAATAGCCGACATAGCGGAGCACCTCGGCCGCCGAGTCGCCCTCCACCACCTCAGAGATCGACCAGGCGCCGTCGCCGTCGAGCTCGACGTGCGCGACGTGGGTATCGCCGAACAGGTTGTGCAGGTCGCCGAGCGTCTCCTGGTAGGCGCCAACCAGGAAGGCCGCGAGGTAGTAGGGCTCGTCCACTTCGAGCGCATGCACGTCCAGCACCGCGCTCGGATTCTCGTCGCCCACAAAGGAGTCCACTTTGCCGTCGGAGTCGCAGGTCAGGTCCGCCAACACGGCCTTGACGGTCGGCTCCGAATCGAGCCGGTGGATCGGCATGACCGGGAAGAGCTGGTCGATCGCCCAGCTGTCGGGCAACGACTGAAAGATCGACAGATTGCAGAAGTAGATGTCGCTGAGAATCGTCTCCAGCTCGCCCAGCTCCTCGGGGACATCCTCGAGATTCGTGGCCAGCCTCTCCACCTCGGTGCAGATCGACCAGAAAAGGCGATCGGCGAGGCCGCGCAGCCGAAGATCCACGTAGCCCAGTCGAAAGAGCTGAACCGCCTGCTCCCGGGCCTGCTGCGCGTCGTGGTAGCACTCGATCAAACGCTCCGGCGACAGCGAATCGCGCGCCTCGAAGAGATCTCGGATCGGCACCGGCAGCTCCGGATAGACCTCTTCGAGCTCGGGGAGGGTCTCCGTCACACGCGAGCGACTCGTGCCGCTGCGTCCCAGGACGTCGAAGACCAGGACGCTGTGATGCGCAACCATCGCCCGTCCCGACTCACTCAACAGCGTGGGCGCGGCAACGTCCGCTGCTGAGCAGGCGGTCGCGACCCTGTAGACGACGTCCGAGGCGTACTCCTCGAGCGTGTAGTTCATCGACGAATCGACCGCCGCCTGGACTCCGCGGTAGTCCACACCCAGACCGCCGCCGACGTCGAGGTAGCGAACGCCACTCCCCAGACGCGCCAACTCGACGTAGACGCTGGCGAGCTCGTTGAGCGCGTCCTTCAAGCGCTGGATGTCCTGCACCTGGCTGCCAGGGTGGCAATGCACCAGCTCCAGGCAATCCGCGAGCCCCTGACGCTCGAGCGTCTCGTGCACGTCGAGCAGCTCGCTCGGGAAGAGCCCGAACTTCGAGCGCGTGCCTCCGGAGTCGCGCCAGCGACCAGCGCCCTGGCTGGCCAGCTTGACCCGCACACCCAACCGAGGCTTCACGCCGTACGCTCGCGCGTGCTTGAGAATCAGTCCGAGCTCCGAGAAGTTCTCGACGATCGGGATGATCGACCGCCCGAGCTTGGTCGCCAGGATGATGGCTTCGATGTAGCGGTCGTCCTTGAACCCGTTGCACACCACGAGCCGGTCTGGATCCTCGGCGGACGCCATCACCGCCAGCAGCTCAGGCTTCGAGCCGACCTCGAGACCGAACCTGAAGCGGCGGCCGAATCTATACACCTCGTCGACCACCGCGCGCTGCTGGTTGACCTTGATCGGGTAGAGCGCGCGGTACTCGCCCGGATAGCCGTGCTCCGAGATCGCGGTCGCGAACGCATCGTGAAGCGAGGCGATGCGGTCCTCGAGGATGTTCGAGAACCGGATCACCACCGGCGTCTGGAATCCCTGCCGCCCGAGCTCGGTCACCACGTCCATCAGATCTATCGACGGCCCGGTGGTCCGGGAGGGTCTCGCCACCACGTGACCGGACGACGGATCGATCGCGAAGTAGCCCTCGCCCCACGCATCGATCCGGTACAACTCGGCGGCATGTTCGGTCGACCATTCCTCGGGTGTCGGGCGCATGGCTGAGGAACTCTAGCCGGAAGCGAGCGCAGGCACTAGGGAGTCGTCGAGGTCGAACGGACCTGAAAAAGGGCGCGGGAGATCCGGAAAGCGGCGGCGAGCGCCGAATTTCCGGCGGCCGGGAGCCGTCTCGCTGCTTCCGGGCCAGCTGCGGCTGACCGCTTCTGTTCGCGAGTCACCCCCGAGACCGCGCAGTTCATCAGTCGGCAGCGGCTCTCCGGCGGCTCCCACTCTGTTCGCACGCAGGAGAGAGACAGAGCCAAACACGTATGGCACGCCGGTTGCCATACCGGCTGGAGATGGCTACCGGCATCCGGCGGTCCAGACAAGAGAGGAAACTATGCAAGTGAGACAGGGCGAGCCAGGACGGATAGCTGGCGCTCTGCTCGGGCTCGTCTTGGCCCTGAGCTTCACGCCGGGTGCACTGGCGGCGCCCACCGAGAGCTATCTGGTTCAGTCCACGGCAACCGACGCCGCCACCGTCGTCGAGAGCGTCGGCGGGCTGGTGACCCACGAGCTGAAGGTCATCAGCGCGGTCGCTGCAGAGCTGAGCGAAGAGCAGCGTGTCGCGCTCGGGCGGCACCCATCGATTCGGCGGATCTGGTCGAATCGCACCACCGAGCTCACCGGAAGGAAGCAACCGGGCGGTGGCGGCGGTGGCACCAGCCAGGTCGTGGAGACCTTCTACCCCAAGCACCTGGGAGCCGATCAGCTTCATGTGGCGGGCATCGACGGCAGCGGTGTGACCATTGCCGTGCTCGACAGCGGGATCTTTCCCGACAACGGCCTGACCAAGGATCGCTTCTCGAGCCCACGCGTGCTGGTCCAGTACGACGCTGTGCTCGACCAGCTCAGCGGCGATCAAACGGACGAACAGGGACACGGCTCTCACGTGACCAGCATCGCGGCCTCCAGCCGCCAGACCTCATCCGGCTCGTTCAACGGCATGGCGCCGGACGCCGATCTCGTCGTCATCAAGGCGTTCGACGCCCGCGGCCAAGCGAGCTACGCAGACGTCATTCGCGGCATCGACTGGGTCGTCGCCAACAAGAACGCCTACGGCATTCGGGTGCTCAACTGCTCGTTCTCGGCTGAGCCCCAGTCGTTCTACTGGGACGATCCGCTCAACCAGGCGGTGATGGTGGCCTGGCAGATGGGAATCGTGGTCGTGACTTCGGCCGGCAACCGCGGACCCGACCCGATGACCATTGGCGCGCCCGGCAACGTCCCCTACGTGGTCACGGTCGGCGCGATGACCGACAACTTCACGCCCGAGAACTACGAGGACGACGTGCTGGCTCGATTCTCTTCCACCGGCCCGACCTTCGAGGCGTTCGTCAAGCCCGACCTGGTGGCCCCCGGCGGCCACGTCCGCGGCTTGATGAAGAACAACGCCCAGATCGCCATCGATCATCCCGAGTTCCACGACGGCGGCTACTACTTCAACATGTCGGGCA
>JAJCXP010000008.1 GCA_029263375.1 Acidobacteriota bacterium | reverse complement strand
GGTGTCTGGCGCGGCTACACCCACCACTCGGTGAGCAAGGCGGGCCTGGCCCACCTGACGCGGGTGAGCGCCTGGGAACTGGCGCCGGCGGTGCGGGTCAACGCCATCGCGCCGGGAGCGATTCTGCCGCCGCCGGGTGTTTCTGCGGACAGCCCCGACTGGCAGAGCCGCGGTGACGAGGTGCCGATCGGCACGGTCGGCTCGCCCGAGCGGGTCGCCGAGACGGCGCTCTTCCTGATCGAGAACGACTTTCTGAACGGCGTCGTCGTACCGGTGGACGGCGGTGAGCACATGACCCAGGGAGGCCGCGAATGAGCAGCCTAGATCGACTCGTGATCAAGGATCTACTGGTGCGCGGCATCGTCGGCATCAACGACTGGGAGCGCGAGAAACCGCAGGACATCCTGATCAACGCCAGCGTTTTCGTGGACGTGCGTGCAGCCGGGGCGAGCGACGACATCGCCGACACCTTCAACTACCGTACGCTGACCAAGGCGTTCATCGCCTACGTCGAGGGGGCGAGCCATTTCCTGGTGGAGACGCTGGCGACCGAGCTGGCACGGATCGCAGTCGTGGAGATGGGTGCCGAGCGCGTCGTGCTGCGAGTGGAGAAGCCGGGAGCGCTGCGTTTTGCCCGCTCGGTGGGAATCGAGATCGAGCGCGGCCGCGCGGACTTCGAGGGTGGGCCGGGCGTCGATCGTTAATGGGTGACGACGACCGCTTCGTCCTTGGTGTCGGCTCGAATATCGAACCGGCGAGCAATCTCGCGGCGGCGCTCGAGCGGCTGCGGGCCGAGACCTCGGTTTTGGCCGTCTCGAGGGTCTACCAGACTGCGCCGGTCGAGGCTCCCGGCACGCCGGACTTCCTGAACGCCGCGGTGCTGGTGAGCTCACGGCTCTCGCCGGCGCGACTCAAGCTCGAGCTGCTGCGACCGATCGAGGCCGCCCTCGGGCGCCGCCGCGGCGCCGATCGCAACGCCCCGCGACCGATCGACCTCGACATCGTCCTGTGGACGGGAGGCGAGCTCGAGGATCAACGCCACGGGCTGCGGCTCCCGGATTCGGATTTGACGACCTTCGCGCACCTGGCGCTGCCGGTGAGCGAGCTCGTGCCCGGTTGGATCGATCCTCGGAGCGGCCGAACCCTTGCCGAGATCGCCTCGGGCCTGTCGCAGCCGTTCCGAATCGTCGAGGTTCCCGGCTGGGGACCGCCCGGCGCCGAGCCGCCGGCTACGGCCAGCTGACTCGCGGGAGCCCTCGCGCGATCACCCGCCGATGAGCATCGACCAGCTTCGAGCTGCGGAACAGATAGATGAACAGGACGCCGGCGACGAAACCGCCGGCGTGCGCCCAGAAGGCGACGCCGCCGGCCTCATTGCCGAGGGTCGGCACTCCCATCAGGATCTGCAGAGCAAACCAGTAGCCGAGCATGCCCCAGGCCGGCACGCTGATCATCCGCACGAAGAACCCGAGGATCAGCAGCGTCTGCACTCGCACCTTCGGGAACTGGATCGCGTAAGCGCCCATCACCCCGCCGATGGCTCCCGAGGCTCCGACCATCGGGATCGCGCTGCTCGGATTCGAGAGCACCTGGGCCGCGGCGGCTGCCAGGCCACACAACAGGTAGAACACCACGAACCGACCGCGGCCGGTGATGTCCTCGATGTTGTTGCCAAAAACCCAGAGAAACCACATGTTGCCGATCAGGTGCATCCAGCCGCCGTGCATGAACATCGAGCTGATCGAGGTCGCCCAGCTTTCGGAGTCGCCCACGACGCAGGTGTAGCCTGGGCCGAGCGCAACTCCGGTTCCGGGCGGAATGCTGCCCAGCAGCTCGCCCGGGATCAGCCCCAGCCGGCAGATCGACTCGACCAGTGTCGGGTCGGCGCCCATGCCCTGCACGAACACCCAGACCAGAACGTTGGCCGCAATCAGCCCGAGAGTCACGATCGAGGGCCGAAGGGTCGGATTCTCATCTCGGATCGGGAACATCTTCGGGCAGCCTATGACATGCCACCGAGATCCCGAAGTGCCGTAGAATCCCGCCGTGGGTCAGTTCGCGCGCTGGGGATTCTCCGATGCCCCGAACGACCCATCCCCCGGAACTCGAAGATGTGGAAGGCGCTAGGAGCTCAGGCCCACGTGCGCGTGCCGCTCGCCGTCCTTGCCTTGGTGGCGCTGCTCGGCATCGGCATCGCGAGTGGCCAGAACGAGTCGGGACCGGTTGCTGAAGCCGATCCGGCGTCGTCACTGGTGGCGGCCCTCGAGCGGGGCGACTTCGAGGAGGCCAAAGCACATCTCGATGCCGGCGTCGATCCCGCCCGGGCTCTGACTGACGCCGCACGGCGGGGCGATCGCAAAGCGATCGGCTGGCTGCTCGAGCGGGGCGCGGTTCCCGAGGGCAGGTCCGGCGCCAGAGCGCTCCTGGCGGCGCTGCGCAACGACGACGGCGAGCTGTCGAAGATGTTGCGTGAGCAGGGCGCCGACCTCGACGGTACCGAGCCTTCGGGCGTCACCTTGCTGATGACGGTGGCGGCGGACGAGTCGGATCGCAAGCGGTCGCAGCGCTTCCTCGCGGCGCTGGTCGAGGAGGGGGCCGATCTGGACCGGCAGAGCCTGGCGGGACGCACCGCGCTTCAGTTCGCGGTCGGCGCCGACAAGGCGAAGAGCGTGCGCCGGTTGCTGGCTGCCGGCGCCGCGGTGGACGCAAGGGATCGCGACGACTGGACCGCTCTCATGCTTGCCGCCCGTGACGGGGGGACTGCCGTGGTCGCTGAGCTGCTCGAGGCCGGCGCCGATCCGAATGCGCGCAGCTCGATCGGGTGGACGCCGCTGATGTGGGCAGCTTGGTTTGGTCACACGACTGTCGTCGAGCAGCTGCTGGCCGCCGGCGCCGATCCCAACCTGGTGACCTACGCCGGCGGCAGTGCCCTGATTCGCGCCGTGCAGCGCGGCCGGCCGCGCACGGTCGAGATCCTGCTGGCGGCGGGCGCCGATCCACTCGCCGAGTTTGCCGGTTTCAACGCACTCGGCTGGGCGCGCTCCGCGAACAGACTGCGGCTGTTGCGCCTCCTGCGTCAGGCGGCGAGAGCATGAACCGTGCCGCTGCCAAGGTCGCGCTGCTGGCGGGCTCGCTGTTGTTCGCGGCGATCGCTGGCGAACTCGCGCTGCGCGTGATCGGCTACGAGTACCGGCCGATGGCTATCGCCACCGGCAAGGCGTCGGATGCGCGCGTCTACCATCTCTTCAGCGACGAGAACTTCGTCTACGACCCCGAGCTGATCTGGCGTCCCAAGGCCGGTTTCGGAGTCTTCAACTCGAGCGGGTTTCGCGGCCCCGAGGTAGGCGCGGGTGATCAGGGCGTGCGGATCGCCGCGGTCGGCGATTCCAACACGCTCGGTTGGTCGGGTCCCGATGGCGCCAACTGGCCCGCCGATCTCGGGCGGCTGATGGCAGCCGGTGGTGTCGAAGGGGGCGTGATCAATGCCGGGGTCTGGGGCTACTCCTCGCACCAGGGAGTGCCGCGAACACGCCAGGTGCTGGAGCTCGGGCCGCAGATCGTGCTGATCAGCTTCGGTTCGAACGACGCCCATCGGGTGTCGCGGTCGGACGCCGACTTCTCTCGGCGCTCGCTCGGCAGCCGCCGCCTTCAGCGCGCCCTGGAGGGGCTCCGGATGGTTCAGCTCGGGGCCGCGGTGATGGGGCGTCTCGGCCGTGGTGACGGCGAGCTCCGGCCGCGGGTGAGCGAGGAGGACTACGAAGGTAACCTGGAGCTCATGATCGGCGAGACGCGCGCGGCGGGGGCTACGCCGGTGCTGCTCACTCGTCCCTTCCACGGCACCGTCGTCGATACCGAGGGCTGGAAGCATTTCGGTCCGAGCTACAACCTGGCCACCGCTCGGGTCGCGGAGCGGCTCAAAGTCCCACTGATCGACATCTACTCCTTCTTCAAGGAGATGGACGAACTGTTCGCAGACGAGTCGCATTTCACCGACGAGGGGCACCGACGCGCCGCGGCGATCGTCTTCGAGCACCTGCGGCCGTTCCTGAGCGAGCGTTGAGCCCGCTACTAGCGCAACACACCATAGCGGGCGCCGCTCGCCTGCCGCTACGATTCCTCGCCGATGAACCTCTTCGACCTGCATGCGCACATCCTGCCGGGGATCGACGACGGTCCGGCCGACCTCGAAGATACGGTCGAGACGCTGCGAGCGGCCTGGGAGGGCGGCACGCGCGCCGTGGTGGCGACCTCGCACATGTACCTCGAGCCGTTGCACACGCCGCTCGAACGCGTTCGCGAGGTGTTCGAGTGGACCACCAGCGAGCTCGCGAGGCTGGCTGGAGAGCGTGAGGAGTGCGCCTTTCTGTCGGATATGCGCTTCTGGCTCGGCGCCGAGAACTACCTCTCGACCGAGCTGATCCTGGCGCTCGAGCGGGGCGAGGTCCTGACGCTGGGCGGCGGCGGCTGTCTGCTGATCGAGTTCAATCCCTACTTGTCGTTCGAGATCATGAAGTCGGCGCTCAAGAGGGTCCAGGATGCGGGCTACAAACCGGTGCTGGCGCATGTCGAGCGCTACCGCATCTTCCAGCGCGATCCCGGGCGACTCGCCGAGGCGGTGGCGATGGGGTGCCAGGCTCAGATCAACGCCGAGAGCGTCCTGGGGTCGTTCACTTCTCCGACCCGGCGGCGCGCCGTCGAGTTCCTCAAGAGCGGTGCCGCGACCCTGGTCGCCTCCGACATGCACAATGCGGAACGCCGGAGATCCCGCCTCGGCGAAGCGGCGGAAGCGCTGGTGCGGCGTTTTTCTCCCGCGCGGGCGGAGGAGTGGCTGGTCGCGAACCCGCGCGCCGTGGTCGAGACCCCGCGGTCAGGCTAGAACTGCGTTCGGACCGTAAGCAGACGACAACGATCGGGTAGGTTCCGGTCAGTCTCCGTTCTCGTCCAGTGCCCGCAAAGAGGAAACGATAAGAGGAAACAACTGGACATCGGTCTTGTACCTATCTCGCAAGGCGCACAGGCGCCCACGTGCTTCTGGGAATGCATTCGCTTTAACTGCTAGGAGGCCCTTGTGGAGTTCGTCTCGGTCAGAGCCGAAGAGCTGGCCGACCGTATGCCAGTCTTCGCTGAACCCTTGAAAGCATCGCCCGGCAGCAGCCGCCACTGTAGGGTCGAACTCCCTGAGAGCCGTTTCAAGCTCCCGTGCCGCTCTGCGCGATCGAGCCAAGAGGGAGTTCCTTGCGCTCGGAGTCATCAATAACACCTCCTCCGCGATCGCATTTACAAGCTCGGCTATCTGAGCCTCGTACTTGGTATCAAACTTCTCCCGCAGGAAGTTCTCAACCGTTTCCTTGGTTCGAGCGTCGGACTTCAGCTCAAGACGCTCGGTCGCAAGCCGCAAAGTCTCATTCGTAAGCGCGTTATGGGCGGACTGTAACTCGATCAGATTGGCCCTTAGCTCTGCCGCCTGTCGCGCATGAGCCCTTTCTGCTCTCGTTTGGAGCACCAGCATCAGTACGCTTAAGAGTGAAACGACTATTACCAATAGTCTCTCTGTGTACTGCGAATGGCTAACCAAACTCTCGTTCGTTTCTGCGATCGTGTCTACGAGGCTTGTGAATCCGAGAATGAGAGACTCATCAGGTACAGAATGAACATGCCGTCCGGCGCTCTCATGACCGCCAGGTGATTCGTCGGCCGGTCCTGCTGGCTCAAGCTGCACGCCCGTGTCAATGGGTTGCTGAGAGAGAGGCTCGTTGCCGCCATGAGCAGGGGCCGAACCAAGACAAACCAGGCAGAGCACCGAACAGAATACTGCGAGGAGTCCGCCGAAGGCCGGCCTACGTTGCACTTGACCACTTCTCTAGCAGTTCGACGAGCTCCAACGGCTCTCCCCATTTTCGAAAGGTTCCGACCATGGCACTGCGAGCCGGAACCGAGTGGAGTTCGGCCCAGACAGACTGAATTCCTGCAACTCGCTGTTCGATCGGCGCGGAGTCGGTTTGACGGACGGTGAGAAAGACTACAGGCGGAGGGAGTACTTTGTGGGATGGCGCGAATCCACCGGCTGCAAGGATCACTTCCTCATAGAAAACAAGGCCCGCGTCGTAGCCGCCTTTGTTCGTCAGGCAAGTTCTGCCCTCCTTCTGTCCAGTCCATTCCTTTGGCACGAAAACGGCCGCCGATGGCAGCATGACGTCTAGTAGAAGGCCAATCTCACTGAAAGCGTTTTCTGTGTTGTCGGTCTCGCGAAGCTCCAACAGCTGGCGTGTGAGGTCCTCGACTCGAGTAAAATCGGAGACTCTGACCCTTGACTTGAATGCCTCGGAAAAGTCCGCGTTCGATTGCGGTTGATCCTCGAGCCAGAGCCAGTGTCTTCCCATACCTAGTGCTCCCCATGGTCAGTCCACGGATTTCTCTTGGCCGCTAGGTATCGCGGGAACAAGACCGTGAACGAGTAAGTTGCCTGCTCTGGGTGGTGACGGTACTCAAAGTCGAGTTTTCCACCCCACATGCGAGCGAGCTCAGAAGCCAAGAATAGCCCCTTGCCTGAGCCCGCAATTCTCTTTGCGGCCTCTGCGTCAACACCTCTGACGCTGTCGAGGAGGATCCGATCTGGGTTCTTCGCCAACTCAGCTCGAAGAGGTGCCCCGACCGAGACGAAGCTCACAAAGTACTCAAGTGAGTCCCAACGGATCTCCAGCTGAAGAACCGTGTCTGCAGAGGAGTACTTGACAACGTTGTCGACGAGGTTGGCGAATACCTGTGACACCTCGGAGCGGTCTACCCACAGGTGGGGAATCTTGTCCCTAGGTGTCTCAAGCGTAATACCGCGCTCCTTGAGGTGCGCTGCCCTCCCATGAACGGCCCCGAGGAGTAACCGCTTGACATCGTTGGGTTTCTTGAGCTTGTACCTCAGGTCCTTGTACGGAGTTAGCAGGAAGTCATCCTCATCCAGCTGCGGAGTCTCCATCGTCAGGAAGTCGAGCAAGTGATGCGCCCGATCGATGGTTACGCGGAGATCTTCTGTTTGAGTGTCGAACTGATCCCTGTTTGGCCCATATATCTCCCACCTGAATCGGCTAATACGCTTCGCAAGCGAGTCAATATGGTAGAGAGCCGACTGCACCTCATGGCCGATAAGATCTCGGAACGCTGCGAGTCGCTCTCGGTGCTCCATGTATTCAAAGAGGTTTCGCTTGAGCTCATCCCTTAGGAACTGGAGTTCATCAACGAACAGCTTTGAGATGGCGGTGGGGTTGTCTTCATGGATCGTCACGGCTCCGACAATCCTGCGGTTCTCTAGATCAGGCAGGGGGATCGCCGTATACGTCTTCCAAGGGAGGCTGGCGACCGGCTCCCAGTTGGCATCACGTGTTTCCGTAAGCGGCAGTGCGCTAACGTTTTGCGATCCTTCCGCAACGGCAAAGGCCTTCTCAGGAGCTCGCACTCCGTGCTTGAGTGCCTTCGGAAGTGCGTCGCCGGCCTTCCCGATCAGCTCAAATCTCTCGACGTTTGTTGGGCTCTGCCACCACAGAAGAGCCGCAGATGTCCCTAGAAGGTGCCCAAGCTGTTTCATGACGAAGTCATAAAAGTTCGAGTTTGGTTCCGCGTCCCGTAGGCCAGCCGCAAGCCTCTCGTTGATTGCTTGCAGAGCGGTGAAGAGTCTCGCCTCAAAGATCTCACCTTCGAAAATCCGAACGAAGGAGACCGTTCGAACTCGGTCGTGGTATCTGAACCGGCCTGGGATTGAGGAGGCGAGGTAAAGGACACCGAGGATGCGATCGTGGAACTGTACCGGGAGCGCCAGAAAGTCCTTAACGTCGATGCCCCAAAACTCTTGCTCGTTAGGAGTGAACGGTGGTGGAGACGTCGCTTCCGATAAGAACGGGTGCGATTCAGGCGCGACCGCAAAGTCCTGCGCCTGGAAGCACTTGGTATCTAGACACCGATAAATCGCACTCTGGGCGCGACGCTTCTTGTCTCGGGCGGTCTGCCGGAGCCAGCGAGCGAATGACTTTGTTTCGTTCTTGGTAACCGTCGGCGCGGTACGGACTGCCGCTACAGTCAGGCAGTCCCCGAGAGAGTCGAAGGATAGGTAGACGGCCAGATCGGCTGCCACCAACGTTCTGGCTTTCCGGGTAAACAGGCATTCTCGACCGCGGACGTCGTCAAACTGCAGCCGCTGTAGCTCGTGTCGAAGCCGATCAAATGCAACGTACTCCTGCCACGCTCGGTTCGACCTGCGATCCTCGACAGAGCGGCGAAAAAGGTAGTCAACGCGACTCTTAGACGACTCAGAGAGTGGCGGACTGTCGCTAATCGAGAGTTCAAACTCCTCCCTAGCTGCTGCTTCGCGGCTGCCCTCTAGAGTTTCTGCCCGAATCGCAACACCGCTGGAGGAGGGCGTGAGGATGAGTCTTGTACCGAGCTCTGAGCCCTCTTGGCCGCAGGGAAACCAACGCGTCGCATGCAGAGTCGCTTGACTCTCGGGTAGATCGGTACCCTCCCTCAGGAGGTCACGTATCAGGGGGAGTGCGCGTTCAGACTGCCAAAAGAAGATCCACTGAACGAGTCGTGCCCAACTTGCTGTGGGTAGCCGCTCATCGAACTCAGATTGGAGTGTGGAGGCCAAGGCGAGGACACGAAGAGCGGCCGCGGCTTTGAGCCGAATCTCTTGGGATCCGTTCGCAAGGTAGGCTGTACTGAGCACGAGAAGGTTTGTTTCGTCCTCGCTTGTGGAGCCGCCATCTTCGTGAGTTAGGAGCTCGGAGACAAGTTGTGCAGTCTTGACTTCAAGGTCGAAGTAGCGCGACTTTGTGGGCGCACCTAACTTCCGCGGTGGGACCAAACGGCAAGGGCCGGTTACCAATACACCTGGGTGACTCTTGCCTCGCCCGACTATTGGGTTCAGATATCCGAGTAGTCCGGCAGGTAGCTCTAGAGACTCCTCTTGGCATGAGTCCGAGGAATTCTCCCCAAGCAACCTCAGCTTGCGTAGCAGATTGAGACGCACCACCGTCTTTAACTGAGGCGCGCTTTTCTTCAGCTCGTCGTACAGGGGATGGGGAGCACTCCGAGGAGTCGACCAGAGGGCAAGGGCGAGTTTTGCCCGATCCCGTGGTCTCGGCGGACTGAGGGTGTCCATTAAAGATCGAGGGATACCCTCCTTGAGGGGGTCGCTTGGCATCGGCTGGCCGATTGCCTCATCAAGCTCTGCCCACGCCGCCTGCGGGAGTAACCTTCGCGCCCTACTCAGTGCGTCGTGGCGCAAGATACGAAGAGGAACGTTTAGATTCTCAGAGAGAATCTGCTGCGCCAAGAATAGACGGAACTCGCGCGGCTGAGCTGTGCTGCCGATTTTGCCTTTAGGCAATCTGGTTTCCCTTAGGGAGGTTTGATTGAGGCTACCAACTCGGATGCGTGTGCGCAACAGATCGCTCCGACTCTGTGATCCTGGGACGCCTCCAGTCTAGAAGGTTGCTCGGTTGGAGCGTCGCGCCTTACCGTTCTACGAAGAGACGCGTAGCAAGACATACGCCGAATGGGATATTCTCCCCTTACTGGATTCTTGGGGGGAGAACGTGATCAGACGGTCCGAGAAAAGCGGAAAGAAAGCACTAATCACCGGGGTAACCGGCCAGGATGGCTCGTACCTGGCCGAGATCCTGCTAGCCAAGGGCTACGAGGTCTGGGGGATGGTCCGCCGGTCGTCATCCCCGAACACCACTCGAATCGACCACCTGATCGAGGATCCGCGCGGCGAAGACGTGCGCTTTCGCCTGGTCTGGGGTGATCTCAACGACGCTTCATCGCTGAACCACATCCTGCGCAGCATCGGCCCGAACGAGGTCTACAATCTGGCTGCCCAATCGGACGTCAAGATTTCGTTCGACATCCCCGAGTACACCGGCGATATCACCGGAATCGGTGCGGTGCGTCTGCTCGAGGGCATCCGCGAGAACGGCCTGCAGACTTCGTTCTACCAGGCCTCTTCGTCGGAGCTCTACGGCAAAGTAGTGGAGAGCCCGCAGAGCGAGACAACGCGTTTCTACCCGCGCAGTCCGTACGCTGCGGCCAAGGCGTACGCTTTCCACATTACGCGCAACTACCGCGAGGCGTACGACATGTTCGCGGTCAACGGCATCCTGTTCAATCACGAGTCGCCGCGCCGCGGCCTCAACTTTGTCACCCGCAAGATCACGCACGGCGCTGCCCAGATTCTGGCCGGCAAGCTGGATTGCCTATTCCTCGGCAATCTGAACGCGCGCCGCGACTGGGGTTTCGCCGGCGACTACGCCGAGGCGATGTGGCTGATGCTGCAGGCGGAGCAGCCGAGCGACTACGTGGTCGCGAGTGGCGAGACCCATCCGGTGCGTGAGTTCTGCGCCCTCGCCTTTGCCCGAGCCGGGCTGCCGCTGAGCTGGCAGGGAGAGGGCGTCGACGAGGTCGGCCTCGGTCCGGACGGCGATGTGCTGGTGCGGGTCGACCCGCGCTACTTCCGGCCGGCGGAGGTCGATTTGCTGCTGGGCGATCCGACCAAGGCGAAGCGTGAGCTCGGTTGGGAGCCCAAGGTGAGCTTCATGGAGCTCGTCAACAGCATGGTGGACGCGGATCTCGAGCTGCTCGGCGTGAAGGCGCTCGAGCCGCAGCCTTCGACGGCGGGTTAGTCTCGGCCGTCCGCCGCGCCCGGAATCGGGGGTCGAATCGTCGTCGTTGCCCTCCGCTGCGTTCTTTCCGGGTACACTCCGCCGCTGACATGATTGATCTGACTCGACCCGAGATCGCGTTCGCCCTCGCCGCCGTGCGTGAAGCGAGCGACCTGACCGCCCACGTGCGCCGCGAGATGGTGACCGACGCCATCACCAAAGACGATCGCTCACCGGTGACCATCGCCGACTACGGCGCCCAGGCGCTGGTCGGCCGACGGCTGCGCGAGGCCTTCCCCGAAGACCCGCTGGTCGGTGAGGAGGATTCCTCGGCCCTGAAGAGCGACGAGCAGCGAGCCGTTCTCGAGCCGATTACGGGGCTGGTGGCTCGCTACGAACCGTCGGCGACGCCAGAGTCCGTGTGCGCCTGGATCGACTACGGCAGCGCTGAGTCGGGTGAGCGCTTCTGGACGGTCGACCCGGTCGACGGTACCAAAGGGTTCCTGCGCGGCGGGCACTTCGCGGTGGCGTTGGCGCTGGTCATCGACGATCAGGTCGAGCTCGGCGTGCTCGGGACCCCTCATCTGTCGGATCCGCGCGATCCCGATGCCCTCGGCTCCGGCTCCCTGACGGTCGCCGCGCGCGGCCAGGGCACCTGGATGGTGCCCTCCAACGGCTCCGATCCGGTGCGGTTGCGAGTGTCGGCACAGAGCGACCCGACGCAGGCCCGCCTGTTCGGATCGGTCGAGGCCGGTCACACGAACCCGGGTCAGATCGGCCAGTTGATCTCGACCCTCGAGGTCGAGGTCTCGCCGGTCCGGATGGACAGTCAGGCCAAGTATGTGGTGCTCGCCGCCGGCGGCGGCGACCTGTTGCTGCGATTGATCTCGTCGCGCGCGCCCGACTACCGGGAGAAGATCTGGGATCAGGCCGCGGGCTCGCTCGTGCTCGAGGAGGCGGGCGGCACGATCACCGATCTCGACGGCAAGCCGCTCGACTTCTCGCACGGCCGCACGCTGGCGAGCAACCGCGGGATCTGCGCTTCGAACGGCGAGCTGCACGAGGCCGCGCTGGCGGCGCTTCGCGCGATCGAGGCGTAAGCCTTCGATCGCGGAAGCGGCGCGCCTGCCGTCATCGATCGTGAATCGCGATCGGTGACGTTCCTCAGTCGGTTGTGATGAAGCCTTCGTGCTCGAGGTAGTTGATGATCTGGTGCGCGGACTGTTCGGCGGTCAGCTCGCCGGTGTCGATCACCACCTCGGCGTTCTCTGGCGCCTCGTAGGGATCGTCGATGCCGGTGAAGCCCTTGATGATGCCGGCGCGCGCCTTGGCGTAGAGGCCCTTGCGGTCGCGCTCCTCGCAGACCTCGATCGGAGTGGATACCCACACCTCGACGAAGCCACCCAGACCTTCAATCAGCTCGCGCACTTTGCGGCGCGTCTGAGTGTAGGGGGCGATCGGCGCGCAGACCGCGGCGCCGCGGTTCTTGGTGATCTCGCTGGCGACGAAGCCGATGCGCTGGATGTTGAGGTCGCGGTGCTCGCGCGAGAAGCCGAGCTCGCTCGACAGGTTCGTCCGCACGATGTCGCCATCGAGCAGGGTCACCGGTCGCTCGTCGATCTCCATCAGCTTGGCAATCAGGATCTGGGCGATGGTCGACTTGCCCGAGCCGGAGAGGCCGGTGAAGAAGACCGTGTAGCCCTGTCTCGAGCGCGGTGGGTGCCGGCGCCGCAGCGCCTCGATCACCTCGGGGTATGAGAACCAGCCGGGAATGTCGGAGCCCTCGCGCAGTCGCCGGCGTAGCTCGGTGCCCGAGACGTTCAGGACCTTGGCGCCCTCCGGGATCTCCTCCTCGGTCAGGTACTCGCCACGCTCCTCGACGTAGGAGACCATCTTGAACGGCACGATCTCGATGCCGATCTCGTCGGCGTGCTGAGCGAGCAGCTCCTGGGCGTCGTAGGGGCCGTAGAACGACTCACCGTTCTTGCGGCGCGGACCGGCGTGATCGCGGCCGACGATGAAGTGGGTGCAGCCGAAGTTCTTGCGAATCAACGAGTGCCAGAGCGCTTCGCGCGGGCCGCCCATGCGCATCGCCAGCGGCAGCAGGCTGAGCATGGTCGAGTGCGGCGGCGTGTGCTCGAGCACCGCCTGGTAGCAGCGCACGCGCGAGAAGTAGTCGATGTCGCCGGGGCTGGTCCGGCCGACCACCGGATGAATCAGGAGCGCTGCGTCGTGCTCGGTCGAGGCTCGGCGCGCGAGCTCGACATGGGCGCGGTGCATCGGGTTACGGGTCTGGAACGCGACTACGCGCTCCCAGCCCCGTCGCTCGAACTCCTCGCGCAGCTCGTCGGGCGTGTGGCGCAGCCGCTGATAGGTGTGATGGGGCGGCAGCTCCACGCCCTCGATCGAGCCGCCGACGTTGAACGGGTTGCACTGCATGAGGTCGAACACGCCCGGGTGCTCGTCGCTGGTGGTGCCGAAGACCGCCTCGGCCTCGGCCTGGCGGTCTGGCTGCCAAACGTCCGAGACCGTCAGGATGCCGAGCACCATGCCCTCGGGGTGGCGCAGGGCGACCCGGTCGCCGGAGCTCACCGTTCCGGCGAGCTCCTCAGACACGTCGAGCGTGATCGGAATCGGCCAGAGATCGCCGCTCTCGAGGCGCATGTTCTTGCAGACGCCTTCATAGTCGGCCTTGCCGAGAAAACCGGTCAGGGGCCGAAAGGCGCCGTTCATGAGCAGCTCGAGATCCCAGAGCTGGTGGAAGTTCAGGTCCCAGGAGGGCAGCTGAACCGCCTCCTTCTTGAGTTCGGCGGATCGCTCCGGCGAGACGATCAGCGATAGCTTCGTCATGTTTCAGATACTCCTATGGCCTGCGTGTTCCCAGGTATTGGTTGAACGGGGAGGCCTTGTAAAGGTATACCGCGCCGGGGTGACCTCGTCGGTCTTGGCGCGGCCGGGTGTTCGAAGGCTGGATTGTACAGCAAAAGGGACCGTTCGAGCACTCCGCGCGGGCCAGTTCGAGCTTATTGACGAGGACCGATGAACTGCGGCCAGCGCTCTAGCCGCGTATCGGGGTGAACACCCGCAGCAGTGTCGAGTCGTCGACCGCGCGCAGATCGAACCTGCCGAGCTCGGCGGGTAGCAGCACCCAGTGGACCGCCGGGCATGCCACCGGCTCGCCCGACCACTCCAGCTCGACGCCGCCAGTGAGCGCGCACCAGAGCTCGAGGGTTTCGCCGTCGCAGCGGCCGGAGTAGCTCTCGCCCGCGGCGAGCGCCAGGCGCTCGGTCTGGAAGTGGGGACAGCTGGCCAGGATCTCGACCTCTCGGCCGTCGCGTCGGTGGATCTCAGGCACCACCGCTCCGGGCCGGACAGTCTCGAGGTCGGTGACCGCAAGAGCCTGAGTGAGATGTAACGGTCGCGGTTGTGAGCCGCCGGGATCCCGCCCCCAGTCGTACACCCGGTAGGTCGTGTCGCTGTTCTGCTGGATCTCGGCCAGGAGCAGCCCCGGGCCGAGCGCGTGGATCGTGCCGGCAGGGACGAAAAAGACATCGCCGGTCCGCGGGGTCGAGCGGTGGAGCAGAGTCACCAGTCGGTCTTCGGAAACCGCTCGCTCGAGCGCGGCGCGGTCGGTGGGGCCATCGAATCCCAGGATCAGCTCAGCGCCGGGATCGGCCTGGAGCACGACCCACATCTCGGTCTTGCCGAGGTCGTTCTCCATCTCCAGCGCGTAGTCGTCGCTCGGGTGCACCTGGACCGAGAGCCATTCGTTGGCGTCCAGGAACTTGATCAACAGCGGGAAGCGCCGGCGGTCTACCGCGGTCCGGTTCCGCCGTCCGACCAATCGGGTGCCGTACTGCTCGAGCAGCTCGGCGAGCGAGCGCCCCGCATGCTCACCCTCGAGGACCACCGTCGGGCCGTTCGGATGGGCCGAAACCTCCCAGCTCTCGGCCACCTTGCCAGTGGGGATATCGCGGTCGAGGACGCTGCCGAGCTTGCGGCCGCCCCAGGTGTAGGCCTTGAAAACCGGTGCGAACGTCAGTGGATAGAGCGTCAAACAGCCCCCCGAATGCGGTCGCACGCTAGCACAGGCGCCACCTTGACATCAGCGCACTTGTGCTACGCTCACCGCGGTGAAGTTACTTTCCGCTCCCGAGCTTCGGTCAGCGCCCGCGGCCATCGGCCTCACGGCCCGCCTGACGGACCGCCTAACGGTAGACCACCGAAGCTACTTCCCCGCACCTCCTCTACGTGTCTCTTAGTCCCTCGGTGAGCGCGTGACCCGACCTGAGCGATGGTAAGTGGTGTCGCTGTTGTCGTCGGTGCGGGAGCTCGCGCGCGAGCGCTTGCGAGATCGGAAGCGGAACGTACGTCGATAGAAGTACCTAGAGTCAACTAATGAAAGGAGCCTGATCATACCTAGACCGAGACCAAGACGCCTGCCCCCGCGCCCTGTCGACAGGACGCGGATCAACGATCGAATCCGAGTGGCTACCGTGCGGCTCATCGATGAGAAGGGCGGCCAAGTCGGTATCGTCACGATCGATGACGCGCGTCAGCGAGCAGAAGCCGCCGGGCTTGACCTGGTGGAGGTCGGTCCGACCGCCGATCCCCCGGTCGTCAAGATCCTGGACTGGGGCAAGGTCAAGTACGAGAAAGAGAAGCAGGCCCGCGAGACCCGAAAGAAGACGCACGTCATCGAGGTCAAAGAGGTCAAGTACCGCCCCAACATCGACACCCACGACCAGGAGCGCAAGACCAAGCGGGTGCGCAACTTCCTGGAGAAGGGGTGCAAGGTCAAGATCACCATCTTCTTCCGCTACCAGCAGCTGCGGCGCCCGCAGCTCGGGGACGAGATCCTCGACACGGTGGTCAAGCAGATGGAAGACATCGCGATCGTCGAGACGCGCACGCGCCTCGAGTCCCGACGCATGACGATGGTCATGGCGCCCAGAGCGACCAAGTAGCGCCGGGCCTACTGCGCGGGCGTATACACCCGA
>JAJCXP010000007.1 GCA_029263375.1 Acidobacteriota bacterium | reverse complement strand
CTCGTTCTGCCACTCGGTCGGCGACCAGGAGACCGCGCGTCTCTACGAGACGATCATCCATCCCGAGGAGATCAACCACTACCGCGAGGGGCGCGAGTATCTCGAACGGCACGCGCACACGGCCCCGGTGCAGCAGGCGGTAGCGACGGCGGTGCGCACGGCCCTGGCGATCGCCGACGAGCTGCGCACGCTGACCGAGAAGACCACCGGGATGCGCGGCATCCCGACCTCCTGAGCCCGCCGGAACCCGAGTGCGGCGTTCCCTTCGCTTCCTGCTCGTCCTGCTGGTCGCTCTCGGCTGCGCCGAGCCCGACCCGGGCGCCGAGGAAGCCGCGGCTACCGGCATCACCGTCTACGATCCGAACACCGCCTGGAACGGGTTCACGCTGGCGTTCTTTCGCCGCACCTACCCGATCCTGATCGACATGCACGGCCGGGTCGTGCGCTCGTGGCCGGAGGCCCGGGTCAAGACGCGCGTACGATTGCTCGAAGACTGCTCTCTGCTGGCGTTCGGCACCGGGCGCTCGGTGGTCGAGATCGACTGGAACGGCGCCGAGGTGTGGAGCGCCGGCTTCCCGGACCGCCTCCCCCACCACGACCTGATCCGACTGCCGAACGGCAACACGATGCTGCTCACCCGCACGCGGGGCACCGAGTCCGACGACGTGATCGAGGTCGATCGCGCCGGTGAGATCGTCTGGGAGTGGAGCTCCGGCGAGCAGCTCGCGGCCTGGGTCGAGGGCAACAAGCGACGCCACACCGGCGACACCACGCACATGAACTCGGTTCAGATCCTGCCCGAGAACCCGTGGCACGACGCCGGCGACCAGCGCTTCCGGCCGGGCAACGTGCTGCTCAGCGCGCGCAACGTCAATCTGGCCCTGATCGTCGACAAGCGCACCCGGGAGGTCGTCTGGACCTATCAGGGAGATCTCGACCGTCAGCACGAGGCGCTGATGCTCGGTCCCGAGAGCCCGCGCCGCGGCAACATCGTGATCTTCAACAATCGCTACTCGAGCTTCGGGGGCGATCGGCAGAGCGAGGTGATCGAGATCGATCCGCGCGACGGCTCGACCGTCTGGAGCTACCGGGCGGCGGGTCTCTACTCGCCCACCGCCGGCTCGCAGCAGCCGCTGCCGAACGGCAACACCATGATCGTCTCCAGCATGGGCGGCCGGGCGCTCGAGGTGGATCGATCGGGGCGCGCCGTCTGGGAGTGGGTGCCGGGATTCCGGCTCAACCGGCCTGCCCGCTACGCTGCCGACCACTGCCCCGAGCTTGCTGCCCTCGGACCGCCGGACGGGCCATCGATCCGGCCGACCGGCTACCGACACGTCGACCGCGACAGCTACCAGTTCTCGCGCGGCACGCAGCGGCACAAGCTCGAGATCGACGGCGTCAAGCGACAGGTGCTCCAGTCGAGCTACCGCTGCGCCCAGATCCTGGTGCCCGGTGATGCTTCGGCCACGCTGCGCTACGGCATCGCCCGCCGGCGCGTCCGGGCGCTCGGGCTCGAGTCGTACGCCGCTGATTTCTCTCTCATCCTCCGCAACCCGGAGGCGGATCCGACGCGGCGGGCCGTGGTGTTCGAGGACACGATCGCCGCCGAAGGCGAAGCGTGGAGAGAGCGCACGATCGACCTCGCGGCGCTGGCGTTCGAATGGGTGGAGATGTGCCTCGACATCGAGGAGCGAGGCCTCGACGGTCAAGCCGAGCCCGGCGCTCTCGCCTTCTGGGAGACTCCGAGCCTCTCGGCCGGCGGCGCGGCCGACTCGTCCGACGAGTCCGACGCACGCACCGACCTGACCGCCGAGGAGCTGGCGGTGCAGCAGGAGCACCTGCGGGCGATGGGCTACGTCAACTGAGCGGCCGCGCGGAAGTGTCCCAGGCAGGCGGCGCGGCCGTTAGAGGCCGCCCAGATTCCGCCCAGTCAGATTCACCCGATCGATCCCTGGTATTCGAGCTCTTCACTTGAACTCGGCGCGTGGCCGCCGTAGCCTGCCGCCCATGATCTCGCTGCGCTACCACCTGCTGGACGTCTTCGCCGAGGAGGTGTTCGGCGGCAACCAGCTCGCCGTGTTTCCCGAGGCCGACGGCCTCTCGGACCAACGAATGCAGGCGATCGCCCGCGAGCTCAACCTGTCCGAGACGACCTTCGTTCACACCACCGAGACGCCCGGCGCGGACTGCCGGGTGCGGATCTTCACACCCGCGATGGAGCTGCCGATGGCCGGCCATCCCACAGTGGGAACCGCCTACGTCCTGGCGGGGGCCGGCGGTCAGGGCGACGGCCAGCCGCGCGTCTTCCACCTCGAAGAGAGCGTCGGCGTCCTGCGCGTCGAAGTCAATTTCGCCGGCGGCGAGCCCGACCTCATCTTCATGAACCAGCCGCTGCCACGGTTCGACGAGTCCCCGATCTCCCGCCCGGATCTGGCGCGGCTGCTGGGGCTCGACGAACAGGCGCTCGACCCGGCCCTGCCGGTCGAGATCGGCTCGGCCGGCGTGCCGTTCCATCTGATCCCGGTGGGCGATCGCCAGGCGCTGGCCGCGGCGCGGCTCGATCAGCAGCGGTGGGCCGAGCGGCTCGCCGACTCGCCGGGACCTCACGTCTACGTTTTTCATCGCGACCCGGAGTCGCCCGACACGCTGTTCGCCCGCATGTTCGCTCCGGCGATGGCGATCCCCGAGGATCCAGCGACCGGAGCGGCGGCCGGCCCGGTCGCGGCCTACGCCGTGCGCCACTGGCCGGGTGCGATCGAGCGCCCGGACTCGGCGACCCGGGTGACGATCCGGCAGGGAATCGAGATGGGCCGGCCGTCACTGATCGACGCCCGGGTTGAACATGAGGGCGACCGGATCGAGTCGGTCAAGGTCGGCGGCCGCTGCAAGCCGGTCGGTAGCGGCGAACTCGTCCTGCCACCGGAAACCACCTGATGCCGAACGCCACCTGGCGGCCCACCTGGACCGAGACGCTCGAAGCCGCTCGGCGTGACGATCGGGTAGCGCTGCTCGATTTCTGGGATCCCGGCTGATACGGCTGCGCGAAGATGGATACCGTGACGTATCCAACGCCGGCCGTCGACGAACTGCTCGGCGATCACTTCGTCTGCCACGTGGTCAACACGAAACAGCCGACGCCCGAGGCGCGCGACCTCCTGCGCCGATTCCGCCTGCTCTGGGAGCCGGGCCTGCTCTTCTTCGACGGCCGCGGCAACGAGCTGCGTCGCATCGTCGGCTACCGAGCGCCGAAGAGGTTCCTGGCCGAGCTGCGCCTGGCGCTCGCCAAACGCGCGCTGCTCTACCGCGACTTCGAGGGCGCGCTCACCCACCTCGACCAGGCTCGGGCCGCAGCACCGGACGCCGAGACCGCCCCGGAGGCGCTCTTCTGGGCGGGCATCGTTCGCTTCCGGATCGCGAGCGGCGACAAAGCGGTGCTCGAAGAAGCCTGGCGCGAGATCGAAACGGCCTATCCGGAAAGCCGCTGGTGGGAGGCCGCCGATGTCCTCGACGCGACGCCGACCGGTGTCCGTCGGAGCGGGCCCGATCCAGATCGCCGCAATCGGGACTCCTCAGCGCCCTAGCTGCGCCTCGGGCTCGCCCCAGTCCGATCAAGGAGGATCCGAGAACACGCCGACGGCAGGCGTCCATCAAACGATCAGGACCATCGCCGGCAAGGCGACTTGAATGACGGCCGGATCTCGGCGACTCTGTGTCAAAACCATATATCCAGTACTTTCGTATATGCTTAAGTAATGTCTAAAGAGAGCGAATCCTGCTGCTCGGTACCCCCTGCGGACAGCAACGCTTCCCTCTGCCCAGAGGACGGATTCGCGGGCAAGCCGGTCGACTTCACTACTGTCGCGGCACTGGCCAACGGACCCGTCCCTCCGAGACAGACGTTCCGCCTCTGCCACGACGCCGAGTGCGACGTCGTCTACTACGGCTCCGCCGGTGCGGTGCTGACCGTGAGCGATCTGAACGTCCAGCCCGGCTTCAAGAGCGCTGGAGACGGGCTCGTCTGCTACTGCTTTCTCCACCGCAAGGACGACATCGCCCGCCAGCTCAGCGAGTCGGGCGAGACGACCATCTTCGACTCGATCGAGAGCGAGGTCGAGGCCGGCAACTGCGCGTGCGACGTGCGAAGCCCGTCCGGGAAGTGCTGCCTCGGCGAGGTCCGCGAGACGATCCGTATTCTCGAGAAGGAAATGGGGGTGAACGCATGAAGTGTGTAGGACCGACCCTGGCGCACGATGAGATCACGGCGATCCGCGAAAGCCTGGAGTTCGTGCCCGAACTCGAGGAGGCGGCGGAGCTCTTCACGCTGGCCAGCAACTCGACGAGGCTCAAGATGATCTTTCTGCTCGACCGATTGAAGGAGCTCTGCGTCTGCGATCTCGCCGAGATGCTCGACGTCTCGGTCTCGGCGGTCTCTCAGCACCTGGCCAAGCTCCGAGCCTACGGCTTCGCCACGACACGCCGCGACGGACAGACCATCTACTACCGTCTTTCGGATCACCCGTTTCTAGAGAAGCTCCGACCCGCTTTCCTCGGCGAGATCGAATGGGAGCTGGTCGCAAAGAGGTGACATGAACCGCAGCCGCAAGCCGGCCGCCCTCGCCGCCGATGAGGTTCACGCAGACTCTCTCGTAGCGACGCCGGCGGACATCACAGGCAGACGACCTACGGGAACCCCATGAATCGACAAGTTGGCGCCCTCATCATCTTCAGCATTCTCCTTTCGGCTCAGCCCTCAGGTGCCCAGCCGCTGATCGGGGACCTGGTACCGCCACTCGGCGATCGCTTGACGTGGCTGCAGGGAGACCCGGCCCTCGACTTCGAGCCCGGGAAGGTCTACCTGCTCGACTTCTGGGCCACCTGGTGCCCCCCCTGCTACCCGATGATCGACCACCTTTCCGAGCTGCAGGACCGATGGGACGACAGTGGGCTGGTCATCATCGGGATCGCCGTCGGAACCGATGTCGGCACGCCGCTGCCGAGCTTCCTCGAGAAGGAGGCTCCGCGGATCTCCTATGCCATCGCAGAGCCCAAGGATGAAGAGGAGTTCAAAGCCAAGCTCGTTCACCCCTCCATCATGGATCTCGAGGACTTCTCCCTGCCGTTCGTCATGCTCGTCGATCGCCAGGGGCGCCTGGCGTGGACGAGCGATCCGCGTGGCACCGACGACCTACTGGACGAGGTCCTCGACGCCGTGATGCGCGACACCTTCGATCTACGGGCTCACGCCGATTCCAGCAGGCAGGAACGGGCCATGATGGATGAGACGGCGGGCCAGCTCGAGCGCGTCGGCCGGCTTCGCGAAGAGGGCCGTCTCGCGGAAGCGACCCAGACTCTTCTGCCGGTGGCCGAACGGCTGCCGCGGCAGTACGCCGCCGAAGCCGTCACTCTCTTCCAGCAGATCCTCTGCGCAGGCGAGGGCGACCTGGCCGTCACCTACGGCAGTGAGCTTCTGAACAGCGTCCTGCAAGATCGCGTCACCGAGCTCGTTCAGGCGGAGCGCTCGATACTCGCCATTCAAGCCGACGACGAGCGCGGCCTCGCGCTCGCCGAATCGATGACCCGGCGCGCTCTCGAGCTCAAGGGCGGCAATCACCCCGACTTCCTGTTCGAGCTGGCGAAAGTGCTCGCGGCCCAGGGCCGGCACGAAGAGGCAGAGAGCTTCAGGGGACGGGCGTCCACCGCTGCGACAGAGCAAAGCTGGCAGGACAGCTATGTTCGTTACATCAGCAGGGTCGACCTGGACTCGGCACTCGAACACCAGGCATCTGGTTTCCGAAACGTGTGCGAGGAGAGTCCCACCCATGGATAGCTCTCTCGTGACGCTCGCCCGCATGGCCGATCAGTTGCACCGCGAGATTCGGAGAACCGCAAGCATGGATGAAGCCCGAGTGGAGGCGCGCTAGCCGTGGACAGGAAGCGAGACCTTTCCGCCTGGGGGGCGGCAACGACCGGGGCCGGGGCAGCCGTTCTCGCGACGGCAGCGGCCGCCTGCTGTGTGCCGATCCTCGCGCCCCTCCTGGTCAGTGTGCTCGGCGTTACCGGGGCGGTCTGGGCCGCCGGCTTGAAGCCCTACAGTCTCGCGATTCTCGCAGCCTCGGGCGCTCTTCTCGCCTTCGGCTTCTGGACCGTGTATCGACGGCCGGTTGCCGCGGGTCAGGCGTGCCCCGCGAAGCGCCCCGTCGTTGTTATTTGGACTCTTTGGCTAGCCGCGCTCCTCTGGGCGTCGGCTCTTGCCGTAAATGTCTTTCAACTGTTGGCCTCGAGGATCGGATGATGCGACTTTTCCGTGTTCTAAGGATCGAGTTCCTGATTCTCACCACCGTGCTTGCAGCGGGCGGCCTGATCGGCTGGGCAAAGACTCTCGCCTCGGCAGACGACAAGCCGGACTACGAGATCATCCTCGCAGACGACCTGGAGCCGTTTCGCTCCGCGTTCAACGCGGACGCCGACCACATTCGGGCCGTTCTCCTGATCGGACCTACGTGAGGAGTCTGTCTTCGGGGGGTCTCCGAAGTCGAAAAGGCGCTGAAAGCGCGAGGGATACCGAACCTCACCGTGTTCGTAGTCTCGTCAAGCCAACTGGGCGCAAGGGAAAAAGACGTCGCCAACGCGATGCAGCTGATGCACGGACCCCACGTCCGGCACTACTGGGACGGCGACCGGTACGTGGGCGCGGCCGTGCAGCATTTCGTCGAAGGGCTCGGCTATCCGGCATGGGACCTCTGGATGCTCTACCGTCCGGGAGTGACCTGGGACGCCGAGGCGCCGGAGCCTGACTGGTGGGAGCACCAGCTCAGCTCGCTCGGACGCGAGCACAAGGACCGCCGGCTCGATGCCGAGCGGTTCGTCGCCAAGGCTCACGAGCTCGCTCCGCGCTGAGCGAGCTCCACCCGTCTCCCTTCGCTAGCAGTCCAATCCCAGGTATCGACGCGCGCGTCTCACCCGCGTTGCCGGTCGCTTCGCCGCCAGCACCTGTTCACGAACCATCCGCCTCTGGTTTGCCGTCATCTGCTGCCACGCGGCCCTGGCTCTGGATGACTCCGAGAGGGTCGTCTCGAGCTCTGCCGGCAACGAAGTCGAGGCGACCCTGAGCGTGAGCTTCACGCGATCTCCGGTCGCGATCCCTGCCTGGCGACACCAGCGTTCGGGAAGATCAAGGAACCAGCGATCCTCATCCCAACGCTTCAGACTGCGTCGGCCCAGGCTGGTTCCGTCGAGCGTACCCTCGACCACGGTGGTGGCGTCGAGTCGCCAGCGCGCTACAACGTCAGTCGGCACAACGACGTACCGCGGCGTTTCTGCATGATGGCGCTGGACGAGCGCCTCGACTGTCACCGTCCCTGACGTCACAGGCATAGTCTCTCGACTACCGTGGGCCGAGTCCACTATCGATCAGGACCGAGTGCGAGGCTCACGCGTTCGCAAGTCGCAACGCGCACAGGCAGCCGCTCGGGCTTGATCTCCCGCGTCGACGGTGCGCGCATCGCCTCGGGAGAGCTCCATTCAGGGCGAGATGACGATCAGCGTTCCGGAGTTGACCGAGAAGCCGTTCGAGGCCGCGAAGCCGTCGCGTGTGAAGATCGTGACGTCGCCGCTCGGGTCGATGGTGTAAGCGCCCAGTGTCGCGGCGGTGACCAAGCCGCAGTGCTCGACGGTCTCGACTGTCGTCACCGGCGTCGACGCGAAGTCCTGGAGATCCTTGACCGACGCGTCGCAGTCGCGGATGGTGAAGCCGAGGCCCGGCTCGCTCAGCGGGCTGTCGCCGCCGCTGTTGCGCGCCTTGACCTTGAGCGTGTAGTCGTCGGTGCCCGTCAGAACCGTCCCTTCGACGTGCGAGCAGAGGCTCGCCGTGCAGACGGTGCCGGCCGCGAGCGCCGCGGCGCTGGCGTCGAGGTTGCCGCCCGAGTCGCGCACCTCGAGGTCGTACTCGGTGGCGCCCGAGACCGGCAGCCACTCGTAGGTCGGCGCGCTCTCCCAGAGCTCGCCGGTCGGCGCGACCGGTGTCGGCGCGATCGGCGGCTGAATCGTGGAAACGGTGAAGCTCTTGGTGGCGCTCCAGGAGCCCATGCCGCGCAGGTTACGGCCGCGCACGCGCCAGGTGTGGGCGCCCTCGGCGAGGGTGACGCCCGGGTTCACGGTGCAGGTGCTGCCGCAGTGGACCGCGTCCTCCCACCAGCTCTTCGTGCCGTCGACCTCGAGCTCGAACCAGCGTGAGGTCGAGACGCCGGACCAGACGAAGTCGGGCTTGGTGTTGGTGATCGTGCCGGTGGGCGTGGTCGGGGTCGGCGCGCTCGGGGTGTTGGCAGGGAAAGCGTCCTTGATCTTGTCGGCCAGGACGTCGTAGCCGTCGGGGTCGAGATGGCCGAGGTCGTTGTCGCCCTCCCCGGGGTCTGTGCAGT
Source organism: Acidobacteriota bacterium (assembly GCA_029263375.1). Taxonomy (GTDB): domain Bacteria; phylum Acidobacteriota; class Thermoanaerobaculia; order Multivoradales; family JAHEKO01; genus JAHEKO01. The sequence continues at coordinate 13,809 of JAJCXP010000007.1, read as the reverse complement.
CTGTTGGCCCCTCGTCCAGGTCGTCGATGCCGTCAGGCGGCACGTCGGTATCGCCGTTGATCCAGTAGTTGTCATTGTAGCATTTCCAGTTGTTGTTGCAGAGCGGCGTGTGCGGATCCACCGACTGGAGGTCCTGTTCGCCGGCGAGCGCCAGGATCAGGTCGCGGTAGGCCTGCCACTTGGTGTGCGTGTGCATGTAGACCCTCCTGACGATCGACATCAGCAGCACATCGATGTTGCGCGACTTGGCCTCGGTGATCATCGACCGCATGTTGTCGCGGGCGCTCTCCGGGCTGATGCTGGCTTTGTCCATGTCGTTGGTGCCGTGCATCAAGATGACCGCCACGCAATCGCCGGGCGTGCCGCAGTTGCTGTTCATCTCGCTGGCAAAGCGCGACAGCGCCTCACTGGTGTCCTCGGCCCCGACCCCCTCGTTGCGGACGTAGTGGCCGGCGCCCAGCCAGGCGTCGAGCCGCCGGACGTAGCCGCACTTCTCGCGATTCGTCTGCGAGGTAGTGCTGCAGCCGCCCGTGCAGTCGAAGACCACCGGGCAGATGCCGCAGCTCGCCGGATGGCTCGAGCCCTGGGTGATGCTGTCGCCGATCGCGATGTACGTTTTGTCGCCGGCCTCGGCCGAGGTCGCGATCAGGGCCAGCGCCGCGCCGAACAGGAGTGCGGGTAAGAGCCGATTCACGGCAGCTACTGCCAATCCGCCTCCGTGGACATCGGCACCGTGATGTCCTCGCCGGGCCACTCGAAGAGCGGCGCGAGTCCCGGGCGCGGCGCCAGGCCGGGCTGGAAGGTCGACTCGGTCGGCACCTCCGCGCGCCGACCCACGGCGCCGGCGGCATCGAGCTCGAGCAGGGTCCAGGTGTAGGGCACCAGCGTCCGGAAAAGGAGCTGAGCGCCCTGACCCTCTCGGATCAGATTCGGCCGCACCGATCGACGCGGACCCACGAACGGCCGGTCGCTCCACTCGTTTCCGTCGAAGCTCGCCAAGCGGACTCGATAGGTGCTGCCGTCCGAGGAGGCCCACGCGGCGAGCGCGCCCGGACCGATCGCCAGCACGCTCGGCACGATGTCGGGCTGATCGTTCGGCGCATGCAGGGGCTGCGGCTCGACCCAGACACCCTCTGCCCGGCGGCTCCAGACGATCTCGTCGTCGTTGCCGTCGTAGGCGCTCCAGGCCAGGAGCCAGCTGCCGTCCGCCAGGACCGTACCGGTGAGTCCAATCTGGGTGCCGGGGCCGATCGGGCTCACCAGCTCGGCGGGCGCCCAGTCGGTACCGCTCCAGGACGCGGCGTAGACCGCCGTCTCGCGCACCTCGACGCCCTCGATCCAGGCGAGACCCTTCAGCTTGCCGCCTTCGACCAGCGGCACCGCATTGATGCGCAGCGGGCTCTCGGCGGGGTTCGGCGGCGCCGGAAACGAGCTGCGCTCGCCGTCAACGCTCCGGAACAGGAAGATGTCGGTCAGTCCGAGGACGTCGACCTGGCCGCCGGCCATCCAGCCGCCTTCGAGCCGCTCGAGGCGCCGAAACGACGTGCCCTGCGGCATGGAAAGCTCACTCACCTCGCCGTCCGGCTCGTGGATCAGGGCCCGACTCATCACCTGCTGCAGGTAGAGCCCGCCGCCGGCGTCGACCGTGCGCAGGAGCTGCGCGTCGGCGGCCGACGCGCCCACGAGCAGCGCGAACGCCGCACAGGCAACCAACTTGGAGAAATCTGTTTTCATGGTGGGTGGTCCGCCGGGTGACGGTAGGAGTCGAATTCTATCTCGACTGGCCTCTGCAAGCTCTGATCTACAAGTTACCGGGGTGCAAGCGGCGGGCCAGCTTCCGGAAAAAGAGAGGCCCTCAGCCTCCTGATTGTCGCCGACCTGCCCGGCCGCCGTTCGCGAAGGCCGAAAAGAGGCAGGATCGCCTGACGGGGCTACCGCGGTGCTAGGATCGAGCGAGGGGGAGCGCGGGATCTTATCGATGCACCTCAACCGCGAGCCGAGCACCAGAACTTCCCAGTCGAGCTCGACCGAGCGGCCCGTTCCGGTCGCCTCCAGGGCAAATTTCCCTGGCACCGTAATGGCCGCCTTGATCGTCGCAGCGCTCCTGATCGCGTTGCCGCACGCTCTCGCGGCGGCTGATCGCCTGATCGCCCAGACCACCGCTCCCGACGGTCGCAGCGTGGTCCTGATCGCGGGCGCCGACGCGACCTTCGTCCGCCAGGGTGACGTGCTCGAGCGGCTCGCGCTGCCGCCCGACGCCTGGCTCAACCGGATCGGAGCGCTCGAGCAGGGCTGGGTCGCGGGCGGCGCGCGCCGGACCGCCGACGGCCAGGACCTGTTTCTCCTGCTCCAGCTGGGCGAGGGCCCCGCCGAGATTCCGCCGCCGCCCGAGCGGATCGGCCGCATTCGACAGAGCGCCGTGCCGATCGTCGGTAGCGGCCGCCTGCTCGGCATGGCCTGGCTCGAGGGCGACGATCTGTCGTCGCTCGGCGTCTACGCCTCGACTCTGACCGAGGACGGCTGGGGCCCGGTGGAACCCGTATCGACCGAACCCGAGGGCCAGGTGGCGCTCTCCGGCGTGATCCTGTCGGACGGCCGCTGGCTGCTGACCTCGTCGCTCTACGACGGCGCCGACTCCGAGACGGTCTGGAGCGTGCGCTCGACCGACGGCAGTTGGAGCGTGGCGGCACCGCTGCACGAGCCCAACGACGTGCCCGATCTGACACCGGCGCTGATCGCCGGCGGCGACGGAGCTCTGGCCGCCTGGACCTTCTTCGACGGCACGACGATGCGTATGCGGCTGTCCCGGTTCGTGCGCGGCGCCTGGAGCGACACCGGCTACCGCGGTCCGGACGGCTCGGTCTACCCGGGATTCTTCGACGGTCCGGACGGTCCCCGGCTGCTCTTCCAGACCGTCGTGCCGCGCGGTTGGACGCTCCTGCGCCTGGACGCTCGGGGCAGGATCGGCGGTCTGGCGCGTCTCGAGGTCGGGACCGACGAGCGGCCGGTGGTCGAGGAGAACGACGGCGGCGTTCTACTGCGCTGGCCGTCGACCGACGACGAAGTACCCGACCGGACGCTCGGCGCCGGCTGGGAGGATCGGCCGTGAGAGCGTCCGGGCTGGCGCTGATCGCCCTGGCCACGATCGCGCTCGGCGCTCGGCTCGATCCGGCCTCCGCTGCGGTCCGATACATCGCCTTCGGGGACAGCAACACGCGCGGCAACGACTGCAAGGATCCGGGCGGCGCGAACCCTCCCACAGCCGTCTTCGACACCGGCACCGGCTGCAAGCCCGCCACCCCCTGCAACCAGCAGACCCAGGACGACGCCGACCAGTGCGGCTACGCCTACCGGCTCGTGAACCAGATCGCGGGCGGCGTGCCGACCGCCGAGGTCATCAACGCAGGCAGCGGCGGCGAGACCGTGGTCCAGGGCGTCTCGAGGATCGATTCGCGGATCAGCGCCGGCGACGACGTGCTGATCCTGATCGAAGGCACCAACGACATCAGCAAATTGCTCCGCGGCGATATTGACGCCATCTCACCCCAGGAGATCGCCAACCTGATGGGGCTGATGATCGACAAGGCGACCGCGCTCGGCATGGACTCGATCGTCGGCTCGCCGATCCGCCGGGTCTGCCCGGAGTTCCCTGGTCTCTGCTCCGGTTTCGACGATGGCTCGCCCGGTGACCCCAGACCCGAGGCAAACCCCGACGAGCCCCAGACCGCCGCGCTCGACCTCGACGTGGCGGATCTGGCCTCGACGAAGAATCGGACCCGCATCAGCCCCTGGTTCTTCTTCGGCGGCGACCAGGCGAACGTCGACACCGACTACTTCCAGGACGACCTGCGTTTCGGCCATATCGACAACACCGGCTACTTGAACCTGGCCAAGGACATCCTCAAGAAGAACATCACCGGCACCAGCGGCGACGATGCCATCGGCGCGCCCAACCCGCTCTCACCGATCGGCGAGACCGACGACACGGGCGTCTTCACCTGGGATGACTACGCGAACCCCGAGCGCGGCGCCACCCTGTGGCAGCTCCAGATCGACGGGCCGCTCGGCGGCACGTTCCACGACGAGTTCTACGAGCACATCGACGTCTGCGCCGCCGGCACCTGCTCGGTCGACGTCGGCACGCTCAGCATCGGCAGCTACAGCTGGAAGGTGCGCGGCAAGAATCTGCGCGGGCCGAGCCCGTACAGCGCCGACACCGCGTTCACCGTCACCGGCGGTCCACTGCCCGGCGGCACGACGCTAGTCTACCCGCTGGACGACATCTATCAGACCGACCCGCCGTTTCGCTGGCTACCCGCGACCTCGGCCACCGACTACCGCCTCCACGTCGACGGCAACGACACCCTGGTCTCGAGCGCTTCCTGCACCGCCAGTCTGTGCACCGCGACCCGCGGAGTCGCCCTCTCCTTCGGCTTCCACGCCTGGTCGGTCCAACCCATGAACCAGAACGGTGACGGGCCCGAGACCCCGCTCGAGGCGTTCGACGTCCTCGAATGCACGATGCCGTTCGACCTGGTCCTCGACGCCGACGACGTGGGAACCGGCTCCTTCTTCACCACCTGTGACCAGATCCAGGGCCGCGACGGCTACAAGATCCAGAACGGCGAGAATGTGACCCTCCACGGCGGCGAAGAGGTCGTGCTCTTCGACACGTTCATGGTCGAGAGCGGCGGCGCACTGACGATTCGCGTCGACCACTGATCGGGCGAGGAGCTCAGGACCGTCGACCGGCGGCGCTCACTCGGACGGCGGCGCCGGCCGTTTGAGCTCGATGCTCCAGCGGCCGCGCTCGAGCCGCGCTTCTATCGGACCGCCCTGGCTCTCCAGCTCTGCCACCCGCTCGGTAAAGGCGGCCAGCTTGCGACCCATGCCCGAACGGCCGCGGTACTTGGAGTTGTCCGTCCGGTTGAGCCACAAGAGGTTCAGCGCCAAAGTCAGGATCAGGACGGTCGCTCCCACCCGCAGCTGCCGACCGCTCCAGCCTCGAACGAACGGCTCCGCGACAACGAAGATCGTGACGATCAGGCAGAGGCGCTGCACCCAGAAGTAGCGGTAGCCGGGATTGCCGGTCAGGATGCTCAGGTCGCCCGAGCGACCGATCACATAGAGCAGGGTGAGCGCGACGATCAGGTAGGCCAGGATCGCCAGGTTGGCGAGCCGCGGCGCCTCGAAGCGCCGGCGCCAGAGGACCACCAGGGCGACCAGGATCAGGGCGATCGCGGCGCCGATCAGGTAGACCCAGATGTCGTCGCCGCGGTTGTGCATGACCCGCGACAGCCGATCGCTCAGGAGCGTGTTGAAGAACACCCGCTCGAGCACCAGGATGCCCGTGACGCGGGCGATGCGGGCGATGCCCGGCAGGTCGAACGTGGCGTCACCGGGGTGCTCGACGGCCAGCAGCTGATAGAGCACCGCGACCGCGGCCAGCGCCGCGTAGAACGACGTTGCGATCCGGCCGCGCGCCCGGTGGGCCCAGCCCTGCGCCAGCCAGACCGGCGCCAGCGCGATCGACAGGGGATGGCTCCAGATCAGGGCCGCCATCGGCAGGAATCGGACGACCGCGGCCCGGCGCGACTCGGGCGGCCCCATCAGCGACAGCAGGATCAGCCCGAAGAACAGGGTCCACACCGAGTAGGTCGTGCTGCCCACGAAGTGATAGTTGCCGAGCGGCGCGAGCGCCAGCGTCAGGCAGGCCAGCCAGCGGAGCCGGTCGCCGGCGATCAGCCGCGAGTACTCCGGACGCGACAGCCAGGCGAAGACCAGCGCGGCGACCAGCAGCGGGAAGAGCGCCAGCAGGGTCGGGATCGCCGTCACCGGCGCGCGCGCGATCAGGTAGCCGGCGAGATTCGGCAGCAGCGAGACGTAGCCGTTGTAGAAGCGGAAGATCGATCCGGGCTCGGGATGGTTGTAGAAGAACCCGAACATGTCGCGGCCGTCCTCGTAGGCCGCGGCGGGGAATCGGTAGAGGTTCGGATCGCGGAAGTAGGTGACCAGCAGACCGGCCAGGAAGAGGATGGAAAGCGACAGCCGAGCGCGCACCGGGCTGGCCTGGCTCAGACCGCTCCCCGGCCCGCGAGCTTGGCCACGCCGCGCTCGAGGCGGGTCACCACCTCGGCCAGGTCCGACGCCCGCACCGAGCAGAAGGCGATGCGCAGGAAGCGCTCCCCGACCGCGATCACTCCGGTATCGAACTCGTCGAGCAACAGGCGGCGCACCGACTGGGCGTCGGTCTCGACCCTCGGGCCGAGCTCGATCAAGGCGAAGCAGCCGGAGTTGAACGGCAGTGGCACCAGCAGCTCGCGATCGACCGTCTCGAGGGCGGCCTGCAGCACGCGGCAGCGGTTCTCCAACAGCAGCCGGACGGTCTCTACCTGACCGGCGATCTCGGGATCGCGCAGTGCCTGGACCAGCACCATCTGACTGGTCGCAACCGGCGAGCCGAGCGCGGCTCGCACCAGGCACTTGACCTTGCTGGTAAGCGCCTCGGCGATCTCGCTCTCGAGCTCGAACGGGAAGGTGATGAACCCGACCCGGCCGCCGAAGAACGAGAACTCCTTGGTGCCGCCGTCGATCTTGACCGGCACCAGATTCTCGTGCGCGCCGCTCAGCTCCCAGAACATCGATTCGCGTGGCACCTCGGGATCGAACACCAGTCCGGTGTAGGCGTCGTCGCACACGACCACCAGCGGTCGGCGGGCCGCGACGCCGACCAGCGAGTCGAGCAGCCGCCGCCGCTCGTCGACCGTCGGCGAGTAGCCACCGGGATTGGAAGGGATGTTGAGGATCGCCACCGCCGGCGCGCCGTCCGGCTCGTCGGCCAGCGCCTCGGCGATCGCCTCGGCGTTGTAGCGCCCATCGCGAAACGCCGGCGCCGACACCATGCGCGCACCGGTGCGCAGACCGAACGTCTGGCGGTAGTTGCCCCAGAACGGCGTCGGGGCCGCGATCGCACGTCCCGGGCCGCCGAACAGATCGGCCACCAGCGACAGGCCGTGGGTCAGACCGGCGGTCACCAGCGGCAGGGTCGAAGGCTTCTCGGGGCGCAGCCGACGCTGCCACGCTCGCCACAGATCGCGCAGCTCGGGGATGCCTTCGACCGGCGAATAGAGCATCGCTCGATTCCGATCGGGAGCCGAGAACAGCGACATCACCGCCGACATGGTCGGCAGCTCAACCGCCTGGCCGGCGCCGTCGGTGATCTGGCCGATGGTGGCGTTGTAGCGCTTGCCGCGCGCCTCGGCGGCCTGGAACGGAATGTCGGGCGGAAAGATCGCTTGGCGGCCGACGTCGGAGAGCGCTCTCTCGAGCGCCGGCGACGCCTCGCCGATAGCCTGGTTGATCGCGGAGGGGTCGACCATTTGGCTGGACTCTAGCGAACCGACTCGCACATCACAACGCGCGCCGCGCCGCCCACGGCTACCACGAGCGCCAGCGGTCCCGGCTCCCATCGTCCGCGGGCTCGCGAGTGGACCCAGGCGGCTTCCGGCGCGAATCCGCGCCGGGGCGGCGCTCGACGGCCGGTGGGGTCGATGCCGCTCGGAGGGCACCCGCGTGCCGGCTCGTGCCCTCGGCCTCGGTGAGCCGCTCGAGCCAGTCGACGATCGCTTCGAGCGGCTCCGCCACCAGCTCGTAGACCCGGCGGCGGCCGACCCGGGTCTCCACCACCAGGCCCAGCTCGCGCAGCACCCGAAGGTGCTTGGACACGGCCGGCCGGCTCATCGGCAGGCCGGCGGCGACCTCGCTCACCGACAGGCCGCCGGCGCTCAGCCGTTCCACGATCTCCCGCCGAGTCGGGTCGGCGATACCCTTGAGCGATTCCAATGCCGTATCTGTAACCATGCGATTACTGATTCTAGCACACACTCACCGTTGAAACGCGTAAACAACTGGCTACGGATTGGTGAGGATTTTAAGCGTAGCTTTTTAGTTACCTATAAGCTCGCCCTCCAAAGCCGCCAGTCGGTCGACCGCCACGAACCCGAGGCGCTTCGCGACCTCGAGCGATCCGATGTTGCCAGAAGCGCGCCGCGGGTCTCCACCCAGCGCGGCTCGTCCGTCAGCGACGCAAGCAGGCGCTCGCGCTCTCGGGATGCACTCGTTGGGCTCACGTCGCCGGTCGACGCAGGACGCGGGTGCGGTAGCTCAGCTTGCCGAGCAGCTCGAACACCACCCAATGGTAGAGACCGCGCGCGGCCCGGACGCGCTCCTCGCCGAGGCGCGCCCGGGCTCCGGGCGATCGATTCAGACGCGCCAGGCGTAACAGAGCTCGGGAGCCGAGGCCGTCCTGCTGCTCGTAGTGCTCGGCCAGCTCGCTGCCCAGGGCCTCGTCGTGGACCGGCTCGAATCCGGCAGCCGTGACCGCCCGGTCGACCCGCTTCGCGTCCAGGGCGGCGCGCTGGACGTGCATCTCGGTCTCCAGGAGCTCGAGCTCGTGGGCCGCCAGGAGGTCGGTGGCATAGGCCGTGTGGAGGAGCAGGTGCCCGCCGGGACGAAGCACCCGGAAACAGCCGTGCAGCGTCGCTTCCGGATCCGACGAATGCAACAGCGCGTCGCGCAACCAGACCAGTGTGAACGATTCAGAGGCCAGTGGGATCGCCTCCATCGAGCCGGCCGCCACGCACACGCAACGATCCGCGGCGGTCGCGCTCCCTCGCGCCATCACGAGCTGAGGCACCACCGGATCGATCGCGATCACCCGCGCCGCGTAGCGTTCGGCGAGCACCAGCGCCTGCTCGCCCGGGCCGCACGCCAGGTCGAGAACGTCGGCTCCCGGCGCGAGCCCGAGAGCGTCGATCAGCTCGAAGATCCGATCCGGTCCGCGCGGTGGCGCGACGTCGTCGAGCTCGGTGAAACCGTCCGGCGCGAGCGCCGCCCAGGCGTGACGGTAGAGATCGTCGAGGCTCACCCGGCGAGGCTAGCACCGCCAAGCGACCACCGCCTCAGGGCTGCAGCGCCGCCAGCTCCGCGGCCCCGGTCTCGGGCATGAACACGGCGCCGGGCGTCGCCTGCCACCAGATCCCCTCGGTCATCTGCGAGAACGGCGCGAGCCGGTAGCGCACCAGCCGCGCTCGCAGGAGCTTCGGCGGCCGGCCGGCGAAGGGGTCGTGCTCGAGCAGATCGAGCACGCTCGGCTCCGCCTGGGCCAGGCGCGACATCAGGGAGACGAACCAGGGGCTGGCGCGCACGTCCCGCAAGGCGGCGAACCACATCTGCCAGTCGAGTCGCGGCTGATGGGGAGCGACGATCGGCGGCATCCGCGATGGGTCGCCCGGCTTGTAGCGGAACTCGTATGCCGCCCACTCCACGCCGTCCTCGCTGCCCTCGATCACGATCTCGTTGCGCTCGGTGGTCATCACGGCGAACAGCCCGTAGCCGTTGATCGACCGGAAGGGCGCGACCGTCGAGTGCAGAGCGAGCAGCGGCGCCGGCAACGTCGCGCCGGTACGGGTGGCAGAGACCAGATTGACTACCGACACCGCGAGCCACACCACCGACAGCAGGACGAGTCCGACCCGCCGGAGCGCCCCGAGGGCCGGCGCCTCCGAGGCCGGCTCGATGAGATTCCAGAAGCGCATCCACCAGGCGTCGTCAAGCAGCAACAGGCAGAGCGCGATGCTCAGCAGGTTGAAGAAGGCGTAGTTGCCGGTAAGGGCGATCAGTAGCTGGAGGGCGATCAGCGCGCCGGCGGCGCCGCGCCGCCACCGGGTCGGAGCGAACATCAGGAAGGGCGCCAACAGCTCGACTCCGAACATCACCACCACGGAGGCGACCTGCAGGAACCCCGGCAGCTGATGGGCAAGCCAGCCGCCTGGATTGGGCAGGGGCTGGGTCTCGTAGTGGACCTTGAGCGCCTCGAGCGCGCGCCAGGCGGTGTCGCCGCTGGTGAGCTTGACCAGTCCGGAGCTGAACATCAGCTTGAACGCGAGCAGGCGCAGGAGCCAGACCGCCAGTCGCGGCGGCCGGATCCCCAGTGGGCGCATCGGCTTCCAGCCGGCGCCGGGCAGGAAGATCGCGAGCAGGCCGGCCTCGAGCAGGAGAACGTCCCATTGAAAGCTCAGAAAATCCTGGCCGAGGACCGTAAGCGACAGGTAGATCGCCCAGAGAGCGACCAGCCCCGGCAGCTGTAGCCAGCCGAGCAGGACCATCACGCCGAGCACCACCCCGGCCAGGCAGAGCAGCTCGAGGGTGAGATCCCCGGCGTCCAGCCAGCCGAGCGTCGGCAGCAGCCGGAACCGCTCCGCGCCGAGTTGAGCGGCCGCGCGTTCCAGGAAGGCCGCGGCCGGCAGGATGCCCCGGCTGCCGATCAGGCCCTCGATCTGCAGCCACAGCGAGGCGCACGCAATGGCGTAGACACCGCCGATCGAGCGGACGAATACCCAACTGGAGATGCGGAACTGAGGGCGCTCTGTCACGGGCCGTGGGGGTGATCCGACAAAGGGAGTTCGCGGATGGCGACCGGGAAAGCTCAGGCGAGGCTAGCACGGCGGCAACCGGATCGTTATTCGCGGATCGCCTGTGCGAAGATCCGTCATCGTGAATCGACTGGCCGGTCTCATCGTCTGTTCAGCTCTTGTCGCCTGCAGCCCGACGCCTCACGACGGCGCCGACTCGGCGCGCCAAGCGACCGATCGGTCGGCGCCGATCAGCCCTGCCGGCCCGTTCATCCGGGTCGTCGGGACCGTCCAGGACGGCGGCCTGCCTCACATCGCCTGCACCTGCGAGCGCTGCGAGCGCGCCCGGTACGACCCGGAGCACCGCCGGCTGGTCGCCAGCCTGGCGATCGTCCTGCCGGAGAGCGAGTCGGTCTTCCTGATCGACGCCACACCCGACGTCGGCCCACAGCTACAGCTGCTCGCCGACGTCCGCGACGCGCCGGCCGGACGTGTCGACCGGGCGCCGGTGGACGGCATCTTCCTGACCCACGCGCACGTCGGGCACTATCTCGGCCTCGCCCTGTTCGGCTACGAGGCGGTTCACACCGTCGACATGCCGGTCTACGGCACCGCCCGCATGCTCGACTTCCTGCGTGGCAACGGGCCGTGGAACCTGCTGGTGGAACGGGGCAACATCGAACTGCGAGAGCTCTCCCCCGGCGGCGTGGTCGAGCTCGGCGAAGGGGTCACCGTAGAGGCGCTGGCGGTGCCGCACCGCGACGAGTACACCGACACTGTCGGGTTCCTGATCAGCGGACCGAACCGACGGATCTTCTACGTGCCCGACACCGACTCATGGCTCGCGTGGCAGCCGCCGATCGAGGAGCTGCTGGCGACCGTCGACCTCGGCATCGTCGACGGCACGTTCTTCTCCGCCGACGAGCTCCCGGGGCGGAGCATCGAGGCGATCGGGCACCCGCTGATCGCCGACAGCCTCGAGCGTCTGACGCCGATCGTCGAGGCCGGCACCCGAGTCGCGTTCACCCACTTCAACCACTCGAACCCGGTGCTCGATCTAGACTCGACCGCCCGCGCACGAGTCGAGCAGCTCGGTTTCGAGCTGCTCGATGACGGTGACGAGATCGAACTCTAGGCTCGAGGGCGAGCGGGTCCAGCTAGATCCCGCGCGACTGAAGCCAGTCGAGCGCGGCCTTCAACGAGCTCAGTGGACCGTGGTGCTGCACGCCGTGGGTGGGCCGGTAGAACTCGCCGTGATACCCACCGCCGCTGTCGCGCCGAATGGCGGTCGAGCCGCCGGCGGTGCTCATGCTCGAGTACCACCTGAGACCCGATTGCTCGCCGCTGCTCAGCGCCCCGCCGGCGCCCAGGCTGCCCATCTTGCGCTCGAAGTCGGCGACCGCGGCGGCAATCGTATTGCCGACGCCGGCGGTGCTCAGGACCAGCTGATTGGTGCCGCCGATGGCGCGGGTGCCGGGTCCGACGACCAGCCACTTGGACGGGTTGTTGCCCTTCGGCCGCTGCAGCTGGGTCTTGGTGTTGTTGAGCAGCAGCTTGGCCGCGGCCGAGTAGTCGGCTGACGAGAGCGGCGCACCGGGGTCACCCGACGGCGGCGACGTGGGATTCGACGGACTCGGGTTGGTCGGGCTCGGACCCGACGGCGGCGACGACGGAGCCGGGGGATCGGGCTGCGGCGGCGTCGGATCGGGCAGCGGCGGCGGCGGCGGCGGCGATTCATCGCGGAAATCGGGCTCGCCGGCGGTGGTCACCACACCGGTGATGTCCGCGAACTCGATCGTCTGCTCGTAGCGGCCGAGCTTCGGCATGCCCTTGAACACGAAGCTGAAGTCGACGAAGTCGCCGGCCTCCACCGCACCGGTCTTCCTGCAGCTCAAGGTCGCGTTCTTGCGCACGCCCGAGCTGAGCCGCAGCGTTTCGACGCTACCGTCGCCACGACTGACGGTGACGGTCGTCACCAGGCGGCCCTTGCTGCCCTTCGACGCCATGTTGCTGTAGCCGGCGCACACCGACGGCTTGTTGGCGGCATTCGGGATCAACAGGGTCTGAGTGGCCTTCTTGGGATGACGCTGGCCGTTGGCTTCGGCCTGGTAGACCGAGTTGGTCGCGTGGTGCCAGCCATCCTTGGCGCCCGGGATGACGCCGCTCGGGGAGTTCCCCTCGGGCAGCCGGAAACCGTTCGGAGCGTTCCAAAGGGTCGGCTCACCGGCGTCGGAGACCACACCGCTGATCTCGGCGAACTCGCTCTTTTCGCCCTTGCCGCGGAAGCTCGGCATGCCGACGAAGAGGTGATCGAACTCGACGATGTCACCGGCGAAGATATCGGGGGCAACCTTGCACTGCAGGTACGAGTTGTCGCTGACCTGACCCGCGATCGCCAGCTCCCGTACGACCGGCGCGACCGGTAGGCCGAACAGATCGTAGGTCTCGGGGGTCGTGATGCGGATCGCGGTCTCGACGTTCCCCGGCTTGCCCTTGCCGAGCGAGTTGCCATAGGCAACGCAGACCAGCGGCCGGACGGCGTCGGTCGGCATCACCAGCACCTGGCTCAGGGCCTCGGGATGACTCTCGGACTCCGCCTTGCTCTGGAACACCGAGTTGGCACTGTAGAACCAGGTCGCCTGGAGCGGCGACGAAAGGGCGATCGCCAGGACAACGCCCGGCCAGGACAGAGCGACAGCGCTCGCAAACCTGCGTTTCGGCATGGTCGTTCTCGCCTCCTTCTGGCTCTCTGCGGCTCTCATACGGCTCTCATAGGGGTAGGGCGATACCTGCAAAACCGAGGCAAACCTAGCCCCGACCGCCAGCCGCCACAATGGAATCTGTCTCAACCGTGTGGCGCGAGACCCCGACCCAAAACGAAACCGCCACCCGTTGCCAGGTGGCGGCTCGCGGAACTTCTTCGAGATGGATCAGCCTGCGCGATCGGCTACAGACCCTGCTTCTCGAGCCAGTCGAGGGCGGCCTTCATCGAGCCGAACGGGCCGTTGTGCTGAGCGCCCTTCGACGGTCGGTAGTACTCACCCCAGTAGTTGCCGGAGCTGTCGTGCCGAACCGAGGTCGGCCCGCCCGAGGCGTCGATGCTCGAGTACCACTCGATCATGCTCTTCTCGCCGCTGCTGAGTAGAGCACCCTCAGCGCCGAGGCTGCCCTTCTTCTTCTCGTAGTCAGCGACCGCGGCGGCGATGGTGTTGCCGGCGCCGGCAGTGCCCATGTTGAGCTTGTTGGTTCCGTCGATGGCCACGGTCTTGGGACCGACGGCGATCCACTTGGCCGGGCTGTTGTTCTTGGCTCGCCAGAGCTGCGACTTCTTGGTGTTCTTGAGCAGCTTGGAGACCGCGCGCTCGTCGGCCTGGGAGATCGCGCCTCCTCCACCACC
>JAJCXP010000006.1 GCA_029263375.1 Acidobacteriota bacterium | reverse complement strand
AACAGACGGGCCGCCCGTGTGTGTCCCCCTATTTGGTCTTGCTCCGCATGGGGTTTGCCTAGCCTCCCGCCGTCGCCGTGGGAGCGGTGCGCTCTTACCGCACCGTTTCACCCTTACCGGGGACTGTCCCCGGCGGTCTTTCTCTGTTGCACTTTCCGTCGCGTCGCCGCGCCTCGCAGTTAGCGAGCATGCTGCCCTATGGAGTTCGGACTTTCCTCCCCTCCGCCCAGAGGCGAAGGAGCGATCACCCGGCGCTCTCCAGCGCACCCCTATTCTAGCTTGGCTAGCTCTTGAGGCGCTTGAGCCCCTCGAGCGCGTCCGGATGGCCAGGCACACGCTCGAGCAGCGCCCCGTACTCGCGGCGCGCCATCGGCAGATTGCCCTCGCGCTCGTACAGGCTCGCAACCTCCAAACGCCACTGATCTTCACCGGGACTCAGCTCGAGGGCCCGCGAGTAGCTCTGGATCGCCTTCCGGAGCCATTTCGGGTTCTCGCTCTGGCAGCGCCCGAGGAGAGCCAGGTAGTCTGCCTGCGGATCCAGCCGGGTGGCGATGTAGAGCAGCTCGATGGCGTAGAAGAACTCGCCGCTCTCGGCCATCCTGCGGGCCATCTCGTAGTTGCGACGAGCCAGCTGGCGCTCCTCCTTGACGCGCTCCTGTCCGATCGGTACCGGCACTGTCCGAGATGAAGCGAGGCCCACCTCGACGTTGTAGTCGAGACGCCGCTCCTCGTCGCTCAGGGTCAGATAGGCGAGTGTCGCGCGCTCGAACAGGAGCTCGGGACCGACCGCCAGACCCTCGAGCGACAGGTGCGGTACGTGGGACGGGTGGACCAGCCGCGCACGCTTCAAGTAGGCGTCGTAGATCTCCTGCTCGCTGGCGCCCTCGCCGATCTCCAGGAGCTCGTAGTGGGTCATATCGCCTACCCGCGCGAGCAGCTCCGCGATCTCACGACGGTGCACCGGCGCCTCGAGCGTCAGCGCCTCCTTCTCGAGACTGAGCCGGATGCGCTCCGAGAAGCGACCCAGAAGCTCGGGGTTCAGCGGCGAACCATCAGCGCGGGAGGAAGACAAGTCCGCTCTATTCTAGCGACTCCGCCGCCCACTCCCGCAGGCGCTCGAAGACGCGGACTCCGAGCTCGGTGCCGACCACCTCCTGCAGCTCCTCGAGCGCTGCCTCTCGAACGCCCGCCAGACTCCCGAAACTACGCAACAGCTGCCGGCGCCGGCGCGGGCCGATACCCGGGATCTCGTCCAGGCGCGAGCCTAGCGTCCGGCGCGAGCGCCGGCGGCGGTGCCGGGACACAGCGAACCGATGCGCCTCGTCGCGGATCTCCTGCAGGAGCCGCAGACCGTCGTCGTTGCGCGCCAGCCGGAGCGGCTCGGGGCGCGCCGGCAGATAGATCTCCTCCTCCCGCTTGGCGAGCCCGGCGACCGGCGTCTCGTCGACGCCGAGCAGCGCGAGCGCCTCGAGTGCCGCGTTGAGCTGTCCGCGGCCACCGTCGACCAGGATCAGATCGGGCATCGACCCGACCTCCTCGAGCACCCGCCGGTAGCGGCGCTCCACCGCCTGCTTCATGGCGGCGAAATCGTCCGGACCGGCGAGATCGCGGATATTGAACGACCGGTAGTCCCCCTTGCGCATGCGCCCCTCTTCCCAGACCACCAGGGAAGCGACCGGCTGATCGCCCTGGAAGTTCGAGATGTCGAAGCCTTCGATGCGCCGCGGCTCGTCGGGTAGCTCGAGCGCATCGCGCAGGGAGCGCACCGCGGCGGCGGAGGCCGAGCCGCTGCGGAAGCGGCGCCGGAACGCCAGCTCGGCGTTGCGGTTGGCCAGGGCGACGCGCTCAGCCTTGGGGCCGCGCGACGGCATCCGCACGTAGACCCGCTCGCCCTTGCGGTCTCCGAGCCACTCGACCAGCGCCTGCTCACCTTCGATCGGCAGCGGTAGATGGACCTCCTTGGGGATGAAGCTGGTGCGATCGTAGAGCTGCGGCAGCACCTCGTCGAGCAGCGCCGCCGCGTCGAGCTCGGCGGTCTCCTCCCAGAACAGCTCACGGCGGTCGAGGACCTGGCCGCCGCGCATGACCAGCACCACCACCGCCGCCTTACTACCGCGCACCAGGCAGCCGAAGATGTCAACGTCGTCGCCGCGCACCGACGACAGTTTGCGCCGCTGCCCGACCGCCTCGACCTCGGCGGCGGTATCGCGCAGCCGCGCCGCCTCTTCGAACTCCATCTGATCCGAGGCCGCCGCCATCGCCCGGCGCAGCTGGCGGACCAGCTCGTCGTTGCGCCCGCCCAGGAAGAGGCGCGTCGCCTCGGTGGCGCGCGTGTAGTCCTCGAGCGAGGTCAGCCCGTCGACACACGGGCCGAGGCAGCGACGCATGTCGTAGTAGAGGCAGGGGCGCGGCAGCTTGCCGTCGATCTCGATGCTGCACACCCTGATCTGGAACAACTTCTGGACCAGCTTGATCGCCTTGCGCGCCAGGCCGCCGGGGAGAAACGGTCCAAAGTACTCGGCACCGTCGTTGCGGATCCGGCGCGTGAACGCGATCCGGGGATACTCGTCGCGCGTCAGCTTCAGATAGGGGTAGGTCTTGTCGTCGCGCAGCAGGATGTTGTAGCGCGGTCGCTTCTGTTTGATCCAGTTGTTCTCGAGCAGCAACGCCTCGGACTCCGTGTCCGTGACCACGAACTCGAGATCGACCGCGTCGGCGACCATCGCGGCCAGGCGTGGCTCCTGATCGCCCGCCAGATAGTGGACCACCCGCTTGCGCAGCGACTTGGCCTTGCCGACGTAGAGCGGCTTGCCGTCGGCGTCCTTGAATACGTAGATCCCCGGCCGATCGGGCAGCCGCCGGATCCGCCGCTCGAGCTCAGTGTTCATCGCAACCACCTACCCGGCGTAGATCTGCAGCTCCTTGAGCTCGCGCAGCTGATCGCGCAGGGCGGCCGCCTCCTCGAACTCGAGGCGTTTGGCCGCCGCCTTCATCTCCGACTCGAGCCGCTTGATGCGCTCGCCGAGCGGCAGGTCCGAATCGGCGACCTCGAGCCCGGGGGCGCGGTTGGGAGAGAAGTAGTCGAGGTTGCTCATCTGCACCAGCGGACTGTGGATGTCTTTGAGGATGCTGCGCGGCTCGATGCCGTGCTCCTCGTTGTAAGCCCGTTGGCGGACCCGGCGGCGCTCGGTCTCGCTCAGCGCGTGCGCCATCGAGTCGGTCACCTTGTCGCCATAGAAGATCACCCGGCCTTCGACGTTGCGTGCCGCCCGGCCGGCGGTCTGAACCAGGGCGGTGCCGCTGCGCAGGAAACCCTCTTTGTCGGCGTCGAGGATCGCGACCAGGGACACCTCTGGCAGGTCGAGGCCCTCGCGCAGGAGGTTGATGCCGACCAGCACGTCGAACTCGCCGCGCCGCAGAGCGGTGATGATCTCGACCCGCTCGAGCGTGTCGATGTCACTGTGCAGATAGCGCACCCGCATGTCGAGCTCGGTGAAGTACTGCGTGAGCTCCTCCGCCATCCGCTTGGTGAGAGTCGTTACCAGGACCCGCTCACCGCGGCCGACCACGGTGCGGATCTCGCCCACCAGGTGATCCACCTGTCCGCGCGCCGGATGGACCTCGATCACGGGATCGAGCAGGCCGGTCGGACGGACGACCTGCTCGACGAACACGCCTCCGGTTCGCTCCAGCTCCCAGGGCCCCGGCGTCGCGGAGACGTAGAGTCGCTGACCCACACGCCCATCAAACTCCTCGAACGTCAGCGGCCGGTTGTCGAGCGCGCTCGGCAGGCGAAATCCGAAGTCGACCAGCGTCTGCTTACGCGATCGATCGCCGTGGTACATGCCCCGGACCTGCGGGATCGACTGATGGCTCTCGTCGACGATCAGCAGGAAGTCCTCGGGCAGGTAGTCGAGCAGGGTCGGGGGCGGCTCGCCGGGGGCGCTCCCCGAAAGGTGTCGCGAGTAGTTCTCGATGCCGTGACAGAAGCCGATCTCACGCAGCATCTCGAGATCGAAGCGCGTCCGTTGCTCGAGACGCTGCCGCTCGAGCAGCTTCTCCTCCTGCTCGAGCACCGCCAGGCGCTCCTTGAGCTCGGCGCGGATCGTGTCGATCGCGGTCAACAGACGGTCCCGGGGCGTGACGTAGTGGGTCTTGGGGAAGATCCCGATGCGCTCGACCTCTTCGAGCGCGTCACCACGCAGGACGTCGAAGCGTGTGATGCGCTCGATCTCGTCACCGAAGAACTCCACCCGGACGCCCCGCTCCTCGTACGCCGGGAGGATCTCCAGCACGTCACCGCGCGCACGGAAGGCACCCGGGAAGAGGTCGAGCTGGGTGCGCTCGTACTGCATCTCGACCAGCTGACGCAGCGCTGGCTCCATCCCACGGTCATCGCCCTTGCTGAAGAAATAGAGCATGCCGTAGAACGACTCCGGGGAACCGAGGCCGTAGATACAGGAGACCGATGCCACCACCAGCACGTCGCGGCGCTCGAACAGAGCCTTCGTAGCCCGCAACCGGAGCCGGTCGATCTGCTCGTTGATGGTGGTTTCCTTCTCGATGTAGGTGTCGCTCTGCGGCACGTACGCCTCGGGCTGGTAGTAGTCGTAGTACGAGACGAAGTACTCCACCGCGCTGCCCGGGAAGAAGCTCCGGAACTCCTGGAACAGCTGCGCCGCCAGGGTCTTGTTGTGGGACAGAACCAGGGTCGGCCGGTTCACCGCTTCGATGATCTTCGCGACCGTGAACGTCTTGCCCGAACCTGTGACGCCGAGCAGGACCTGTTCACGATCGCCGCGCTCGAGCCCTTCGAGCAGCTGACGGATCGCCGCCGGCTGATCACCCTGGGGGGAGAACGGAGACTCGAGCCGAAACCGGTCCATCAGCGAGCGACGGCAGCGAGAGGCGGGCCGCGTTGGAGCCGGGCCGAGGACGGAGCCGGCGTGCTCGCCACCCGCTCCAGCGCCTCGATCGCCTGCAGAATCTCGTCGCGGTTCACCGAGCGCTTACCGGCGAGGGCGAGCGCGCCCTGGAGGTCCTGAAGACCATCGATGTCGATCCGCCCCTCGAGCACCGCGGCGGAGGCGCCGTCGAACGCCGCACGCAGGCGTCGTTCGTCCTCCTCCGTGACGTCGGGCGGCAGGTTCTCCAGGATCTGCTCGGCATTGACCTCGAAGGCCCACAGGAAAAGATCCTTGGCCTTGACGATCAGCGTCAGGAAAAGCAGGGCCGCGACCAGGATCGCAACGCCGCAACCGATCAGGACCGGCCGGCTGCACCCTTGGAGGGCGGCGGGGTCCTGGGGCGTCGCGTCGAAGGGCGACGGGGTCTCGGGAGTCGGAGAGATCGGGCTCCGGCCGTCTTCCATCGCTCTTTCCTATCACGATCCCCGCAACTCGGAGCGCCCGAGGGCGTACTCTATCGAGGTAGATTCACCCCGAGCGGAGCACAATCCAGGAGAGTGACATGGCCATCGACCCAAGCACCAGAGCACTAACGACCAGCCTGGCGCTGCTCCTCGTCGCGACGCTCGCGGGCGCCGACACCCTGCCTACTCCCTACACCGCCGAACAGATTCGAGAGACCTTCCGCCCCGGTCTGCGAATCGTCACCAGGACCACGACTCCCGACGGGGTCAAGCTGTCCCGCATGAGCGTCGACGACGTCTCCGACGAGGCCGCGACCTTCACCGATCAACCCGTCGACGAGTCGGGCGAGCCGACCGGCGAAGCCTACGCGGGCTCGGCCGGCTGGATCGAGTTGCGCGATCACGCCCTCTTCCCGGTCGGGTCCGCCAGCCGCGAGCGCCACTCGGCCACGGTCGCCCTCGGCGAGCTCGATGGCTGGCTCTACCGGCTCGAGGGAGCCGACGGCGCCCAGACGGAGTTCTTCTTCGCCGACGACTTTCCCGGACCACCCGTGCTCTATCGCAGTGTCCGCGGCAACCAGGAGATCTACCGGTCCGAGCAGATCGA
>JAJCXP010000005.1 GCA_029263375.1 Acidobacteriota bacterium | reverse complement strand
GCGCCTGGCTCGACGACCCGACCGGCGCCGAGCGGCTGGCGAGCCAGCCGGTGCGCATGCCGGCCTACGGCGAGTACCTATCCGATCGTGAGATCGATCGCCTGACCGCTTTCGCCATCGCTGTCGAGCGGTTGGAGGACCCCGAGGACGAGACCGCCGCACGCGGCCGCGGTCTGGCCCGCAAACACGGCTGCTTCGCGTGCCACGGCGTCGACGGTTCCGGCGGGCTGGCCAATCCGAGATCGCTGGGCGGCTTCACACCGGGGTTTCTCGGCGGCAACTTCACCGACATGGTCCGCGACCAGACCGAGTTCCGCGAGTGGGTGCTCGACGGCACCAGCTACCGCCTGGAGGCCAACCCCCTGGTACGATACTTCTGGCGCCGCCAGAACGTGTCGATGCCGCCCTACCGAGATCGTCTCGACGACGAGGAGGTCGACGCGATCTGGATCTGGATCCAGACCGCCCGCGGGGGCTAGCCGCATTGACCCAAGTGCAGGCATTTGTTAAGTTTTGCGGCCGTTGGGACGTCGTTCAATGGTAGGACACACGGCTCTGGACCGTGGAATCGGGGTTCGAATCCCTGCGTCCCAGCCAACCTTCGCTACGCTCAGTTTGGCTGTCCCGCGGGGCTTCGGTCGTCGGGCTTCGCGAACGGCGCGAATCCCTCGGGAGCGAATCCCTGCGTCCCAGCCGACTACTTGATCCCGCCTACAGACCAGGAATTTGAACCCCGCGGGAGGGGTTTGGGGAGGGGCGTAGCCCCGCCCTCGGATACCGGCTCTCCCTCGCCGCCCTCCAGCATCGGGCGGTTGACACCGGTCCGCGTTGATGAATCGCCCCCTTTCCCGCAACGGTCGACTTCGCGGCGGGTGCAATGTGCTACAATGTGCGTCAAATGAGTGGCTCGGCAGTCGGAATCCGCGAGTTGAGACAGAACCTCAGTGTCTACCTGCGCCGAGTCCAGGCCGGTGAGGCGCTCGAAGTGACGGATCGGGGGCGGGCGGTGGCGATGCTGGTGCCGCTCGAAAAGCCGTCCACCGCGGTTGAACGTCTGGTGGCGAGCGGACGAGCGTCGCCTTCGCAGGGAGATCTGGTCGAGCTGGGTGCACCGGCCGGTCGTGTTTCCGAGCGGCTCACTGAGGCCTTGGCCGAGGAGCGCGAGGAACGGCTCGGGTCTTGAGCGTCCTCTACCTGGATTCGTCCGCGCTGGTCAAATTGGTCGCTCCCGAACCGGAGACGACAGCTCTCCTCGCGCTTCTCGAACCGCGACCCGAGGTGGTGTCCAGCGCTCTGGCTCGGGTCGAAGTGTTGCGCGCCGTGGTCCGCAGCGGCGGCAGGAAACGCGCGATCGAACGGGCTCGCACGGTTCTATCCAGGGTGTTTCTCGTAGCCATGGACGATCCGATCCTGGAGGCGGCAGCGGCACTCCGGCCGGCTCGCCTGCGCTCGCTGGACGCAATCCATCTGGCAACGGCGCTCGCGCTGCGTCCAGATGTCGAGACGATCGTGAGCTACGACGATCGGCTGAACGCTGCAGCGCGAGCCCTCGAGCTTCCGGTCTTGACGCCCCGCTAATACTGCCTGCGTCCCAGCCAAACCCTCCTTACAGTCGGGTCTCGCTGTCGTCTCGGACCCCGAGTCCGTCGATCTTCTACGGCGACTCCGACTCCCCTTCGATGGAGCTAGGAAAGAGCGCCGCCAGCACCTCGTCGTGCTGCCCGCGCCAGCCGCCCCAGCCGGGCGAGTAGTCGGCAACCTGCTCGGTGACGTCGATCTCGGCTCGGCGTAGAAGCTCGAGCAAGGCCTTCGTAGTCCCCTCGGCGGTCCGGCCGTCTCCCAGGTCGTAGTCGTGGCGGCTCCAGACCAGATGGATTGACTGGGGCGCCGGCTCGGCCTTGGCGATCATCTCTTCGAGCAGCCCGTGGGCGGGATCGATCGGATAGAGGCTCTGCGCCGCCGCTTTCCGGAAGACATCGGAGCGCTTGAGCGTTGCGTAGACCGCAGTCAAACCTGCCGAGGCCGGTCCCATGATCGCTCGGTTCGTGGCATCGGTGAGGTAGTGCTGGTCGATGTGGGGTACCAGCTCCTCGGCCAGGAACCGGACATAGTCGTCCACTTTCGGGCCGCCGTACTCGGGGCCCTCGACCCGCGGCACGAAGGCGACGACGACCGGTGCGACGCTCTTGCCGACCAGATTGTCCAGAGTGTTCCTCATCAGGCCGCCGCGCAGCAGGTTGTCGCCGTGGTTGACGACCAGGAGCGGATAACGTGTCTCGGGGTCGGAGCCGTAGCCGTGCGGCCGCCAGATCTGGATCTGACGTGTGTTGCCGAGCACCTCGGATCGGAATGGAAAGCTGTCGAGCTCACCGCGCGGAGCACCCTCCGCGGGCTCGGCGAGATGCGACGATTCCGGCCACTCCGGCATGCGCAGCTCCGAGACGACATTGAAGCCGTTGTCGACGGTGTTCGGGTTGAGCGGATCGGTGCCCGTGTCGCCGTAGTCGATAGTGTAGGCGTACGTGTACTGAGCCTTGGGGTCCAGCTCGGAGCTGCGCACGAACAGATCGGTCCCCGCCACGCGGAACATGGCGTTCTCGGCCTGGTCGACGATCTCGCCGCTGTTGTCCTCGATACCGACGTCCTCCGCCTCGCCGCGGTAGTAAAAGTGCACCATTCCGCCGTCGTCGAAGAGCGGGCTCGTCTCGACGCCTTCGAAGCGTGCGTTGACGGCGGCTTGGCGCTCCCCCTCGGGCAGCTCCAGGACCGACGAGACCCAGGTGAGCATCTCGCCCTCGAGGAAGGTGCTCAGGTCGACCTCGGCCTCCTGCGGTGCAGCCGAGGCGTCGATGGTGACCGCGGCCATTCGCTCGAGGTTGCGTAGCAGGAACCTGCCGTCGGCGTACGTCGCCGCGGCCAGGTCGCCGGTATCGAAGATGTTGGCGCGCGTGAGTTCCTGGTAGCCATCGGGCGTGGGCTCGATCAGCACGAGGTCGCCCGAGGATGCCAACACGGCGAGCTTGCCCTCGATGACGGCGATACCGCGCGCCTGAGGTGGCCGCGAGCGCCAGACGATCTCACCCGTGTCGGCATCGGCACAGGTCAGGAAGCGGCCGGTAAAGCCGTAGAGGTGGCCGCCGACGCGAACCGGAACCGCCAGCGAGCCGCGAAACGCCCGGCTCCGCCAGACCTCTTCCAGGGTGTCATCCGCGAGCCGGTACATGGCCGAGTCGCCGCCGTAGTGGTTGACCACGAACCTGTCGTCGCCGATCGGCGTGACGTGTGACGACTCGGAGCTGCGCCCCGCCTCACCGTGCGCGTGCTCGAAGCGAATCTCGCCGCTCGCCGGGTCGAAGCCCTGGATGAGGTTGTCGCTGGCGAGGACCAGGGTCGGCCTGCCGCCGAGATCGAAGAGGCTCGGCGTCTGATACCGGACGGAGTCGTTGCCCGCCGTCCATCTCACCTCGCCGGTGGCGGGGTCGAACGCGGTGACCGCATGGCCGTCACCGCCCGTGGCGACGAGCAAGTTGCCCGCGGCCATCACTGGCGTGGTCGTGTAACCGTAGAAGGGCGGCGAGGAGCTCTCCTCGTCGAGCTGGTGCCGCCAGATCTCGGTGCCGTCGGCGAGCGCCAGGGCGGCCACTCGGCCGCGGGGGCTGACGGTGAAGACGCGCCCGTCGTCGATCGCCGGAGTGCTCAAGGGCCCGTCGTCGGAGCCGCTGTGCCCCTCGTAGGTCTCGCCGAGCTCATAGCGCCAGCGCTCGTCGCCGGTCGCGGGGTCGATCGCGGCGACGACGTCGACCTCACCCGCGGTGAACATGGTGACCGCCAGATCGCCAGCTACGACCACCTTCGAGTAGCCGGAGCCGAGCTCCCGGTCCCACTGGACCGAGAGTCCGAACTCGCCGGGCGGCAGCTCGGTTGGCTCGCCGAAAGCGGCTGAGCCAAAACTGAAAGCGGTGAGGACGGAGCAGACGATGAACGCGTTGCGCATGGAGGTCACACTGGTCTCCTGATCTGGTGCTGTATGAAGGTGCACCCCTTTTTCGACGGAGGGCGCCTCTGGGCTACGGTTCCCAATGCCATAGATGCGGCAAGAGACCGTCGAGTTCCATCATTGCGGCGTTCAAGGCTCAATAGACCGGTCCGCCGCCGCGCAAGTGTCACATCCTGACCACCACCAGGTCCAGGCCGATCCGCGGACCCTTCCGGTGAACCGCTGGTAGAGTCCGATGATGGACTCTGACGACGCTGGCCGCATGATGCCGCCGGCGACTCCGAGGAGATTCTCCTAGGCGCTTATCGGAGGATGTCACCGGCCGAGAAGCTCAGTCGTGTCGTGGACCTCAATCGTTCGATTGAAGCCATGGCGGCGGTCCGGCTTCGCTCTCAGTACGGGCCCGATCTGAGTCGCGAAGAGCTCGAGATCCGGCTTGCTTCGTTGCGCTTGGATCGGCGGGTCGGTCTGGCTGTCCCGCGCTCGTGATCTCGATATCTTCTTTGGTCGGCGAAGCGGCGTTCGATCGCAATGAGATCGAGTTGGTTTGCAAGACGACCGATTCCGCCTACGTCTTCTCCTGGCAAGGAGATGACTATGACGACGATTCTGGATCCTGACGTTGATGATCCCTTCGAGAAGCTGCTCGTCGGCTATATCGACTGGTTCGAAGTCCACGACCGCGACCATCTGGAAGCGGTTCTCGAGAAGATGAGCGGCGTTGAGAAGATCGAGGACGGCGAGTGGGAGTGGCGAGAGGGCGTCGGTGCGGAGTGCCGTGTCGTGGCAGAGCTCGGGTTCGAAGGCGAGGGATTCGCAGTGTTCGCGAAGCAGGAAGTCGACGCCGACCGCTGCAGCTCCCGGCTCCGAGCGGCGGCCGGGAGGGCTGTGGCGTACTTGATCGGCGAAGAGCGCTTCGAGATGCGGCGAAAAGAGGTGCCGAGCCCAGCCGGAGGCTCGGGGACCGTCAGCTAGCCTTCAACGGATCGATCCAACGCACGCCCTCGAACACGATTTCTTTCTTTGCAAGCCGGCGGACCCAGCCTACGTCTTCTCCAAGTAAGGAGATGACTATGACGACGATTCTGGATAAGTTCATCGATGGCCCTTTCGAGCGACGACCCATCGCCTTTCTCGACTGGTTCGAAGTCCACGACCGCGGCCACCTGGAAGCGGTCCTCGAAAAGCTGAACGGCGTGGAGCGGACCGGCGACGGCGGGTGGGAGTGGCGAGAAAGCGTCGGTGCGAAGTGCCGGGTCGTAGCCGAGCTCGGGTTCGAACAAGAGTTCTTGATCGTATCCGCGGATAAGGAAGCCGACCTCAAGCGGTGCAGCTCTCGCCTCCAGGCCGCGGCCGGTCGGGCTGTGGAGCACAGGATCGGCGAGGAGCGCTTCGAGATCCGGTACCCGAACGGGTCGACCGAGGTCGGCAGTTCGGGAATCTTCAGCTAGCCTTTCAACGACCGTCGGACGCTACCTCGCGATCAGGTAGGTGAACTTGAGAATCACCTGCCGGTCGCGGGACG
Source organism: Acidobacteriota bacterium (assembly GCA_029263375.1). Lineage (GTDB taxonomy): Bacteria > Acidobacteriota > Thermoanaerobaculia > Multivoradales > JAHEKO01 > JAHEKO01. The sequence continues at coordinate 19,000 of JAJCXP010000005.1, read as the reverse complement.
TGACTCACCTTCAAGCTCGACCCGGTGGCGCACAGCCGGCAGGCCGACCGAGGCTGGTTCCTGCTCTTCGGCGGTCGGTACCAGGAGGCTCTGCGCGAGTGCGACCGGGTACTTCGCCTGGTACCGGATCATGGCTGGGCGCTCGAATGCCGGCGCGATGCGAGCTATTTCATGGGCAGCTGGGAGGAGGCGCAACTCGCCGCACGGCTGCGACTGCGGGGGATGGGGGTCGGGCCGGAGGATCTATCGCGGATCTCGATCGAGCCGGCTCGCGAGGCGTTCATGGCACTCGAGCGACTGCGATCGGAGCGCCTCCTCACGGAGCTCGAGCCGCGCAACGGCCGCGCTCTGGAGCTGGCGATGGTGCTGGCCCGCATAGGTGAGCGTGAGCGGGCGGCGGAGGGTTTGGCGCAGCTCGCCTCGAGCGTGAGCCGATGCTGGTGTTTCTCGACGTCGATCCGCGTCTGGAAGTCTGGTCTCAGAGTACCCGTGCGGCCGAGAGTGGTCTTTCCGTCAGCTCGTCTTCGCTTCGAGCTCCGCCCAGCGCTCGTACAGCCGATTGATCTCTCCCTGGGCTTCCTCGAGAGCCTGAGCCTGGACCTGAAGCGATTCCGCATCGCTGGCGATAGCGGGGTCTTCGATCCGGCTCCGCGCCTCGGCGGCCCGTGCCTCGGCGGCCAGGACCCGCTCCTCCATGCCCTCGAACTCCCGCTGCTCGAGATAGCTCAGGCGCCGAGGTCTCGGGGGTGAAGGCGCACGCGGTGTCGACACGGCTTTGCTCTTCTTGGAGGGGATCTGGCGGTCGGCCAACCACTGGTCGAGGTCCGCATAGCGTTGGGTCCGACCGTTGCCGTCGAGGGCGAGAATCTCGGTCGCGACGCGATCGACCAGATGGCGGTCGTGCGACACCAGGACCAGGGCGCCGGAGAAGTCGATCAGCGAGTCTTCGAGCACCTCCAGGGTCGGGATGTCGAGGTCGTTGGTCGGCTCGTCGAGGACCAGCAGGTCGGCGGGCTCGAGCATGAGCCGAGCCAGGACGACCCGTGCCCGCTCGCCGCCCGAGAGCCGGGAGACCTGCTGCCCGAGCTGCTCCGGCCGGAAGAGAAAGCGTTTGGCCCAGGTGACGACGTGGACGGAGCGGTCGCGGTAGATCACGCTGTCGCCCTCGGGCACCAGGGCCCGCTCGAGCGTCTGATCGACTTCGAGCTCGCGGCGGTTCTGATCGAAGTAGACCGTCCGCAGGTCGTCCACCTTGACGATCGTGCCGGCGTCGGGTTCGAGCTCGCCGACGATCACGCGCAGCAGCGTCGACTTGCCGGAGCCGATCGGACCGACCACCCCCAGACGCTGGCCGGGCGTCAGCAGCAGCTCGAGCTCCTCGATCACGGGCGAGCCCTCGAAACGCTTGCTGAGACCGCGACCATGCCAGAGTCGCTTGGTCTTTCGTCCCGAGGCGCTGAGCTCGAGCCCGGTCGATGCCGTCGCGGCCCGATCACGGCTCTCGCCGAGCTCGGCGATGCTGCGGTGCGCTGCGTCGATGCGAGCCTTGGACTTCGACGTGCGCGCCTTCGGTCCGCGCCGCAGCCAGGCGACCTCACGCCGGACGCGGTTGGCCAGCGACTCCCGGTAGCTCGCCTGGCTCGAGAGCAGCGCGTCGCGGGCCTCTAGCAGCTCGGCGTAGGCACCGTCGACGGACAAGAGGCCGTCCGGGTAGACCCGGTCGATCTCGAGCATGCGCCGGGCGACCCGTTGCAGGAAGTAGCGGTCGTGGCTGACGACGACGACGGTAACCGGCTCACCGGTCAGCAGCGACTCGAGCCACAGGATCGAATCGACGTCGAGGTGATTCGTGGGCTCGTCGAGCAGCAGCACCTCGGGCGCGCCGGCGAGCGCGCAGGCGATGGCCAATCGGGTCGTCCAGCCGCCCGACAGCGTGCCCGCCTCGGCGGACGGATCGGTGAATCCGGCCCGGCTCAGCGCGATGCCGGCAAGGTGATCGTCGCCACCGGCGGCCGCGGTGACGATCTGCGCGGCGGTCTGGTCGGGATCGAAGGCCGGCCGCTGGGGCACGTAGCCGATCCGTAGACCCTTGCGCCGCGCGCAGATGCCGTCGTCGGGCTGCTCGATCTCGGCGAGGATCTTGAGCAGGGTCGACTTGCCGGCCCCGTTCGGGCCGATCAGCCCCAAGCGGTCCCCCTCGTGGACGGCGAACGACAGCTGATCGAACAGCGGCCGGTCGCCGAACGCCTTGCTGAGCTGCTGGCAGTTGATCAGGACGGGAGACGGCATCGGGACGGCTCTCGCCAGATGATAAGTCGGACGCCGGACCTGTGAGAGTCGGCCGTCGCACCCCGGCCAGGCAGACAGAGCGGCAGGCGAGTCGGCCCCGCAGACCCACCGGGGTGAGCGGGGCCGACGGAGCTACTCTCCCGCCATCGGGAACAGCGCCTTCAGAATCTCGTCGTGCTGCCCGCGCCAGCCGCCCCAGCCGGGCGAGTAGTCGGCCACCTGCAACGTGACGTTGACGCCGCTGCCCTCGAGCAGCTCGACCAGCGCCTTCGATGCATCATCCGCCCTGCGCTCCGGGGCGAGCGCGTAGTCGTGCGTGCTGTAGACGACGTAGATCAAATCCGGCTTGGGATCGGCTGCCGCCACCATCCCCTCGAAGCGCTCGCTAGCTGGCTCGATCGGGTAGAGGCTCTGAGTCGCGGCCCGCTGGAAGACATCGCCGTGCTGAAGCGCCGCGTAGACCGCGGTGACGCCGGCCGAGCCCGGGCCCATGATGGCGCGGTTCTCGCCGTCGGTCAGGTAGTGGCGATCGAGGTGGGGAAGCAGCTCCTCGGTCAGGAAGCGGACGTAGTCGTCGACCTGGGGGCCGCCATACTCCGGGCCTGCCACGCGCGGTACGAACACGGCGACAACCGGCGCGACGCTCTTGCCGACCAGGTTGTCGAGCGTGTTGCGCATCAGGCTGCCGCGCACCAGGTTGTCGCCGTGGTTGACGATCAGGACCGGGTAGCGGACCTCCGGATTCTGCCCGTAGTCGTGCGGTCTCCAGACCTGGATCTGGCGCGTGTTGTCGAGGGCCTCGGAGCGGAACGGGAAGGTGTCGAGCGCGCCGCGCGGCTCACCTTCGGCCGGCTCTTCGAGGTGGGGCGACGCCGGCCACTCGGGCATGCGCAGCTCGGAGACCACATTGAAGCCGTTGTCGACCGTGTGTGGGTTGAAGGGGTCGGGAGTCCCATTACCGTAGTCGACCGTCAAGGAGTAGGTGTACTGCGCCTTGGGGTCGAGCTCGACGCTGCGCACGAAAAGATCGGTCCCGGCCACCCGGATCAGGGCGTTGTCGGTCGGATCTACGATGTCGCCGTTGTTGTCCTGCAGACCGATGTCCTCGGCCTCGCCGCGCCAGAAGAAATGGACGAGTCCGCCCTCCCCGAGCAGCGGGCTGGAATCGACCCCCGCAAAGCGCTCGTCGACCGCGGCCTGGCGATCGCCCTCGGGCAGCTTCAGGACCGACGCCACCCAGTCAGTCATCTGCCCCTTGAGGTGGCCGGTCGGGTCGGCCTCGGCCCGGATCGGCGTCGCCGAGGTGTCGACGCGGACGGCGGCCACCTGCTGGAGATTGCGCACCAGGAAGGTGCCGTTGGCGTAGGCCGGCGTGGCGTAGTCGCCGGCCTCGAGCGCGTTCAGCCGGCTGATCTCGCGATAGCCCTCGGGTGAGGGATCGACCAGGACCAGGTCGCCCGAGCCCGAGACGATCGCCAGCTTGCCGTCGACGATCTCGAGGCCCAGCCCTCCGGGCTGTCGAGAGCGCCAGTTGATCTCGCCGGTTTCGAGGTCGGCCGAGGTCAGGAACTGGCCGGTGAATCCGTAGAGATGCTGCCCGACCCGTACCGGAATCGAGAGGCTGTTGCCGAACGCGTTGCTCTGCCAGACCTCTTCAAGAGCGTTGCCCGAAAGCTTGTACATGGCCGCCCCACGCTGGAAGTTCACCACGAACCGCGCGCCGTCGATCGGAATCACGTGCGTGGACTGCTCATTCTGCTGGCCTTCGGTGTGCCGCTGCTCGAACCGTACGGTGCCGGTCTGCGGGTCGAATCCCTGGATGATCTGATTGGTCGCGGCGACCAGCGTCGGCCGTCCGCCGATCTCGAAGATGGTCGGAGTCTGGTAGGTGACCGCGTCGTCTCCGGCGGCCCAGCGGATCGCGCCGGTGGCCTGGTCGAACGCGGTGACCGAGTGACCCTCGCCTCCGGTCGCCAGGAAGACCAGATCTCCGAAAGTGATCGGTGAGGCGGTGTAGCCGTAGAACGGCGGCGTCGAGCTCTCTTCGTCGAGATCGTGGTGCCAGATCTTCGAACCGTCGTCGAGCGACAGCGCCACCAGCCTGCCGTGCCCGCTGAGCGCGAAGACCCGGTCCCCGACGATCGCCGGCGTGCTCAGCGGGCCATCGGTCGAGCCGTCGTGACCGGCGTACTTCTCGCCCAGCTCGTGGCGCCACAGCTCGTTGCCGGTGGCGGGGTCGATCGCGGCGACGAAGTCGGAGTCGCCTTCGGTGAACATCGCGATCGCTCGATCGCCCGCGATCGAAATGTTCGAGTATCCCGAGCCGAGCTCGCGGCTCCAGCGGAGGGAGAGACCGAACTCACCGTCGGGGAGCGAGTGGTCGGGTCCGGCGGCACCGAGGATATTGCTGCGGAACTCGGTGCGGGACTCCTGGGCGAAGGCCGTCGAGCCGAGGGCGAAGATGCCCAGAGTCGCGAATAGGACCAGCTTGCTGCGCAGAGTTGTCACTTGATCTCCTCCAAAATTCGGGTCGGGTATTGTACGCAGAATCCGGCTGCGGGTTGCGAGCGGAGCCGGCTCCGCTCACGTCGCTAGCACTGATCGGCCAGTGGGTGCCCGATGCTGCAGCTGAAGCTCGAGGGGATGATGTTCACCGATTCGTCGGCCGCGAGCGCGCAGAACGAAAAGTTCAGCGGTACCGGGTCGCCGGTCAGGTTCTTGTTCACCGAGCCGCCCTTGGCGTCGAAGGTCGCCCACGCCACCACCGGCGTCGGACAGGTGTCGAGATCGAGCTCGACCGGGAAGATGTTGTGGTGCTTGTCATCGTCGCCGAGCGAGCTGTTGGTCGTCTTCCCGACCTTCACGGTGCTGCCGTCGCCGCACTCGAAGTCGGCAGAGAACGTGCCCTTGAACTTCTTCTTGAAGATGTCCTGGTTCGGGTCGACCACCTCGGGGCGGAAGGTGCCCGAGAAGAACAGGTCGAGGGTGGTGGCGTTGCGCGGCGGCTTCTCGATCACTAGATGCAGCTCCGTGTCGAGCTTCTTGAGCTTGGTGCCGGGGCAGACCGCGAACACCGAGGCGCCCATCACCGCCTGGGCCTGCGTTGCCGCAGCCTTTCTGGGGCGGTTCTCCTTTGGGCCGGCGGTGGCCGGCGGGATGACCAACAGCAGGATCAACAGAGACAGTCGTGTGACGTTGAGAACCATGAGGTTGTCCTCCGTGGAGTCTTTGGTGCAGGGGTTCCGGAGCGGTGTTGCCGAGCGGATTCAGCTTACACCGGGCCGGCGGAGACCGCGGCGGTCAGGGCGGCGAGCGCTCGGTTGAGCGCCTGGTAGCCTGGTCCACCGCCCAGCAGGTGTCCCATCCGCACGATCACCAGATCCAGGCTCGGCACGACGATCGTGAACTGGCTGCCGGCGCCGGCGGCCCAGTAGGCGTCGGCGGGTAGGTTGAAGCTGCCGGTTCGGTTGAGCCAGAACAGGCCGCCGTAGACCGGTGCCCGCCAGGCCGGTGCCGGCGTGCTCACCAACCGTGACCAGCCTTCGGGCAGGATCCGCTCGCCGTCGAAGACGCCGTCGTTCAGGTAGAGCATGCCGATGCGCGCCCAGTTGCGGGCGGTGCCGTAGTCGTAGCCGGAGAGAACCCAGTTGCCGCGCGGGTCGGTTTCGAGCAGCTGCCGGCGGATGCCGATCCGGTCGAACAGCGCACGCTGCGGGAAGGTGAGCGGCTCCTCGCCGCGCGCGCGGGCGACCTGGGCGACCAGACCGGCGAGGGTCAGGGGATCGGAGTTCCGATACCTGCCCTCGGTGCCGGGCGGAAACTGGAGCGGCCGCGAAGTCGAGAAGTCGAAGACGTCGATGCCGCCGGTGTAGATGTAGAAGTGCTCCAGGTAGCCATGATCGGGTGTCCAGTCGCGGTCGTGGTGGGACAGAAACTGCAGGCCGCTCGACATCCGCAGCAGGTCGAGGATCCGGATCGCGGCACGCGGATCTCCCTCGTTCTGCCAGGCGCCGATCGGCGCCGGCTGCTCGACCGTCAGGGCGCCCTGTTCGACCAGGACGCCGACCAGCGTTGCGGTGAGGCTCTTGCCCATCGACCAGCTCTCGAGCTGAGTGTCGATACCGGTGCCCGGCGCGTAGCGCTCGGCGATGATCTTGCCTCTGTGGACGACGACCATCGCCTGGGTCAGGGCGGTCGGGTCCGCGAACGCCAGCTCGACCGCGGCGTCGAGCTCGGCTCGGTCGATCCCGACCGTGGTCGGATCGAGCTCGGCGTCGAGGTCACCCATAGGCCAGGGCGTGGAGGCGGCGTCGGGGAGGGAGGTCTCGACCGGCACCGGTTCGAAGTAGATCTCGTCGCCGCCGGGCGGCAGGCTGATGCAGCCTTGGTCGCCGTGCAGTCGGGCGGTGCGGATGACCGCGCCCTCGCGCAGAACATGGACCTCGCCCCGATCGCGGTCGACGACGACGTCGGCGAGGCTCGGCTGATCCTCGGGCGGCAGAAACAGGTACGCGCTGTTCCGCGCCGCCTCCTCGACCTCGCGACCGTTGACCAGCACCGCGGTGCACAGTACCTTGGCGTAGCCGCCGAGACTCAGATCGACGGTGTTCTCGGGCGGTGCGAACCGGGGCGCGCGCTCGGCCAGCGGCGCGGTGCTGGCCGCCATCATCGCTTCGAAGCTCACCGGCGCACCGCAGCTCACCAGGCCGATCGCTTCGAGAGCGGAGAGATAGGACCGAACGGTGTCTAGCGGCACCGGGCCGTAGGTGGCCGCCACCGCGTCGCGCACCTCGCGCACGCTGCGCTGTCCGTTCAGCAGATTGAGCGCTTCGTACGCATACTCGGAGCCGGAGCCCCAGAGCCCCCGGTAGCTCAGCAGCTCGGGGCGCTCGAGGCCGGCGCGCTTCAGATGATCGTCGAGCCAGCTGTAGCCGAATCCCGACAGCGGCCCCTTCGGCTCCGGCGTCCGGGTGCAGACGACGTCCTCGCTCGCCGCCGCTGGTGGTGGTGGCGAGCCGACCAGCGTCGCGATCTCCTCGCTCATCGCTCTGACGACCTCGAGGCTCGTCACCGGCCAGGGCGCGAGCGGGCCGATCGACTGGAGCACACCGGTCTCGTAGGCGGCGTGATGACGCAGGAGGTTCGTCGCCTCTTCACCCTCGACCTGCGTCGACCTGGCGAGCGCCGCGGCGGTGCGCTCGAGGGCGTGCCCGCGGGTCACCTCGAGCAGGTCGGGCACGTCGTCTTCCCGGATCGTGGCCAGGTAGTAGCCGCTGGCGGCGCCGATGAATGCCGCCCGCAGCAGCTTGGTCGGGTCGATGTTCTGGACGCCGTCGGCGTGGGTGTGGATGTAGCGATCGGGCCAGTCGTTGAGGTAGATCGCCGGCACCTGGAACGAGCCCTCGGTCCAGACCTGGTGGTCGCTGCCGGTCGAGAAGTCCGCTATCTGCGCCCGCAGCGCCTGGCGACTTCCCTCGGGATCGACCAGCGGGTAGTCCGCGACGCCGCTCGCCGCGTAGTCGTAGGACTGCTGGTTGACGAAGCGGGCGAACGCTTCGGCGACGTCGTTGACGACCGTCGGCAGACTGCGCGGCGAGCGGGTGACATGGAGCATCGAGCGAGTCGCGTCCTCGAGCCCGCCGACCATGTCCATGTGGATCACGGCGCGCGCTCTGGCGACCAGATCGGGGTGCGCGTTGAGCAGCGCGATCGTGCCTTCGATCTCGGGCGGCCAGACGAACCGGAGAGTTCGCCGCGGCGGCGGCAGTTTGCCCTCGCCGATCAGCTTGCCGAGGGTGCGCGCGACCTCGAGGATCGCCGCGCAGCCGCTGGCGTTGTCGTTGGCGCCCGGGCGCTGATGATCGAGATGGCAGGAGTAGACGATCTCCTGCATCGCCAGATCGGGGTCGGTGCCCGGGATCGTGGCGGTGACGATGTCGTAGCTGCCGGGTTCGCGAGTGGTGCTCACCGAGGCTCGCAGCCGGACGGTCTCGCCGCGCACCAGCCGCTCGCGCCAGGCCAGCGCGCGGTTGACGGTGACCATGAAGCCGAACGTCTCGGGGGGCGGGAAAGTGTCGAGATGACCCCAGCGCACCAGGTTGCGATCCTCCCCCCACCAGGCGCTGCGCTGGTTCTGGGCGTACGAGACGATGCCTGCGGCGCCGCGCTCGAGCGCGAGCGCGGCCACCGCGCCGGGTTGCGACGAGGTGAGCACCAGACGCCCCTCGATCTCCTTGCCCTCGTAGTCGGACGGATCGCTGCCGGCGCCGACGTCGACCAGGTCGGCCGCCGTTTCGCCGCTGGCGCTGTCCTGCGCGACGGTCACCGGGCGGGTTCTCCAATCCGCAATCAGCTCGCCGTCCACCCACTCTCCGTTCAGCTCCTCCAGCTCCCAGAGCTCGGCGTGCTCGACGTTCCAGGCCGGTCGCGAGCGCTGGGTACCGTAGAAGACCTCGCCGTCGGCTGGCAGCCGAACAACCTCGACGTCGCTCAGGCCGTAGCTCTCGGCACGGGCACGAATCGCATCGGCGGCGGCGCCAAAGCCACGGGACGCGCGGGTGCGGTGATGGAGGGAGAGCTCTTGAACCGTGTGGCGAGCCGCGGTGCCCGAGAGCTCCTCGGCGATCGCTCTGACGGCCGGCTCCGGCAGCAGCGGCGGCTGGGCGCTCTGGGCCTCGGCGCGGAGCCCGAGAGTGACCAGGAGCAGCAGGATCGGGCCGACTGCTGTTCGGTGGCGATGGCGGCGGGTCTGCATGGTGCGCTCCAGTCGTTCGAGCTACGGTGAGAGTCGATTCTCGCACTCCCTGAAGATTGTTCGACGACGGCGAGCCCCGTTGAAGCGACTCTCACCCTCCGCCGTGTAGTCTCGCCTGACGACAACCGGAGGAGCTTCATGAGACATCACTCGATCTGGATACTCGTTGCAGGCGGATTGCTGATCTCCGCGGTCGCGCCGGCGGGCGCAGCCGCCGTTGATCGCTATCGAGACCTGACCGAGTCCGGGACGACCCTCACCTTCACCGAGGAGGGCGGCCGCGTCCGGGTCGGGATCGACGGCGAGCCCGCGGCGATCCGACCGGCGTTCGAGCTGCGAGCGGCGGTCGGGGAGCGCGTTCACCTCCGGTTCCCGGATCTGCCGGCCGGTTGGTCGGCTCGCGCCCTGGTCGGCCCGGGCACCTGGCGCGCTCTGCGCCTGGACGATCGACCGGGCGGCGCCGAGCTCACCGTCGAGGTCGCCCGCGAACGGGAGCTGATCGAGCTCGTCCCTCCAGGCGGTTCGCCGGTAGCGGCCAGCGGCTACAGCTACGGTGAGTACACGGCCTACCTCGCCGGCTTGCCTTCCGATCCCCGCATCGCTCTCAGCGAGCTCGGGCTCTCGGTCCAGGGTCGAGCGATCAACAAGCTCATCTTCGACGACCCGGCCGGCGGCTTCCCACCGGCGCACAAGCGGACGATGGTCGTCCTGATCCGGCAGCACGGCGACGAGTGGGCCTCCTCGTTCGTCTTCGAAGGCATGCTCGACTTCCTGCTCGGCCTGCGCTCGACCCAGCCGGCGCGCGAGATCACGCGCACGACCCGATGGGTCTTCTACCCCCTGGTCAATCCCGACGGCATCGTGCTCGATCAGCGCTGGAACGCCAACGGCGTCGATCTGAACCGGGACTGGAGTGCGACCGGTCCGACCGGGAGTCAGCAGCCGGAGGTGTTCCTGATCCAGACCGACATCGGCGCGCTTCCGGGTCAGCCGCGCTCGGCCGGCGATCACCACGGCTGGTCGACGGGTGTCGACGGCGGCTTTCTCAACAGCGATGGCGGCCTGCCGGTGGGCGCGACCCACCCGGCCTACCTCGAGGGGGTTGCCGACACGGCGTTCTACACCGCCTACGAGCCGGCGGTGTTCGACTGGACCGAGAACAGCGGCCAGAACGGGATGTCCCGGGTGGAGCTCTACCACTGGCTCGACTGGGTGGTGCACACGCCCGAGTACGACGGCGGGCCGCGCGACGAAGAGGCGCTCCGGTTGACCGGCGAGCGCTACATTCAGGCGATGTACGACGCGCTGCACGGGGTAGGCTTCGTCGACGCCGGCGGCGGTCTCTTGCGGCAGATTCGGGTCGGCGACGATCTCTTCGTGGAGGTCGACGACCTGGATCAGAACGTCGACCCCGGAGCCGTCGAGTCGGTCGTGGTCGCTCTGCGCGACCGGCTGACCGGCGATCGCGAAACGGTAACGCTGGCTGAGAGCGCACCGGACAGCGGCATCTTCGTCCTCGCCGCAGCGATCCCGACGGTGGCCGGCCCGGTCGTGCCGCAGGACGGGATCCTCCAGACCGCGGTGGGCGCGCGCGTCACGGCTCAGTACATAGATGCCGATCGGCCGCTCGACAACAGTCTGGCCCTGCTGCGGGTGCGCTAGCGTGTCGACGAATGCTCGCGTGATGAAGTCGTTCCTGGTCGCCATCCTTCTCTGTGCCGCGCCACTACACGCGCATGGCGACGACCCGCGCTTTCACGTCGAGCTGCCGCTCTCGAGTGGCCAGGTGACTCGGTCTCTGGCGCTCGGTCGCACCCTCGGCCTGCGAGCGCCGCCCTCGAGCGGCGTTGAGAAGGTCGGCGATCGAACCTGCATCGTCGGCGGCCTGCTCGGGTTCGACGTTGCTGACGAGTTCGCTTTCGACATCGACGAGCGGGTCGAGCTCGATCTGCTGATCGACACCGAGAGCTCTCCGGAGCGCTTCGTGGTCGCGCACGATCGCGCCGGGGGGACGCAGTCGACCCAAGAGGTCGAGATCCCCGCGCGCGGCTCTCGGCTGCAACGGGTCCACGTGACCCTGGACCGGGCGCGCTTCGCCAACCGGGGCTCGTTCGGAACCGATCTCGGGATCGCCGCGGTGTGGGGCGAGGGGCCGCTCGCGATCTGCGGCATCGAGATCGTGCGCAGCCACACGACACCGGCCCCGGCCGCGGCCGGTGCGCTCTCCCTGCGGTTCGTCGACATCGCCACACTTGCCCCGACCGAGGTACGGGTCGGGCTCTATGACGCCGACGGCCGTGCGCCGCTGCCTAGTGACAGCGCTCTTCTGGTCGAGCACTTCTACGAGCCGGTGCGCATGCTGCCGGTGCGGACGGGCTCGCTGTGGCCGGTCGAGAACCGGTGGGTGTTCTACGCCGATGGTAGCTATGACGCCGAGCTGCCGGCCGGCAGCTACCGGATCGTCGCTAGCAAGGGCCTCGAGTACCGGATCGCCAGCCGGGAGATCGAGATCCGACCGGGGGAGAGCCTCGAGGTCGAGCTGGCGCTCGAGCGCTGGGTCGACCTGCCGAAGTCGGGTTGGCTCTCCGGCGATCCTCACGTCCACATCGAGCGTCGCGCAGAAGAGAACGCCGCGATCCTGGCTCAGATGGCCGCCGAGGATCTGCACGTCTCGAACCTTCTTCGGATCGGCAACGTGAAGCGCACCTGGTTCGACCAGTACGCTTTCGGAATGGAGGGCCGTTATCAGGAGGGAGGCCGCACCCTGGTCTCGGGGCAGGAGGATCCGACTACCGGCCACCGCGGCCACACGATCTCGCTCAACCTGAAGCGGCCGGTGCGCGATCTCGACCGCTACTTCCTCTACCACGAGCTGTTCGACGAGGTGCACCGCCAGGGTGGTCTGTCCGGCTACGCTCACCTGTCCGCCGGCTGGTTTCACATCATGCGCGGGCTGGCGCTCGACGTACCGCACGGACAGGTCGACTTTGTCGAGGTTCTGCAGATCGGCCTGTGCGATCTGGAGGTCTGGTATCCGTTCCTGAATCTGGGCTACCAGCTGGTGCCCTCGGCGGGCTCGGACTTCCCCTATGTCGACCTTCCGGGCACGGTGCGCAACTACGTCGACGTCGGCGAGAACGCGACCGCCCAGGCCTGGTTCGATGGCCTGGAGGCGGGCCGGACGTTCGTCACCAACGGCCCGCTGCTGGAGCTCGACATAAACGGTCGTGGCATGGGCGAGTCGCTCGACGTCGAAGCAGGAACGCCGATCCGGGTTCGGGCATCGGCGCGCATGAACCCCGACTGGGACCGGCTCGCGAGAGTGGAGCTGGTGGTGCACGGTGAAGTCGTGGCCACGGTCACTTCGGAAGGGGGCGCCGAGCTGCTCGAGCTCGCGCACGACCTGGTGGCGACCGGCGGCATGTGGATCGCGCTCCGTACCTACGGCCACTACACCGAGCGCTGGAACACGGTGGTTGCTCACAGCGCCCCGGTGTACGTGACGGTGGCTGGTGGCTCGTTCGCCAAGCCGGGCGCCGCCGAGGAGATCGTGCCGCTGCTCCTGGCGCAGCTCGACGAGCTCGAGAGCGCCGCGATCGAGCCCCGGGACGATCTGATGTTCTGGGACACGTCCGCGGAGACGCTGGAGCGTTGGCGGGCGCAGCGGGGCTTACTGGAGAGCAGAATCGAGGCGACACGAGAGCTCTACCGGGCGCTCCTGCTCGAGTCCGGCGCTCCGGTGCGCTAGCCCCGATCGCGCCTGACAGAACTCGGGCGCAGGATCCGTCCTAGACGGCAAGAGGCGCCGTCACGACTGTCGGCGGAGCTGTCACTGAGATGGCTGATCGAAGTCATCTCGCTGCCTTTGCCATCGAGCATCAGGCGCAGCGGACGAAGACCGACATAGACTGGCGTCGTGACCGACCTCCTCTGGATCCTGCTCGGCGTCGTGCTGCTCTACGGCGGCGGCGAGGCGCTGGTCGGCGGTGCCCGACGGCTCGCCCTGCGCCTCGGCATCCGGCCGATGGTGATCGGGCTGACGGTGGTCGCGCTCGGCACCTCGACGCCGGAGCTCGCCGCGACGCTGACGGCCGCACTCGAAGGGGCGCCCGAGGTGGCGTTCGGCAACGTCGTCGGCTCGAACATCGCCAACCTCGGGCTCGTGCTGGGGCTCGGGGCGATGATCTACACGCTCCAGGTCGAGGCGCGCTTCCTGCGCCGGGAGATGCCGATCATGCTCGGCGCGAGCGTCCTGATGATCTTCGTGGCTCGCGATGGCGAGCTGGGACGTCTCGAAGGCTCGTTGCTGCTGGTAATGCTGGTCGGCTTCTTGTGGGTGCTGTTCAGGGCCGAGCGCGAAGATCCGTTGGTGGAGAAGACCTTCGACGACGAGTTCGCCCAGGGGCGCAAGCAGAGTGTCTGGTGGCTCCTGGCGCTGGTGGCGATCGGCATCGTCAGCCTCGCCCTGGGCGCCAAGGCGCTGATCGTCGGCGCGGTCGGGATCGCGCGCGCATTCGGAGTCGAGGAGCGGGTGATCGGTCTCACGGTGGTCGCGTTCGGAACCAGTCTGCCCGAGCTGGCCGGCACCCTGGTCGCCGCCGCCAAGCGTGAGGGCGACATCATTCTCGGCAACCTGATCGGGTCGAACGTCTTCAACATCCTGTTCATCCTTGGCAGCACCATCTTGATCCGGCCGATCAGCATCGACGCTTCGAGCGCAATGGTCGATATGCTCGTGATGCTCGGCATCAGCGCGCTGGTGTGGCCGCTGATGCTCACCGGTCGGCGGCTGGGTCGCTGGGAAGGGCTCACCCTGGGAATCCTCTATGTCATCTATGTCGCCTGGCTGTTCGTCAATGTCTGATCCGAGCGCCTGATGTTCGCGGTGCTGCTCGAGATCGTGGTCGTGTTCGGTGCCGCCCTGGTGGTGGCGTCGATCAGCTACCGCTTGCGGGTGCCGGCGATCATCGGCTTCCTTCTGACCGGTGTCGCGATCGGACCGTCGGCGCTCGGGCTGGTCAAGGAGACGGCGCACGTCGAAGTGTTCGCCGAGCTGGCGGTGGTGCTGATGCTGTTCGTCATCGGCCTCGAGTTGTCTCGAGCGGAGCTCCGCCAGCTCGGCCGGAGCTTCGTACTGGGCGGCCTCCTCCAGAGCCTGGTCACGGCCGGCGTCGCCGCCCTCGTGGCTCGCCTGCTCGGCGCGAGCTGGCCGCTAGCGGTCTTCTGCGGTTTCGTGACGACGCTGAGCAGCACCGCGATCGTGCTCAAGCTGCATCGGGACCGGCGCGAGAGCAGTGCGCCGCACGGTCGCCTGTCGCTCGCCATGCTGCTGTTCCAGGACATCCTGATCGTGCCGATGCTCCTGCTCGTGCCGATCCTGGCGAGCATCGGCAAAGGCGACGAGACCGCGGATCTCTGGCCGACCCTGGCGCGCTCCGGAACCGGCCTGCTGGTCGCCGTCGGAGTCTTCTTGGTGGCCCGACTCCTGATGCCCTGGCTGTTCGGTCGGCTCGCCGAGTCCGGCATACACGAGCTACTGATCCTGGCCGCGCTCTTCACCTGCCTGGGCGCCGCGCTCCTGACCCACGAGCTCGGCCTGTCGATGGCCCTCGGGGGGTTCCTGGCCGGCGTCGCTCTTGCGGACTCGGACCTGCGCTACCAGATCCAGGCCGAAGTCGGCTCGTTCCGAGACGTTTTCGGCAGCATCTTCTTCACGTCGATCGGCATGCTGCTGCCGATCGGCCTGCTCGCGACCGATGCCCCGGCGATCCTGGGCATCACCGTGGCGATCATCGTGGGTAAGGCGTTGATCGTCCTGGCCAGCGCCCGCCTTCTGGGATACCTGCTGCGGCCGGCGCTCTTGACCGCGCTCGCACTGAGCCAGATCGGAGAGTTCTCCTTCGTGCTACTTCAGCTCGGCGCGAGCGAAGGGCTGGTGCCGGCCGGGCTGCACGGCCAACTGATCGCCGCCAGCGTGCTGTCGATGTTGCTGACCCCGATCGTCCTCGCCGCCGCGACTCCCTTGCTGACCCGTTTCGAGCCGAAGGCGGAGTTCGCGCGCAGCGAACAGCGAGCCGGGCACCGCCGCGGGCACACGGTCATCGCCGGCTGCGGTCTGAATGGTCGCCACATTGCACGCGTCCTGAGGCAGGCCGGCAAGCACTTCGAGATGGTGGACGTCGACGTTTCGGTGGTGCGTGAGATGCGATCCAAGGGCGACTCGGTGATGTTGGGCGACGTATCGAGGCGCGACATTCAAGTGTCACTCGGGGTGCCGGAGGCTTCGGTCCTGGTGCTCGCTCTGTCGGACCGGGAAGCGACCCGGCGCGCCGTTCGGGTCGCGCGTGAGCTCTCAGCCTCGCTCCACCTGGTTGCTCGAGCCGAAGACACGGTCGAAATGCGCGAGCTCCTGCGTCTGGGCGCCACCGAGGTGGTGACCGAGGATCTGGAGACCTCGATCGAGCTGACCCATCGTGTCCTGGAGAGCCTGCAACTGCCACGTCAGGCGGTGCGCTCCGCGATCGCCCTGCTCAAGGAGCACCACTACGAGGCGCTGCTCACGGTCCGTCCGCGAATCGGTCTCACGGAGAACCTGCTCAACGTGCTGACGGCGGGCACGGCCGAGACCTACGTGCTGCAGACCGGACACTGGGCCAACGGCAGAACGATCCGGGAGCTCGATCTCCGTCGGGACACCGGAGCGACGATCCTGGGGGTCATCCGCAACGACGAGGTGCTCGCCCACCCGGCGGCCGACCTCTCGCTGCTGGAGGGCGATGCGCTAGTGCTTGCCGGAGACCACGCTTCAGTCGCGACAGCGCTCGACGCCCTGGCGGGCAGCGGGAATGGCTGAGCGATCAGCTCAATAGCATCCGGAGGTCGTCGGCCGTCAGGCTCGGCATCGAGTGCTCGTCGCCGCCGAGCACCGCCTCGACCAGCTTGCGCTTCGAGTCTTGTAGCTCGAGAATCTTCTCTTCGACGGTGCCGCGCGCGATCATCCGGTAGGCGAACACCGGCTGGGTCTGGCCGATGCGATGGGCGCGGTCGATCGCCTGGGCCTCGACCGCCGGGTTCCACCAGGGATCGAGCAGGAACACATAGCCCGCCGCGGTCAGGTTGAGACCGAGGCCTCCCGCCTTCAGGCTGATCAGGAACAGATTGGTCTCGGGGTCGGTCTGGAAGCGCTCGACCACCGCGCCTCGATCGCGGGTCTTGCCGTCGAGATAGGCGTAGTTCGCACCTCTCGCGTCCAGGTCTGCGCGCACGTAGGCCAGCAGCTTGGTGAACTGCGAGAAGACGATCACCTTGTGCCCCTCTTCGAGGATCTCGTCGACCTGATTGAAGAGCGCTTCGAGCTTGGCGCTGCCGGCGTCCTCCCACTTCTCGTCAACCAGTCCGGGGTGGCAGGCGACCTGGCGCAGCCGCAGGAGCGCCTCGAGAACCTGGATCGCCGAGCCCTTCTTCTTGGTGCCCTCGATCTCGCCCAGGAGAGTGCCCTGGTAGGCGAGCCGCAACTTGTCGTAGATCTCCTGCTGCCCCTCGGTGAGCGAACAGTAGAGGATCTGCTCGGTCTTGGGCGGCAGATCCTTGAGCACCTCGGCCTTGGTGCGCCGCAGGATGAAGGGTCGGATGCCCTCTGCGACCAGCTTCAACTCCTGCCGGCTAGCGACCCGGCTGGCGCCTAGAATCTCGAGCCGCGGTAGGCTGCCGAGCAGGCCCGGGTTGATGATCTCGAAGATCGAGCCGAGCTCGCCGAGATGATTCTCGATCGGTGTTCCGGTGAGCGCGAGTCGATGGTTGGCCCGCAGAAGCCGGCACGCCTTGGCCGACAGTGAGTCGCGGTTCTTGATCGCCTGCGCCTCGTCGAGGATCAGGGTGTCGAACTGGACGGTGGCCAGGAAGTCGACGTCGCGGCGCAGCGTGCCGTAGGTCGTGACGATGATGTCGAAGTCAGAGAACTTCTCCTGAATCGCCTGGCGCCCTGGCCCGTGGTATTCGACCACCTTGAGCGACGGTGTGAAACGCTTTGCCTCGTCGATCCAGTTGTAGACCAGGCTGCGCGGCGCGAGCACCAGGCTCGGTAGGCCGCTGGTCTTCGCGGGCGTGCGATTGGCGCGCATGAGCGCCAGCACCTGTACTGTTTTGCCCAGGCCCATGTCATCGGCCAGCACCCCGCCGAGTCCGAACTCACGCAGAAAGTCGAGCCAGGCCAGCCCCTCGCGCTGGTAGGTACGCAAGGTTCCGGAGAAGCCGCGCGGCTCCTTCTTGGGTTTGATGCTCTCGAACGAGCCGAGCTTCTCGCGCAGCTTGGTGAACGAGCCGTCGATGTCGGCGGGCGGCATGGTGCTGAGGAGTACGTCGACCAGCAGCGCCTGCGAGGGCAGGAACTTGAGCTTGCCGTCATCGTCCTCGTGGGCGAGCTTCGACAGCGAGTCGAAGTTGTCCATCCAGGCTGCCGGCAGCAGGCCGTGCGAGCCGTCGTCGAACTCGATGAAGCGGTCGCCGGTCGAGATCGTCTCGAGAATCTTCTTGAGCTCGACGCGATTGCCGCGAAAGTCGGTAGCGCCGCTGAGCTCGAACCAGTCGGTGGTTCTCTCGACGCGCATCGAGGGTGGGTCGGGCAGGCTCAGGGAGGCGCCCCGAACCTCCACCAGCCACCCCTCGGTCAGCAGCGGCTCGACCACCTTCGGCAGATCGGCTTGCGCCACCTGCAGAGCGTGATCGACGCCCGCGGCCATCGGCTGGGCGCCGGCTTCGAGCAGGCGTAGCAGCGCCTCGTGCTCGGCATCGAAGTCGCGCTGCACGAAGGTCCCGTCCTGCCAGTCGATCACCGCCGGATTCGAATCCTCGGCGCTCACCTCGAGCGAGCCGTAGAGGAACGATTGCTTGGCCAGCAGCGGCGCGTTGGGTAGCACGGCGGCCTCCGATTCGAGCACCAGTTTCGGCTGCGGCGCCGAGCGCTCCTCGGTGAGCTTGAATTCGTCGGGCCCCTCGATGCTCGGCATGCCCGGGATCTCGACCAGGGCCGAGAACGCCTCGCCGAGATACTCGTCCGGCACCACGATCTCTTCCATGTCGCGCATGGCACCGATCCAGGCGGCGTCGTGGGCGCCGGATGGCTCGAACCGTGCCAGGTGGTTCTTGAAGACCAGGAAGCTGCCGGTCTTCGCCTTGCCGTTGGCGGTCGAAACGACAAGGCTGGGCTCGCTGACCGGAATGCGGTCGCCCTCGCGCACCAGGTTGCCGGCGAGCCGCGCCTGGCTAGCGCCGGCCTCCAGGCGCAGCGCCAGCCGCCAAGGCGGTCCGTCGTCCCAGGTGAGCAGATGACGGACCGAGCGCGGTCGGCCGTCCCACCAGCCAAGCCTACCTTTGGTGGTCAGCGCCGGCAGGACCTTGTCGAACAGTTCGGGCGGCATCCGAAAGCGACGGATCAGCTCCGAACGGGAAGGCGCCGGCCGGTGCCTGCCGCCGCGCTGTCGACTTGGCGCCTCGGGTGGCAGCGCCGTGATCATCGGTAGGCTGCCGATCGCGTCCTCGTCGTCGACCGCCTGGAGGAACAGCCCGGCGAGATCGTCGGGGTCGACGCTCGCCTTCTGGAGCTTCGCCGCCGCCTCCGATCCTCCCGGGCGGGTCGCGAAAACGTCGAGAACCAGCCCGGCTTCTGGCGAGCTCGCGCTGGTGTTGATCAGGAAACGCAGCCGATCGACATCTTTGGCCGCGGGGCTGGTGGTCTCCGCGGCCGCTAGCGCCTGTCCGTCGACCGCCTCGCGGATGGTCGTCAGCTGTTTGCGCCACGCTTCGAGCGGATCGTTGCCGTGGCGCTGTGAGCGGCCCTTGCGGGTGCGCTTCGAAGTCGCCCGGCGCGTTTTCGCGCGAATGTCCTGGCCCTGGTCGACCAGATTCTCGAACTCCCGCAGTGAGGAGACGCGCGCCTTGCGCAGGCCGACCCGGTCCTTG
>JAJCXP010000004.1 GCA_029263375.1 Acidobacteriota bacterium | reverse complement strand
GCGGTGGGCGGGACCGCCCGCGAGTGGACGACCCTTCTGCAGGAGAACATCGTGCCCGGCAGCGAATACACATTGGATCTCGTGATGACCAAATTCGAGGATCCGAGTGTCGTCATCGGCTACGAGGTCTTCGTGCGCTAGAGCCAGCAGCCGGACTACATCCAGACCGCTGCGACGTAGAGGAAGTAGAGGGCGTACAGGACGGCGACGCCCGCGACCAGCCATCGATGTCCGGCGCGGGGTAGTCGGCGCCACAGGACCACCGAGCCCACCAGCACCAGGGCGATCTCGGCCAGAGAGACGAAGTAGCCGCCGGACGAGGGGTCCCAGTAGGAGACCGGGCTCTCGAACCTCCAGTCGGAGAGCGGGAAGAAGTGGCGGTGGGCGTCGTCGCGATGCAGAGGCAGGTCGAACAGACAGTGGAGCCCCATGCTCAGCAACAGCGCTAGCCAGCGCGCCGTGCCCAGCCGCCACGCGACGACCGCACCGAGACCGATGAGCGGCAGGGAGTTGAACAGATCGAAGAACGTCTGCCACCCGGCGTCGAAGTAGCGCTCGCCCCAGATCACACTCTCGGCCACGCCGCGCGCCTTCTCGATGGCGTAGAACAGGAACATCGGCGCGTCGGGAAGGATGCTCCCAACTGCGATTGGCCAGATCGAGCCTGGTTGATCGGCTCGGCCGAGGACCAGCAGGTTCGCGATCGTATGGGCTGGAGTGTTCACGCTTGACCGTTCGCAGGCGTCGGCTCGGCGGTCTCCGGCGGATCCCACCGGCACGCCAGCCAGTAGCATCCCCACGCCAGAGCCAGCCCGAGGTAGGCGTCGACCGCGTAGTGCCAGCCACTGATGATCGAGCCCAGGAAGGTCAGGAAGGTGGCGATAAGGAAGAACAGGTAGAAGGGTCGCGCGAAGCGCCGGCACCAGAGCGCGAACAGGAAGTGGGCGGCGACGTGCAGGCTGGGCAGTGCGGCGATGCCGCGGGTGGGGTTGAACCGGCGCAGCGGGCCCTCGCGCCCCATCAGCACCTGCTGGTAGTTCTGCCACAGCAGCTCCTGGCCGCCCTGAGCCCTCGGCATGTCGGGGAGCACCTCGGCGAACACCTTGGGCTGGGTGTAGCACGGCCCGAGCGCCGGGACCGACATGTATAGCCAGGTGCCGACCGACCAGAGCAGGCAGCAGGAGAGCAGGAAGCTGCGGCGCAGGCGCGCTTCGCGGGCGCAGGCGAAGAAGGCGATGGTCCAGATCACGGTCTGGATCCAGATGCCGTACCAGAGGTCGAGGAGCGCGGGCAGGGCCGTTCCCCGGGTGAGCTCGACCAGGAAGATGCTGGGCGAGAAGCCCAGGTGCAGGATGCGATCGAGGGCCCAGAGCCGCGCGTCCCACAGGTTGAAGTTGACCAGCGGAATCGCCACCTTGACCCAGAAGTAGACGTAGTTGAGCACCATGTAGGCGAGGTACATGCGCAGCCAGAGGATCAGCCAGCCGGGTCGGAGAACCGCCCGGAGGTAGTCCTCGAGCGGCTCCTTGCTTCGCTCTCTGATGGCACGCACCGACAGGTACGCGAGCCGCAGGGTCACTCCGAGCAGCAGCAGGCGGGGCGCCTGGTAGACGAACGGCCGGAAGGTGTATACGGCGGTGTTCCAGTCGATTCGCAGTCCCCAGAGCTTGAGCGCCGCGGCCGAGGCCAGGGCCATCGGCCAGACGTAGATCTCGAACGGGTAGGGCGCGAACCAGCGACGGGGCGAGGTCAACCTGGAGGCGACTCTAACCTGCGGCCGCCGCAACGGCGTGAGAACGACGGGCTAGGGCTCGTCGGCGATCGTCCTGCCACGCAGCTCGGCAAGTTCATCGGCGTCGATCCACCTGTCCGCCAGGACCATCCCCACCGGCTCGCGAGCCGCCGCGAGATCGACGAGCGGATTGCCCTCGGTCAGGATCAGATCGGCGTCCTTGCCGACCTCTATGGTGCCGATGCGGTCGAGCTTGCCGAGCACCCGCGCCGCGTTCACGGTTGCGGTGCGCAGCGCCTCGTAGGGCGACAGGCCGGCCCTCTGAAACAGTTCGAGCTCGCGGTGCAGCCCGAGTCCCGAGATCAGGACGCTGCCGCCGGAGTCGGTGCCGGGCACCAGCACGACGCCCGCGTCGTGCAGCTCGCGCACCAGGCGCAGCAGGAAGTCGACATCGACCCAGTGTCGTTCCCAGTCGCCGTTGTCGATCGCCTCGATGGTGGACCCGAGGCCCTCGACCGCGGCGGGGCCACCGTAGCGCTCGATCCAGGCGCGGCGCTCCTCGGTCAGGTAGGCCTTACGCTCGGCGAACAGCTCGTTCTTGACCTCCTCGCTGGCGATCAGGGTCGAGATCGGTACGCCCGAGCGGCGCACCAGCTCGACGAAAGCCGGGATCTTCGACTCGTCGGGCTGGTACTCGAAGTAGACTCGGAACAGCTCCTCGATGTGCTCGATCGAGCTCATCCGCGCCTCGAGGATGCGGGCGAGATCGAGATCGTAGTTCGGGATGTGGCCGACCACCGGGATACCGACTCGCTCCGCCTCGGCCATCAGGGAGTAGAACGGCTCGTCGTCGAGCTCTGCGATCTTGATGTAGTCGTAGCCCCGCGACGCATACAGGTTCGTCATCCGGACCGCGTCGTCCACCGAGCCGACGAAGCGCTCTGGACTGTCCTGGGCCGACCGGTGGAGGAACGGGCTGCCGCTGGTGAGCGCCGGCCCACGCAGCGACCCGTCGGCGATGGCGTCGCGCCAGGCGAGCACTTGATCGGTGCCGTCCATGTTGCGCGCCGTGGTAACGCCGTGGCCGAGGAAGAGGTCGAGGGCGATCCGCCTTCTGAGGTGCACGTGCATCTCGATCAGGCCGGGCATCAGGTAGCGGCCGCGGCCGTCGATGATCCGGGCGTCAGTCGGCTGGTCGAGGGTGCCGTCCCGGCCGATCGCTGCGATCTTGCCGTCTCGAACGAGGACCGAGACGCCTTCGACCACCCCTTCGGCAGTCATAGGTACCAGGTGAACGTTCCGAAGAAGCAGCGGCGATTCGGCGAGAGCGGCGGCCGGCAGGGCGACAGTGCCGAGACCGACAGCCAGGAGGAGTGTTCTCAGCATGGTTCAGTATTACGATCGTCTTCGATCGATTCCCCGATCCATGCAGCGAAGGGTGCGCTCGACGCAGTGAGCGGCCTTCGTGAGACTCGACGGGAGACCGGAGGCGTCGAGTAGGATCGGCCGACACGCGAGCGACGGGGCTCGAACTCTCCAAGGAGGTAACGCCGGATGCGCGAGCACTGGGGGAGCAGGCTGGGATTTGTTCTGGCGACGGCCGGGTTCTCGGTCGGGCTGGGCAACATCTGGCGTTTCCCCTACCTGGTCGGGGAGAACGGTGGCGGCGCGTTTCTGATCGTCTACGTGGCCTTCGCGGTACTGATCGGGATTCCGTTGATGACCGCCGAGATCAGCCTCGGCCGCAAAAGTCAGCTGACGCCGATCGCCGGCATGGAGCGCCTGACCGGATCGAAAGTCAGCCCCTGGAACCTGATCGGCTGGTTCGGAGTCACGGCCTCGGTCCTGATCACCGCCTACTACGTGATGTTGATCGCCTGGCTGGTCGCCTACCTGCTCAAGACCGTGACCGGCGCCGACCTCGGCGCGACACCGGTCGAAACACGCCTCCACTACGAGACGTTCATCTCGACGCCTGGGCCGATCATCGGCTACTCGGCGCTGGTGGTCCTGTTCATGGCGCTGGTGGTACGGCGCGGCGTTGCCAAAGGGATCGAGCGGGTCGCCAAGTTCCTGATGCCGCTGCTGGTGGTGCTCCTGGTCGGCCTTGCGATCCGCGGCCTGAGCTATCCAGGCGCGAGTGCGGGCCTCGCCTGGTACCTGAAGCCCGACTTCTCGGCGCTCACCGGCTCGTCGATCCTCGCCGCCCTCGGCCAGGCGTTCTTCTCGATCGGCATCGGCATGGCGGTGGCCTTCGGTCTGGGGAGCTACCTGCCGAAGGACAGCGACGTGCCGGGCAACGCGGCGATCGTGGTGATGTTCGACACCGGCATCGCGTTCATCGCCGGACTGATCATCTTCCCGGCGCTGTTCGCGTTCGGCATGAATCCGGACCAGGGGCCCGGTCTGCTGTTCGTCACCATGGCGGCGCTGTTTGCGCAGATGCCGGGCGGCGCCGTCTTCGGCACGGCGTTCTTCTTCCTGTTGCTGGTCGCGGGCCTCACTTCACAGCTCGCCATGTTCGAGATCCTGGTGGCGTCGCTGATGGACTCTTGCGCGATTGTCCGTGAGCACGCGGTGACGATCGCGGCCGTCGGGTCGTTCGTGCTCTGCGTCCCGGTGATCCTGTCCCAGGGGCCGTGGGCAGACGTGCGAATCATGGGGATGGACATCTTTGATTTCACCAACCGGATCTCGGGCGACTATCTGCTGGCGATGGGCGGCCTGCTCATCTCGCTCTACGTCGCCTACGTCTGGGGCTGGCGGAGCTTTCGCCAGGAAACCAATGCGGGGAGCGGCTGGACCAGAGTCGCGGGGTGGTGGGGGCCACTGATCCGCTTCATCATTCCGATCGCCGTGACCCTGGTCCTGCTGGCCGGATTCGGGCTGATCGGATAGACGCCGACTGTCGACGAAAGGAGACCCACCATGGACGATCTGCACGTCATCGCTCACTTCAAGATCCACGAGGGCCAACTGGAGCGCTTCATGGAGCTTGCCGACACCTGTCTCGGGATCGTCAAGGAGCAGGACCAGGGGACCCGCCAGTACGACTGGTGCTTCGACGCCGACCGAACCGAATGCATCGTGCTCGAGCGCTATCGTGATTCCGATGCGGTGCTCGAGCACATTGCGCACGTCGGTGAAGCGCTCGGCCCCCTGACGGAGATCGCGGATCTGAAGCTGACGGTCTGCGGCGCGCCCTCGGCGGCGCTGCTGGAAGCCAGCGCCGGCATGGACGTGAAGGTCTACGGCCACTACCGGGGTATCTAACCGGACCTTCTCGCCCGCTCCCTACTGCGCAACCGTATGCACCTGAATCTGCGAGACTTCGCTCGGTCGGGCATCCTCGCCGTATGTCCAATACGCCTGTGGTGCCCTCGGTCGCTAAGCCTCACATCTTCAGGCACCTACGCCTGCTCGCTGCGCGAGCCGGTGAGAAGGTCAGGCTAGGCGCGCGAAGCGGCCTACTACAGGACCACCTCGGGGTTGTCGCCGGGCGCCAGCTGGACCTGTCCCTGCCAGCTCCGGCCGTCGGGCGTGGTCACCTGGAGGCTCCAGGTGCCGGGCGAGAGGCCGGTCACGGTCGCGCGACCCTTGGCCATCGGCCACTCCTCTCGCGTCTGCATCCAGAACATGGTCTTGTAGGGCTGGCCGCTCGAGTCGAAGACCTTGACCGTCCCCAGCGCTGGGTCATCGACGAG
>JAJCXP010000003.1 GCA_029263375.1 Acidobacteriota bacterium | reverse complement strand
TCGGTCGGGTACTGCTCGATGACGAAGGTCTTCGAGCCGTCGAGCTCCTCGTCGCGGAGGTACTTGTAGGTGTACTCCTCGACCTCCTGCGACGAGATGTCCTCGTAGGCGAACTCGCTGCCGACGAACGGCCCCGACTTGTTGCTCGACGAGATGCGCTTGACGCGCTTGAGCGCCGGTAGGTAGAGCCACTGGTCGTCGTCACCGGTCTTGTGGCTGAAGGTGAGGAGAGCGGTGCCGTCGATGTCGTTCGGCGAGTCGAACACGACCAGGCTTTTGTCGCCGTCGACCTCCTGCTCGAGCGTGCTCGAGCTCAAGCTGCGGACGCTCTCCTCGCCGTGGCTGTTGCGGAGCGTCATCACCAGATTGGCAGTGAAGTCGTTGAAGCCGAGGTCGCGGCGGTCGCGCTCGCGGGCGATCTCCAGACCACGCTGTTCGGGAGTTGCGGCGGGAGTTGCGGCGTCGGACGCCGCCGGCGTGAAGATCGCCAGCGCCAGGGTCGCTGCGACCAAGGTGTCGTGAAGCGGTGTACGAGTCATTGTGTTCCCTCTCTGAGTTCAGGCGTTTCGATGGGTGGGTTGGTTACCGCGGATTTACTGAGTCGGAAGTGGGTCTGCCACGGGAAGCGCTTCGGCCGCGTGCTCGGGGCGCTCGCGGTCGACGAGCAGCAGCAGGCCCGGCAGGAGGAAGAAATCGGCGATCAGGGCAAAGCCGATGGTGATCGCCGCCAGCAGGCCCATGTCGGAGTTCTGCTTGAAGGTCGACTGGGCGAGGACGACGAACCCGGCCACCAGCACCGCCGAGGTCACCCAGAGGGCACGGCCGACGGACGAGAAGGCGTAGCGGATGGCGTCGGGTGGCGAGAGATCCTTCTCGCGGCGCGCGCGCAGGTACTTGATCAGGAAGTGGACCGAGTCGTCGACCACGATGCCCATGGTCATCGCCGCGACAACCGAGACCGCGAAACCGATCTTGCCGACCAGCAGGCTCCACATGCCGAACGCCATCGCCGCCGGGATCAGGTTTGGGATCAGGCTCAGGGCGCCGAGCTTCAGACTGCGCAGCGCGAACACCAGGATCCCGGAGATCAGCAGGAACGCGAACGCGGTGCCGATCACCATGCTCCGGATGTTGCGCTGGGTGATGCGCGAGAACATGACCGAGGGCCCGGTGGCGTGGGCGTGCATTGTGGGAGGCAGGTTGTCGGCCAGCCACGACTCGACGCGATCGACCAGCTGGAGAAAGTCCCGGGTCTCGCCGCCGCTCACGGTGGCGATCACCCGGGTCGAGCTCGTGTCGACGTTGAGCGTGTTGTTGAGGTCGAGGCCGTTCGGCAGCGACATCTCGTAGAGCAGCAGATACTGCGCCGCCAGCTCGCGGTTCTCCGGCAGTGTGTAGAAGCCGAGGTCGTCGCCGTGCATGTTCATGTTCAGTCGCCGCATGGTGTCGGTGAGCGAGCTCACGTGGACGACGGTGTCCTGAGTCCGCAGCCACTCGACGAAGCGGTCGAGGTTGGCGAGATAGGCAGGCTCGCTGATGCCGCCGGTCTCGCCGCTGTCGAGCGACAGCTGCATCTGGTAGATGCCGGTCAGGTTGGCGACCGTGAAGTCGGAGTCGCGCCGGAACTGGATCGACTCGTCGAAGTACTTGATGAACTCGTCGCTCACCGTGTTGGTCGGCACCAGGGCGATCAGCACGACGGCCAGTGCCACGGTGCCGATCAGGATTGGCCGGCTGCGCGCGACGACGAAGTCCCCCAGCCGATCGAAGACCGTTCGACGCAGGTGCGCAGCGCGCTCCTTGACGCGCACCGGCAGGATGGCGATGAGCGCCGGCAGGAACGAGATCGACAGGATGAAGGCGGCGCCGACGCCGATCGCGGTGATCGTTCCGAGGCGGTTGAGAGGCGGCGAGTCGCTGAAGTTCATGCTCAGGAAACCAATTGCCGTGGTCACGCTGGTGATCAGCACCGGCAGAAAGTTGATCCGTAGGCTCTCGACCAGCGCTGCGTGCTTGGTCTGGCCCGTGCGCATGCCTTCGAGCATGGTGACCAAGATGTGAACGCTGTCGGCGACCGCCATCGTCAGGATCATGGTTGGCGCGAGCGCCGAGACCGGCTCGAGCAGGATTCGACTCCAGCCGGCGATGCCCATCGCCGTGGCTGCCGACAGACCGATGATCGCGACGGTGGCGATGGTGGCCGAGACCGAGCGCAGCAGGACGATCATCGCCACCAGCAGAACCAGGTACATCAGCGGTATCAGGGTGGTCAGATCCTTGATGCCCGACTCGGTGAAGGCGTGGTTGAGCATCGTCATACCGGTCAAGCGGATGTCCAGGTGCGGATGCTCCGCCTCGATTCGCGCCGCCAGGTCACGGGCCGCGTCGACCGGCGCGTAGAGCTCCGACGGATCCTCGCCCGGGAGCTGCAGGATGACGTTAACGCCGGCGACCGCGCCTGATTCGGAGACCAGACGGCGGTAGAGCTCGGGCCGGCTCATCGCGGTCTCCCGGACTCGGGCCAACTGCCCGGCGTCGAAAGCGCCGGCGTCCTCGACCAGGTCCTCGACGATCAGATCGTCATCGACGCCAACCGAGTGTTGGAAGTTGGTCACCGAATCGACGCGGATCGAGAAGGGGATCTGCCAGGCGCCTTCGGTGAGCTCTTCGAGCGCGGACAGGGTGCGACTCGTGAACACCTCGCCGTCGTCGGGGGCGACGACGAACAGCACGCTGTCGTTCTTGGTGTAGATACTCTGGACCGCCTCGAACTCGGCCAGCTCCGGATTGCCGGGACCGAAGAACACCCGATAGTTGGTCGCCAGGGCGAGGTTCTTGGCGCCGAAGGCGGCGAATCCGACGGTGATCAGAGCGATCGCGACGACCAGCCAGCGCCAGCGAATCAACCACTCCGTGTACTTGACGATGCTCTGCTCGAACTTGCTGTCCTTGCCCATGGTTTTGTCGGCTCTCTCTTGGATTCAGTCGGTTATTTCGTTCGGTCGGACGCGTGGCGGCACCGGGGGAGTGGTGGTGGGAAAGTGGCGGGAGGCGCGCGGCCGGTGTGGCGGCTCGCCTGGCGATAGGTGGGACGAGTGGATGGGAAGTGGATTGGATTTGAGACTCGTTCCGGTGCTGCCGCGTGTCGGACCCAAGGATCTGGTGGCTCGCAATCGCTCTGCCCCCTCCTTTGTGTGCTGAGCCGGTGGAATCAACCTGGCTCCATTTGCGAGGAGCATACATACTAGTCGGTATGTATGTACGTGTGGGTCGGGCGAGGGTTTTCATTCGAGACGTTCCTTTAGCTGACCGGAGTCTCGACCGGCCGCAGGCTGTCGAGGAACAGCTCGAAGCCGTAGACGGAGTCGTCGAAGACCGACTCGCTCTGGGAGTTCTTGGCCAGGCCGATCGTCCCTTCCATCGCTGCGACGAGGAAGGTGGCCGCCCGGTCGGCGTCGACGCTCGGGTTCACGGTCCCAGCGCGCTGGCCGCGGCGCAGAGCCTGACTGACGCCCTGCCGCCAGCTCCGGAGAGCCGACTGGATGCGTTGCCGGAAGCCCTCGTCGAGCGGCGACATCTCCTGAGCCAGGTTGTTGAGCGGGCAGCCGCAGGTAAAGGCCTGCTCGCCGCGTTGCTCGGGTGCGCCACGCAACATCGCCTTGATGGCCTCGAGCGGATCCTCGCCCGAAGTCAGCGGCGTGATCCAGGCCTCGTACATCATCGGCCCGATCAGATCATCGACTACTGCATAGCCGAGCTCGAGCTTGTTCCTGAAGTGATGGTAGAGCGCGCCCTTGGTCACCCCGGTCCGCGCCAGGATCCGATCCAGACTCGCGGCCTGGAAGCCGTGGCGGTAGATCTCCTCGAACGCGGCCTGCAGCAGCGTTTCGCGAGTCCTGTCCGGGTTGCGGGTGGCGGTCATGTCATCGGGCTCCGGCGGCTCGAGCCGCGCATGAAGGCTACAACATACCAACCGGTATGTCTATTCCACGGGGACACAATACGTAGTTCTCCTCGAAAGTGAATCGGCATAGCGTGCTGCGCGGATCAGTCCCAGCTAGACCCTTCGGCACCAAGTGGCGAATTCGGCATTGATCTGTCAGAGAACAGTCAGGGCCGTTGCCTGACGGACGGATCTGGAAGATCCTAGGGGTGTGCGTCGCTTCTATCTGATCGCCCTGCTCCTGATCGGCAGTCTTATTCTGGTTGGCTTCCTGGCCTGGCAGGCGCACCTGGCGGTGAGCTCACACCGCGAGACCGCCGAGAGCGTGCTGCGCGACTACGCCAACCTGGCGAGCGGCGAGTTCGTGCGGCGAACCCTGGTCGAGGTCGGCTACTACGGCTACTACCCGCTGATCAGCGCGATCGCGGCGTGGCACAGCGATCACCCGCAGGACGCCCTGACGAGCCTGGAGGATCTACCGCTCCCAGAGGACCGAGCCCAGGCCCGAGAGCTGGTGCGCTACGTCTTCCGATTCAACGCTGGCGACGGAGTCCTGGAGACGTGGGGATCCGACGTGACGCCGGACGTGACAGGCGCGCTCCGGACCCTGCTGACGTCCGCGGTGGCGGACGCTCCGACCGACGGCAGCTACGTCACCCTGTTCGAGCGCATCGGCGACAAGACGCACTCGTTCGTCTTCACGTTGGCCGACCCTGGGGCGGACCCGCCGCGCCGGTTGGTCGGCTTCGAGCCCGAGCTGGGAGTGCTGGGTGGCTGGATCGAGCGCGCGGTCGCCCGCGGCCCGCTACTGCCGCCGTCGCTGACCCAGGAGGGCTTCAGCAACGAGTCGATCTTCCTCGAGGTCGTTCTGGCGCCCGACGACGTGCTCTACGTGGCCGGCGAGCCCTACGAGCCCTGGTTCGGAGTCGAGCAGCCGTTCGGAGAGGAGTATCGCGGCATGCTGGCGGAGGTCACCGCGAGGCTGGCGATCGATCCCGAGGTGGCGCCGCAGCTGGTAATCGGTGGCCTGCCGCGATCGCGCCTGCCGCTCCTGCTCGGCGTCCTCGGCGTGGTCGCCGGCCTGGTCGCGATCGCCATCCTGCAGCTAGGCCGCGAGCGCGCGTTGATCAAGCTGCGCTCCGACTTCGTCTCGCGGGTGTCGCACGAGCTGCGGACGCCGCTCACGCAGATCCGGATGTTCGCAGAGACTCTGCTGCTCAAACGCGTGCGCAGCCCCGAGGAGAGCGAGCGGGCGCTGGAGATCATCGACCGCGAATCGCGCCGGCTCAGTCATCTGGTCGAGAACGTCCTCCAGTTCTCGCGTTGCGAGCACGACTCGATCCGCCTGGCTCCGGTGCCGCGCCGGCTGCGGCCACTCCTCACGGAGCTGGTCGAGGAGTTCAAGCCGCTGCTCGACGGCAGCGGCGCCTCGATCGCCACCCGCTTCGAAGACGACTCCGAGGTGACGGTGGACGGCGACGCCATGCGCCAGATCGTCCTCAACCTGCTCGAGAACGCCGTCAAGTACGGGCCCGATCGACAGGAGGTGTGGCTCGGGACCAGCCGTCGCAACGGCCGGGTTCGGGTCTGGGTCGACGACCAGGGCCCCGGGATTCGCGTCGCCGATCGCGAGCGCATCTGGGAGCCGTTCCAGCGCGTGGAAAGGGATCCGGCCTCGGCGCTGACCGGCACCGGCATCGGTCTCTCGGTCGTCCGGGACCTGGTCTCGAAGCACGGTGGTTCGGCCTGGGCCGAAGACGGCGAGCGCGGCGGCGCGCGCTTCGTGGTCGAGCTGCCGGCGACCGACTCCCCGGGAGGCGCGGCATGACCCGGGTGCTGGTGGTCGAGGACAATCGCGATCTCGCCTTCGGGCTGCAGACCAACCTCGAAGTCGAAGGCTACGAGGTGCGGGTCGACGGCGACGGCCGTCAGGGTCTGGCGACCGCGCGGGAGTGGTCTCCCGACCTGATCGTGCTCGACCTGATGCTGCCCGAGATGGACGGCTTCCGGGTGCTCGAGGAGCTGCGCTCGGGTGGTTCGTCGGTGCCGGTCCTGATCCTCACCGCTCGCGGCGAGGAGGAGGACAAGGTCAGCGGCTTGAAGCTCGGCGCCGACGACTACGTGACCAAGCCGTTCGGTCTTCTCGAGCTGCTGGCGAGGGTCGAGGCGCTGCTGCGCCGGACCACGAACAGTCCGGAACCTGAGGTCGAGTCGTTCGGCGAGATCGAGGTCCGGCGCAACTCGCGCACGGTCCTACGCGACGGCGAGTCGGTCGAGCTCACGCCGAAGGAGTTCGACCTCCTGAGCGCGCTCCTGAGTCATGGCGGCGCGGTCGTCTCGCGCCTCGACCTCATGCGCGAGGTCTGGGGCTACTCCGCGGCGGTGGTCAGCCGCACCGTCGATACCCACATCGCCGAGCTGCGCCGCAAGCTCGAGATCGATCCGGCCCAGCCGCGGCACATCCTGACGGTGCGCAAGGTCGGGTACCGGCTGGAGCGCTAGGGGTCGAGCTCGCCGGCTCACGCGGTCGGTTCGGGAACGCGGCGCGGGCAGGAGCGGTGGGCAGAAAAAGGCCGGGGGTGGCAAGCCCCCGGCCGGAACTTCAGGTCGTAGAGAGAACCCGAAGGTCGATCTCTACTTCCAGTTGATACGCGCGCTCAGGCGGAAGATCCGCGGGCTGAGAGTCTCGCGAAGGTAATCCGCGGTGCCTGCGAGGAGCTTGCGCTCACGCTGCATCGTGTAGTTCTCGTTGAGCAGGTTGAAGACGTCGGCACCCAGCGTGAAGCTGACGTTGCCGCTCGCTGCGAACTCCTTGTCGAGTCGCAGGTCGACCGTCAGGATGTCGTCCACGCGAATGTCGTCGACGTTGTTGACGGCGAGGATGTCGCGTGCCTGACCATCGGACGTGGTGACGTCGAGGTAGTAAGGCAGCGGGTAGCCCTCGCGACCGAAGATGTTCGCAGCGACGTTGAAGCCCCACGGCCGGTCGGGAGCGACCTGGTACATGCCGTTGAGGTTGTACTGCCACCCGGCCTGGATGTAGACGTCGGTCTTGGCGCCACCGGACTGAACGGCGTAGACACCGCCGTCGATGCTGCCGCCCCCGGCACCCTGGCAACCGAATGTCAGGTCGTCCTCGCAGACGTTCGGGCTCTGGCCGGCCAGGAAGCTGGCGGGAATGTCCCACTCGGCTTCGCCGACCTGGAAGTAGCCGCGCATCATCCACTGGTTGGAGAGACGCTTGGTGAAGTTGACGTTGACGCCCTGGTACTCGCGCTCACGGTCGCCGTTGGTCAGCAAGGTGCCGCCGACGTAGCTGAGCGAAGGATCGAGAGACCACGGCTGAACGCTGTAGCCCTGGCCGTTCGGCAGGGCGCCGGTGCGCGGCGCGCCATCCGCGACGTAGTCCGTGCGAACGGCCAGCCGCTGGTTGCCGGCGGCATCAGCGACGAACGCGCGGTTCTCCAGGATGTCGGTGATCTGACGCCAGGTGATCTGCGCGCCGATCACGAACTCGGGCAGCAGCGCGTGCTCGACGCCGAGCAGGATCTCGCTGGTCAACTCCGGATCGAGGTTCGGATCGGAGACGTTCGGGCTCGAAAGAGCCGTCGGGTCGGACAGCGAGAAGCCGCTGGTGCCGATGTGGACGATGTTGTCCGGGCCGTTGCCGGCCTGGACCGAGCCGTTGAAGTCACCGGAACCGTCGGTGTCGTACCAGAGAGATGTCAGGTACGAGACGCCGGCCGGGTTGGTGCGATCGATGTCGGTCGTATCGAGCTGCTCGGGGAACTGCGAAAAGCTCGCACGAAGAAGCGTCTTGCGCTCCGCGCCCAGCGCGTAGGTGAGACCAAGACGGGGCGAGATGGTCGTCCAGTCGAACGACGCGTCGGCGCCGGCGAAGGCGACTGACGGATGATCAGTCGGGAACCACGGGTTGGCGTCGGCGGTCACGGACTCGTTGGTGCCTTCCTGAAGGTCGTAGCGGAGGCCCGCGTTGATCGTCAGGTTGCCGGCCGAGATCGTGTCCTGAACCCACCCGGAGGTATAGCTCTGATTCACCGGCGGGTTGAAGCCGCGCTGGGTGAAGAGCAGCGACGGCTGGAAGCCGGAGCCGATGTTGACTGCCCAGGCGTTGTCGTTCGGCCAGGTGAACTTGCTGTTCCGGTCGAACTCACGCAGACGGGCACCGAACTTGAGCTCGTGGCTCACGTCACCGGTGTTGAAGAAGTACGAACCGTCCGCCTTGAACTCCTCGGACGGACGCGACGAGCTGCCGCTCCAGAAAGAACCCTGCCAGACGCCATTGTCGTCGAGGAAGGACATCGGAGCGTCGTTGCCGAGCGCCGCAGTGGACTTTCCGGTGAGCGAGAAGCCGCCGTCGACCTTGGAGTAGCCGCCGGTGATGAAGAAGTTGGAGCTCACGACGTGCGTGTCCTCGAACTTGATGATCGCCGAAGGACCACGCTGATCCCAGGTGGTCGGCCCCGGCCGGGTCGGACCCGCGTTACGACCGAACTTCTCCTTGTCACCGTTGTTCCAGGAACCGGTGGCGGAGTTCGAGCCGCTGAGCTGCGCGTTCACCTTGAACGCGGTGTTGGTCAGGATCGTGTCGTCTGACTGGACCTGGGCCGGATTGGCGCCACCAGTCAGATTCTTGATGTTGTTCTGACCGTGGGAGCCCCAGAACCAGAGGCGGTCCTTGATGACCGGGCCGCCGGCCTCGAAACCCCACTCTTCGATCTTGTTGATGCCGTTGCCGATGAAACCGCTCTGGCCGGCCGCGAGCTCGCTCGGGCTGATGTCGGCGCCGGACTGCTTGGCGAAGATCAGGCCATTCGAGTCGGTGACCAGAAAGCGAGCCGAACCGCGGAACTCGTTGGTGCCGCGCTTGGTCACCAGGTTGACCGACACGCCGCCGGCCGACTTGGTGACGTCCGTGCCGCCGGTCGAGAACTGCATCTCGGTGAACTGGTCGAAGTCGTAGTAGGTCGACGAGGCGCCGATGGCGGCCATGTCGGTGATCTCGACGCCGTCCACGAGAAATGAGTTCTCGTCGTCGGACTGGCCGGGACCGGTGAAGGTCGACTGCTGACCGGACTCGTTGCCGCCGACGTTGATGCGGTCAACTGCCACACCGGGAGTCTGCGACAGTACCGACCAGGGGTCGCGAGCGGTCGGGATCTTCTCGAGCTCGATCTGGCTGATGGTCGCACCAGCGGAAGATCTACGCTCGTCGAGCAGCGGGCTCTCGGATGTCACCGTGATGACCTCTTCGACGGCCGAGCTCATTTCGACTTCGATGGAGGTGCTGCGAGCGATACGCACGTTGACGGCCGGGTACTCGACCGTCGAGAAGCCGTCCAGGCTGGCTTTCATCTGCCAGTTGCCCGGGTCGAGCTTCAGGAATCGGGCGTCGCCGTTGCTACCGGTGACCTGAGCCTGGGTCGCTCCGAAACCGGAGATCTCGACGGTGACTCCCGGCAGCGCGTTGCCTTCGGTGTCCTTCACCTCGACGTACACGTTGCCGGTGTTCTCCTGCGCGATCGCCACGCCTGCAACCAGCAGGAGCGCGACGCAGGAGAGGATCGTGAATTTGTTGAAAGCAGATTTCATGGGTAGAGAAAACTCCTTTTTCATGAATGTTGTGGTGCTTCTTTCTTGGAACTCTTCATCCGCGCTTGGCGGGGATCTTTGGACCGCTTCGATCGAGTGCGACACCTCCTTTCCAGGTCGCTCTCCACGAGTTGGAGTCGACGACCTGTAGAGCAAGGGAGCCGCCGAATCTGGGCGGAATCGACCAACAGCGCACCCGCCGCTCCCAAGTGCGGTCAGCTCGTTCCGGGTACCGGGCCGGAAGGGCTCTGCCGAGGGACGATCCGTGGCTTTGAAGTGTCCGATCCAAGAATCGGAAGCCGAGCCGCGCGCCCGGCTCAGTGCGTGAGGGCCTCGAGCGGCTGCTTCAACAGATTCAGCAACTCCTCGCGGTAGCTGCGGCCGAGATTCAGCTTCTGGCCGTTCTCCAGGACGATCGAGTAGTCGCCGTGGTCACGGATGAGTACTTCGGAGATGCGGTCGAGGTTCACGAGCGTCGACCTGTGGATGCGCGCGAAGCGGCCGCCCTCGAGGCGCTTGACGAGCGACTGCATGGTCTCTCGGGCAACGATCACCTCGCCACCGGAGTTGATGCGCACGTAGGAGCGCGCGGCGTCGATCCAGTCGATCTGACGCGTCTTGACAACGGTCAGGCCGCGTCCCCGAGACTTGACCACCAGCACGTCTCGTTCCCGCGGTCGCGAGCGGACCTCGTCGAGCAGCTCGAGCACACAGCTGCGGAGAGCGCGGCTGTGGGTGGGATCGAGCCGGCTGCGCAAGCGGTCCACGGTCGCCTGGAACCGCTCTTGCTTACACGGGTAGGTGAGGTAATCAATGGCACCGACGTCGAACGCTCGCGCGGCGTGGTGTGGCTGATCCGCGGTGACCACCACCGCTGGGAAGTGGGCTGCCGGAATGGACTCGATCAACTCGAAGCCGCTCACATCGGGAAGCCGGACATCCACGAACAGGAGGTCCGGCTCAGCCTCGAGAATGGTGGTCAGGGCGTCACTGCCGGTCGCGCACGTCTCGAGCAGGTCGAAGCCGCCCGCGTCCGCGAGTCGGCCGCGAATCTCCTCGCCGGCGGTGGTCGAAGGTTGGGTGATCAAAGTGCGAACGCTCATGGTCAGACCTCCAGCCGAGAGCCTGGCGGAGCGCGGCCTCGAAAGTCGTCAAGCTGGCGGAAGGAAGTTCTCAAGTTTCTCTAAAACCTGTAGCGAGGGGGGCAATTGACCGCGAATCGAGAGGTTGTTTACGAGTTCGGCAGCTTCCGTTTCGATCCGCTGGGCCAGGTGCTGCTCGACTGCGGTCGCGAGGTCACCCTGCCCCGACGGACCGTGCTGGTCCTCGAGGCGCTGCTCGAGCGCCCCGGTCAGTTGATCGAGAGACAGCGGCTGGAGGATCTGGTCTGGCCCGATACCGCGGTCGGCGCCGCATCCCTCACCGAAGCGGTGTCTCACCTGCGGCAGGTGCTCAGGGACGACCCGAAGGATCCTCGCTTCATTCAGACGGTTCACCGGCGTGGCTACCGATTCGTGGCCGAACTGTCGATGGTCGATCCGCGGGTCGTCGCCGAGAGTCCACCACAGAAGCCGCGACGAGCACTCGGATGGCGGGCGGCTTCCGCGGCTGCGCTGGTCCTGGCTCTCGCGCTGATCGGGCTCTGGCCACGCTCCTCGCCGGTCGAGGCGCCACGCCTTACCCCGGTGCGGCTCGAGATCGAGCCGCCAGATGGCCACGAGCTGCCGCACTGCGGTCCGATGCTGGCGGTCTCGCCAGACGGCCGGAGCGTCGTGTTCGGAGCCCACAGGGAAGGGCGCTGGCGGCTCTTCTTCCGCTCGCTCGACAACTTCGAGGAGCACGCGATTGCCGGGACGGAGTCCGCACACGGGCCGTTCTTCTCGCCCGATGGCAAAAATATCGGCTTCTTCGCAGGCTCGGTTCTCAAGACCGTACGACTCGATGGCGGGAATCCGGTCGTGATCGCTCAGGTCGGTCTCGCCGGCAGTGGGGCATGGGTAACGAGTGAGGTCGGTGAGGGCTCGATCGTCTTTGCTGAGGGATTCGCTTCGGGCCTCAGCGTCATCCCAGCAGGCGGCGGCAAGATCCGGGTGCTCACCGTGCCCGATCCTCAGCAGCGGGAGTTTGCCCACCTGCTGCCTCAAGCGCTGCCAGGGAGATCAGCGGTCCTGTTCACGATCATGGGTGGCGTCCTCGAGCCATCACGAGTCGCCGTCGTGGATCTGGTCGACGGCCGGGTCGAGGTTCTGCATGAGGGAAGTGGCGGACAGTTCGGAGCCGGCCACGTCCTGTATGCCAATGGGGGAGTGCTCGAGGCGGCTCCCTTCGACCTTGCGAATCTCGCGGTTACCGGCCCTTCCTCGATAGTGCCTGAGAGGATTCGGACAGACCCCGGCAACCCGGTTCCGAACTTCTCGGTCTCGCGCGCCGGTACGCTCGTCTACGTACCTGAGCCGGATGACGACGGCGGTTATCGGCTGATGAGCTTGAGTGGAGACTCGGCACGCGAATTGGACCTTCCTACAAGGCGATTCCGCAATGTCGCTCTCTCTCCAGACGGCAAGCGGTTGGCTCTGACGATTCTCGACGGCGATCGTTCAGACGTCTGGATCGGCGAGGTCGAGTCCGGCGAGCTCTTCCGTCTGACGACCGACGCCCACAACGTCGAGCCACTCTGGACTCCCGACGGAGGCTCTGTGACCTACTCGTCGAACCGAACGGGTCACTTCCAGATCTTCGTCCAGTCGATCGACGGTGGACCCGCGGAGCACCTGCTGCCGAGTGCCTCGCCCCGATTCCCGAGCGCCTGGACGGCCGATGGCTCCGGACTCGTCTTCGCCCAGTTCAATCCAATCACCAGGGGCGACATCGGGCTGGCGACGAGGTCGGGAAACGAATGGAGTGAGCGATGGTTGGTGCACACGCCGGCACGCGAGATGGCCGCGAGCCTGTCGCCGAACGACGAATGGCTAGCGTTCGAGCGGGCGGTCGACGGGCGCGTGCAGATCTTTGTCCAGCGTCTGTCAGCGACCGGCCCCTCCATGTTGGTCTCGCATCGAGGAGGCGAGAGGCCTCGCTGGACTCGTGACGGCGGTCAGCTGATCTATCTCCGGGATGGGACCCTGTATGCCGCTGACGTCGATCTGGAGACGTCCGAGTTTGGTGCGGAGCGCCAGATCGAAATCGGCATCGCGCCCGCTGTCCTGGTTCCCGGTTTCGGCCCCGACGAGTTTCTAGCGATTCCCAGCGGGTCCGACTTTCCGCCCTCGAGCTTTCGCGTCGTCCTCAATTGGGCTGACGAGTTGACCTTGGCACCGTCCGGGGCCTCCGGACCGATGCCGATGGCGCTGTTCTCCGCGAGCGACAGCTAGCCTGCCCTCTCAGTCGAAGAGCCCCATCTGCCGCTCGTCGCCGATCACCTTCTTGAACTCGAGCCCGAGCCAGCCGAGCACCGGTTCGGCGATCGGTCGGACCTGCTTGTCGACGTAGTGCTCGTAGTCGAGCGGGCTCTTGACCTCGCCGACCGGTTCGGGCCCGGCCTGGGTGATGACGTACTTGACGTAGCGCCCTGGGCGCTTCGACATCTTGCGGGCGGCGGCGACGTGCGGTGGCGTAGTGGTCGTGTACTCCTCGGGGCGCTTGCGTAGCGCTTTGCGGTAGACCAGCGCGGAGTCGTGATCTCCCTCGCGCAGCGCGGCGACGAGTGCGCTCAGATAGTCCTCGACGGGACGGTCATGGAACAACCGGTCGTAGAGCTCATGCTGCATCTCGCGCGCCAGGCGCGTCCAGTCGCGACGTACCGCTTCGAGACCGGTGAGGACGACTCGCGTCTCGCCGTCCTCTTCGATCAGCCCCGCGTAGCGCTTGCTGGCGCCGCGACTGGCTGATCGAAGCGGCTGGAGGAAGAGCTTGAGGTAGAGCTGCTCCAGCTCGAGCTCCATGCGGCTCTCGACGCCCCAGCGCTCGCAGATGTGCGCGGCGAGGTCGCGGTTGAGGTCGGCGACCAGGGTGCGACCGAGGTCGCGCGCGGCTTCGGGATCCTCGAGCGCGCTCTCCACGAACAGGCTGTCGGTGTCACCGTAGAGCACCTGCGGACCGTACGACTCGATCCGCTCCTTGCTCCAGATCAGCAGCTCGCGCCCGAAGCTGGTGATGGCGTTGGCGATCGGCGGATTGTAGAAGCGGCAGACGCTGGTGCCGAGGACGCCGAAGAACGAGTTCATCAGGATCTTGATGGCGAAGCTGGCGACCTTGTCGCCGGCCTCCTGGGCGGCTTCGCGCCGGGGGAAGAGCTCGTCGAGCAGGCCGGTCAGGATGCCCGGCTCGCGCCGGAAACGGGCGCCGTTCGGGGCGACGATCGGATCCTCGGATTCGTGCGAGCGGGCGTAGCCGAGCGGGTCGATCTGGAAGGTGCGGATAAGGCTGGGATAGAGGCTCTTGAAGTCGAGTACCAGCACGTTGCGATAGAGCCCCGGGTCGGGTGTGAGTACGTGACCGCCGCCGGTCGACTGGTCGGAGTCGTCGTGCTCCTCGACCGAGGGCGCGACGATGCCAAGTCTGCCGAGCTCGCTCAGGTAAAGCAGGTCGAAGGCGGCGATCGAGGCCGACACGCGGTCGGGCGGCAAACCGGTGAGCCGGCTGCGGGCGACCGCGAGCTCGACCAGTTCGAGCTTCTCGAGAAGGTCGGAGACCAGACGCGCGTCCTTCAGGTTGTAGTCGACCAGCTTCTGCCGGTCCTCCTTGAAGGCGCGCAGGATCTCGTGCCCGCGATCGCCACCGGTCATCAGCTTGCCCTCGCCCAGCACCTCCTGCGACACGTTCTCGAGTGAGTACGACTCGAACTTCATGAACGCGCCGCGCACCAGCGCCAGCCCGTCGAGCACCAGGCGGCCCGGGATCACCACCTGGGTCGCCTGTCGCGGGTTGTCGGAGCCGAGGATACGTACCGCGCCGCCGCCGCGACCGGGCTCGAAGCGGACGCCGAGCTCCGTGGCCCGGCGCACCAGAACTCCGAAGTCGAAGTCGGCGACGCTCCAGCCGGTGATCACGTCGGGGTCGATCTGACGGATGCGCTCGGCCAGCCGGGTCAGCAGCGCGGTCTCGGTGCTGATCGCGATCGCATCGGACGGTGAGCTGTAGCCCTCAGGCTCGAGCAGCAGTACCTCGGCGGCGCCGCATCCGTGCAGGGCCACCGACAGTACGTGCCGGATCTTGGGGTCGGTCTCGATGTCGAGCGAAAGCACGCTCAGCTCGGGCGTCCAGTCGCCGGGCGCGATCTCGGGATCGTCGAAGACGCGGGGACCGTCACCCCGGCGCGTCGACGCTCCGCCGAGCTCGACCGATCCCCGGAGCCCGTGATCGATCAGGTAGCGGATGCCGTAGCGGACGTCGGCTTCAAAACACCGAATCCCAGCGCCCTGGAGTCGATCGCGCAAAGGCACCGTGTCCGGAGGCGTCCGCACTTCGACTCGCGCGACCGGCTCGCCGGTCAAGGTCACGAGCTCGGTCTCTTCGATCGCGAGATTGCCGTGCTGCTGCGCCCGCTCGATGTCCTCGGCCGGGATGTAGAAGTACGGCACCGGCCGCCCGTCCCGCACCAGGAACGTCTCACCGCTCTCGAGCTTCCCCCAAAGATGCACGATCGGCCGCCCGGAGACGATCCGGTAGGTCGGTTGGAGGATGAAACCGCGCATGAGGGGGGACACAATACTTAATTCGCGGCGCAACATTCCGGGTGGCGCGTGTTGCGCCGCGAATTAAGTATTGTGTCCCCTAGAGCTCGTCCCGCCGCCAGGCGCTCGCCAGGCTGTCGGCGTACTCGTTCCAGCGATAGCCGGAGTGAGCGGCGATCCACTCGAGCTTGCAGTCCGGGTGTGCCCGGTAGAGCTTCAGGAGCTCCTTGATCAGGTCGAGATTCTTGAGCGGATCGCCCTTGCGCTTCCAGCCCTTGCGCTCCCAGCCGGGTGCCCACTTGGTGATCGTGTCGACGCACAGGCGGCTGTCGGTAAAGATCGAGACCTTCGCGTCTGATGGCAGTGCCTTGAAGGCCGCGATCAGAGCCGACAGCTCCATCCGGTTGTTGGTGGTGTCCGGATGGTTGCCGTGAGCGCTCTCGACGATCTCGCCGTTCTCGACCCACACCATGCCCCATCCGCCAGGTCCGGGATTCGGGTGCGAGCCGCCGTCGGTGAAGACGCCAGTCTCCGGGCCGTCAGTGTATTTGGCGAGCACCTCGGCGACGGGAAGGTTCTCCTCGCGGGTCGCCGAGCCGCCGCGACGGGTCGGCTTGCGGGCGGTTTTCTTAGCGGCGCCGGCGCTGGAACCGGCGCGCTTGGGCGAGTGCTGCCGGCAGTACTTGGGCTCCCAACCGGGGTACTTGTCCAACGCGGCCTGGGGCACGGTGAACGCCTCGTCGCACACCTGACATTTGAAATCGGCCATCAGCCCGCGCAATATCTCACGAAACCGAGGGGTGGTAGTCCCGTCTCCGGCTGAGGGGGGTCGGTTGGCGTGGGCGAGAGCGGTCGTAAGTCGGTTTGATCCGCCAGGAAAGACACCCCGCCCGGGAGTAAAGCGCAGCGCCCCCACTCCGTCGCTGACGCCCTCTCGCTTTCAGAAGGGGCGCAAGCCATTCCGGGCGGGGTGTCTTTCCTGGCGGATCGAACTGACCCACGCTGGCCGAATCGTAGGGCTTGCGCTCTGAGGCCTTATGTGCTAGAAATTTAGCACACGCTAAGAAATTAGCACTAGAGACCAAGACCATGTCGACCTCCAACCTGAGCGCCCGCGAAAGACAGATCATGGACGTGATCTATAGCCGCGGTGAGGCGACGGTGGCGGAGGTTCTTCGGGAGCTGCCGAAACCGCCGAGCTATTCGGCGGTTCGCGGCCTGATGGGGATTCTCGAAGAGAAGGGACACCTCGAGCATCGGGAAGAAGGTCGGCGCTACGTGTACCTGCCCACCGTGCCGCGCGGGCGGGCACAGCGCTCGGCTCTCGAGCGGGTTCTGAAAACCTTCTTTGCCGGATCCACGTCTGAAGCGGTGGCGGCGCTCCTCGACCTGGAGTCGGGGCGGCTGAGCGACGAAGAGTTAACCGAGCTGGCGCGCCTGGTGGAGCAGGCGCGCGCCGAAGGGAGATAGACCCATGATCACGCAAGCGCTCGACTTTCTGAGATCCCTCGCGCAGACCGCGGAGACCGTCTGGCTGCTCGAGCTGGCGGCCCGGGGCGTTCTGATTCTGCTCCTGGCCGGCGTCGCGTCGATCGCCCTACGGACCGCCGCATGGCGGCATCTCGTCTGGGCGTGCTCCCTGGCCGGTCTTCTCCTACTGCCCCTGTTGATGGGTGGCGTTCCGGTGATCGCCGTCCCCGTCCTGCCCGCCGCCGAGGTTGCGACAGCTGCTTCGCTGCCCCCGAGCGACGGTCCGAGTGTGCGCATCGAGTCGCGAGCGGACACGCGTCGGGCGACGCTCGCGATCTCCGAGAACAGCCCGATCTCGACGGCTGGAACCGCTGCGCCTGCTGAGATCGGGATGCGCGAGGTCGGGCTGAGATGGGTGCCGTCCCTCTTCAACCTGTGGGCGGCGGTCGCGCTCCTGTTGGGCGCCGCGATGGCGTCGGACCGGATCCGGCGCGGTCGGTTGGCTCGTCGGGCCCGACCATTCGAGGCTCCTGAGTGGCGCCGCGAGCTCGAGGGCATGGGCGGGCGCGTACGGCTGCTCGAGAGCGACGATGTCGACGTGCCGGTCACCTGGGGGCTCTTCCGCCCGGTGATCGTGCTGCCGGCCGGGGCCCGAGCCTGGGGCGCGTCGTTGCGTCGGCACGTCCTGCTCCACGAGCTGGCCCACGTGCGGCGCGGTGACGCCGCGGTTCTCGAGCTGGCGCGCTTCGCCTGCGCGCTGCACTGGTTCAATCCGTTCGCCTGGTGGGTGCTGCGCCGTCTAGTGAGCGAGGCCGAGCTGGCCTCGGACGACCGCGTGC
This sequence comes from Acidobacteriota bacterium, assembly GCA_029263375.1. Classification (GTDB taxonomy): domain Bacteria; phylum Acidobacteriota; class Thermoanaerobaculia; order Multivoradales; family JAHEKO01; genus JAHEKO01. The sequence continues at coordinate 52 of JAJCXP010000003.1, read as the reverse complement.
TGCGCTCCGGGGTGAAGGCCTCGAGCTACGCCGGCGACCTGGTCGACTTCGT
>JAJCXP010000002.1 GCA_029263375.1 Acidobacteriota bacterium | reverse complement strand
CCTGCGAGACCTGCTCGACCGTCAGCCGCGCCTTCCTCCACCATCTGATTCGCGCCCGCGAGCTGACCGGCCAGGTACTCGCGACCCTCCACAACATCCGCTATTACCTTGACTTCATGGGGGAACTTCGAGAAGCTATCTCGTCCGGAAGGCTGGCGGATTACGAGTTGCCGGCGGTGCTTCCAAACAACCCGACGCCGCTCGAATCCTGACCTGCCACGGGCGGCGGTCTCCAATCGCAATCGTTGGTTCCTACGGACAGTCGAGCGGCACCGAGGGTACCGGCTGTAAGTTGTTCTAGATTCGAGCTCGGCACGTCGCTTAAGGAGTGATCTCATGGAAGGTGGAGCCCCGGGACCGCTGCTCCAACTGGTCCCGTTCATCGCTATCTTCGCGATCTTCTATTTCTTGATGATCGCGCCGATGCGCAAGCGCCAGAAGGCGCTCCAGAGCCTGGTTCAGAACCTGAAGAAGGGCGACGCTGTGATCACACAGGGCGGGCTCTACGGTGAGGTGTTCAGCCTCAAGGACGATTCGGTGGTCCTCAAACTGGGCGAGAACATCAAGGTGCGGGTCGCTCGATCGGCGATCTCCGGCATGCAGTCCGACGACGACGGAGCCTCGAAATGAAGCGCAATCTGCTCTGGAAGGGCATTCTGATTCTGGTCGTGGTGCTGTTGGCGGCGCTGTCGGCCTGGCCGCTCGGCGAGACCATCAACCTCGGCCTCGACCTGCGGGGCGGTGTGCACCTGGTGCTGCGAGTGGAGAGCGACGACGCGCTGCGCTCAGAGACCGACAAGGACCTGGACCGGCTGGTGCAGGAGCTCAAGGACGGCGGCACCTTCGGCGCCGCCGCCGGCCAGACCTCACCGAGCTCCTTCGAGGTGACCGGAGTGCCCGCGTCCGAGGACGCCGCGATCGCCGACATTGTCGAGGACTTCCTGCCGGGCTGGAACTGGGAGCGTAGCGGCGATCGCCTCGAGTTCGAGATGGGGGACGCGTTCGAGAAGGAGATTCGCAATCTGGCGGTCGTCCAGGCGCTCGAGACCATCCGCAATCGTGTCGACGCGTTCGGCGTATCGGAGCCGAGCATCCAGCGCCAGGGGCTCGACGGCGATCGCATCGTCGTCCAGCTGCCGGGCGTCGACGACCCGGAGCGGGTCAAGGGGCTGATCAAGAACACCGCGTTCCTCGAGTTCAAGCTGGTCGCCTACCCGGTCGGTGGCGGCGGCGTGGCAAGTCGTGAGGAGATCCTCGCCAACTACGGCGGCCGGGTGCCCGACAACGTCGAGATCCTGGGCGGCGTGATTCGCGATGACGCCGGCGAGGTCGTCGGCGAGCAGTTCTACGCGGTGGAGAAGCGCGCCGCGCTGACCGGTCGCGATCTCAAGAACGCGCGCCCCGGTCTGGGCGAGTTCAACGAGCCGATCGTCAATTTCCTCCTCACCCACGAGGGCGGCCAGATCTTCGCCCAGCTGACCCAGGACAACATCAACAAGGGTCTCGCGGTGATACTGGACGGCAACGTCATCACCGCCCCGCGGATCCGCTCGCGGATCGCCGACTCGGGCATGATCGACGGCTCGTTCACCCAGCAGGAGGCCACCGATCTAGCCACCGTGCTGCGCTCCGGCGCCCTGCCGGCGGCGATCACCTACCTGGAGGAGCGGGCCGTGGGCCCGTCGCTCGGCCAGGACTCGATCGAGCGCGGCCGGCGGGCCGGTCTGATCGGCCTGGGCCTGGTGGTGCTGACAATGCTTCTGGTCTATAGGCTGACCGGCGTCAACGCCATCGTCGCCCTGTCGATCAACATCGTCGTGATCTTCGGCGTGCTGGCCTACTTCAACGCCACCCTGACGCTGCCCGGTATCGCCGGCATCGTGCTCACGATCGGCATGGCGGTCGACGCCAACGTGCTGGTCTTCGAGCGCATCAAGGAGGAGCTGCGCCACGGGCGCACCGTCAAGTCGGCGATCGATGCCGGTTTCAGCAAGGCGCTGTCCTCAGTCCTCGACGCGAACATCACTACGCTGATCGCCGCCCTGTTCCTGATCCAGTTCGGGACCGGACCGATTCGCGGTTTCGCTGTCACGCTATCGATCGGCATCCTGGCCTCACTCTTTACAGCAATTTTCGTCAGCCGCTGGCTGTTCGACGTCCTGCTCTCGAGACGCGAGCGGGTCGACGCACTCTCGATCTGACCCGGAGGCCGACAGAATGAACATTCTCACCGACACGCACATCGACTTCATGAAGTACCGCAAGGTCTTCGTGTGGGTCTCCGTGGCCCTCCTCGTCGTCAGCATGGCGGAGCTCCTCGTCATCGGCTCGTTGAATCTCGGTATCGACTTCGCGGGCGGCACGCAGTTGACGGTCAAGTTCCATGACGAGCCCGACATCGACAGATTGCGCGAAGTGGTGGCGGCGGCGGGCATCGAGGACGTCGCGATCCAGCGCTTCGGCGAGGCCGACGACAACGAGGTCATCATCAAGACCGCCAGCATCGCCGGCAGCGAGGAGGGGAGTCAGGGCCTGATCGTAGAAGCGCTGGAGCAGGCGTTCACCTCGCCGGAGGTCGCGGGTGGCTTCGATCTCAACCGCAACGGCCGCGAGGCGTTGGCCGACCTGCTGACGCGGCTCGACCCCGAGGGCCTCGTCGGTTCCGACCCCGACGCGGCGCGCGCGAGCTACCAGGTGGTGGCGGACACGGTGATCGAGGCGCGTGAAGATGACGGCATGTTTGTCGGCGCCGCCGACCTCGACTCGATCGCCGGTCTGAGCGATGCGACCCGCGAGGCGATCCGGGGCAACACCGTGTTCGGCAACTTCGCGGTGCTCGGCGCAGAGAACGTCGGCCCCCAGATTGGCGGCGAGCTGCGCCAAAAGGGCATCGCCGCGGTGGTGCTGTCGCTGCTCGGCATGCTGCTCTACATCTGGCTGCGTTTCGAGCTGCGCTTCGGCATCGGCGCTCTGGTCGCGCTGACCCACGACGTGCTGATCACGCTCGGCCTGTACGCGATCGCCGACTTCGAGTTCAACCTGACCACCGTCGCCGCCTTCCTGACCGTGGTCGGCTACTCGGTCAACGACTCGGTGGTGGTGTTCGATCGCGTGCGCGAGAATCTCCGGCGGACCCGAAGCCAGACCCTGGTCGAGGTGATGAACGACAGCCTCAACCAGACGCTGTCGAGAACGGTTCTGACCTCGGGCACGACGCTCATGGTCGTAGTCTGCCTGTTGACGGTCGGCGGCGACGTGTTGCGTGGGTTCGCCTTCATCATCACTGTCGGTGTGGTCATCGGCACCTACTCGTCGATCTACGTCGCCAGTCCTTTCGCGCTGCTGTGGGAACAGTTCTTCGGCCGCGAAGCTCGCACCCGACGACGCGAAGCGCGCGCGACGTAGCGCCAACAGGAGGAGGGGCGAGCCCTCCTCGCCCCTTTGAGAAAAGAGGGACAGGCACTCTTTTCCTCGGCTCTGACCGGGCAGACGGAAAAGAGCGCCTGTCCCTCTTTTCCTTTCATTCCCTATACTTGCCGCGGAGTCTCTTCCGCTCATGGCAACCGCTCGTCCCAGACCCCCCGTCGCGCTGTCGGTCCCTACTGGAGCCGAATCCGGCCTCGAGCTGCAGGCGGTCATCAGCCAGCTCGAGAAGGCCGGTCGGGCAGGCGATCGAGAGCTGATCGAGTCGGTCTACGAGTTCTCCGCCGACAAGCACTCCGACCAGCGGCGGCGATCGGGCGAGCCGTACCTGACTCACCCGCTCTACGTCGCCTGGACGCTGGCGGCCTGGGGCTTCGACCAGACCTGCGTCCTGGTCGGTCTGCTGCACGATGTCCTCGAGGACACCCTGACCACTCGTGAGGTGCTCGAGAAGGAGTTCGGCAGGGAGCTCGCCTCGCTGGTGGATGGCGTGACCAAGATCGGCCAGCACGCCTACGTGCGCCGCGACGAGGCGCAGGCCGAGACGTTTCGCAAGCTGATCCTGGCCTCCGTGCGCGACGTGCGGGTCATCCTGGTCAAGCTGGCCGATCGCCTGCACAACATGATGACGCTCGAGCACATGCGGCCCGAGGCGCAGCGGCGGATCGCGCGCGAGACGCTCGAGATCTACGCGCCGATCGCGCACCGCCTGGGCATGGCGCAGGTGCAGGCGGATCTCGAGGACCTCTCGTTCTACTACCTGCGACCCGGGCCGTACGCCGAGCTCCACGCCAAGGTGCAGGAGAAGCTCAAGGGCGCCAAGAGCGGCATCCAGAAGGTGCGCGAGCGGCTCAAGGTCGAGCTCGCCGAGAACGGGCTCGAGGCCGCAATCTCCTTCCGGGTCAAGCGCCTCTACTCGATCTACCAGAAGCTGAGACGCCAGGGGGTCGACGTCGCTCAGCTCTACGACTACCTGGCGTTCCGGGTGGTCACGAAAGACCTCAGGGACTGCTACGCGGTGCTGGGTGTGATCCACCAGGCATGGCAACCGGTGCCGGGCCGGTTCAAGGACTACATCGCGATGCCCAAGGGCAATCTCTACCAGTCGCTGCACACCACGCTGCTGGCTCCCGGGGGACAGCCGTTCGAGGTGCAGATTCGCACTCACGAGATGGACTCGATCGCCGAGCGCGGCATCGCCGCCCACTGGCGCTACAAGGAGGGTGATCAGGACCAGGCGGAGGAGAGCGGCAAGATCGCCTGGCTGCGGCAGGTGCTCGACTGGCAGAAGGAGGTCGACGATCCGCGCACCTTCCTGACCGCGCTCAAGCTGGACCTCTACCCGGACGAGGTCTACACGCTGACTCCCAAGGGCGACGTGCTGGCGTTCCCGCGCGGCGCCATGCCGCTCGACTTCGCCTACCGGATCCACACCGAGCTCGGTCACCACTGCTCCGGCGCGCGCGTCAACGGCAAGCTCGTGCCGTTGCGCACCGAGATCCAGACCGGCGACCGGATCGAGATCATGACCAACCCCAACCGCTACCCGAGCGGCGACTGGCTCGGGTTGGTGAAGACCTCGCGCGCCAAGAGCAAGATCCGGCACTGGCTCAACACCGAGCAGAAGAAGCGCGCCGGTGAGATCGGGCGGCGGCTGCTCGAGCGCGCGGTGCGCAAGCACAAGGTGAGCCCGAAGAAGGCGTTCGAAGGCGAACGCATGGCGACCTATCTCGAGAAGGAGGGCATCGCCAACCTGGAGGACCTGTTCAGCCGTGTCGGCTTCGGCAGGGTGTCTCCCACCCAGGTGGTGCCCCGCCTGTTGAGCGGCGAGGAGCTCTCGACCACCGAGGAGAAGCCGAGCCGGCTGATGACCGCGGTCTCGAAGATGCTCCCCTTCGGCAGCGCGTCGATCGCCGTGCGCGGTGACGGCGACATGCTCGCCTACCTCGCCAAGTGCTGCAAGCCGCTGCCGGGCGAAGAGATCATCGGCTACATCACCCGTGGCAAGGGCGTGTCGGTGCATTCGGCCGAGTGTCCGAACGTGCGCAATCTGATGTACGACCCGGGGCGCGAGATCGAGGTTTCCTGGGCGCGCACCGGCGACGAGGTCTACTCCATCCAGCTCGAGATCGAGACCGAGGACGAGCCCGGCATGCTGGCGCGCCTGACCGAGACCATGACCAAGCTGGGCAGCAACATCAAGCAGATCAACGCGAGCACCCTGCAGCCCGGCCGCGGCCTGATCGACGTGGTGGTCGAGGTCCGCAACCGCAAGCACTTCGAGCGCCTGAGCCTGGCGATCCAGGATCTTCCAGGGGTGTTCGAAGTCAGCCGGCGCATGGGGTCCTAGGTCCCACCCTCCATGCGGGCGAGGTAGGTCGCCGCCCGGCACGACTGTGCCTGAGCGGGGGCGATCTCCTGCCTCCGCAGCTGGTTGGATTCGCTGCGCGCCGATATGCGTATCCGCGCGATCGGATGACGGTGCACGGCAGAACATCTGCCGAGCATTGACACTTTGTGTCGTATCTCACAGCGATCGTGCTGTGCATTCGCCACAATCCCGCAAGCGGGCACAGAGACATTCCGTCGTAAACGGATTGAAGCGACGCGGAGTACGGATGCCCGAGCAGAAAGCAAAGAGATATATGGCAAACCGTCGATCGAACGCGACCATCCGAGTGCGCCACGACCGGCACCAACCGAGGGAGTAGACGTCCGTGTTTTTCTCACGATCAAAATCAGTCGTTGGGTTGGACATCGGCAGCTCGGCTGTCAAGCTGGTCGAGCTCAAGGAGAAGCGGGCGGGTGAGTACTCCCTGCAGCGGGTGGGCATCGAGCCGCTCTCTCCGGAAGCGATCGTCGACGGGTCGATCATGGATTCGTCGCTGGTCGTGGATGCCATCAACAAGCTTGCCGAGGAGAGCGGCGCCCGGGGCAGCAACTTCGCAACCTCACTCGCCGGCCACTCGGTGATCATCAAGAAGATCCAGGTGCCGGCGATGCCGGCCGAGGAGCTGGCCGAGTCGATCCAGTGGGAGGCCGAGCAGTACATCCCGTTCGACATCAACGATGTGCGGCTCGACTACATGGTTCTCTCCGAGGGCGACATCCACCGCGAGGGCATGGAGGTCCTGCTGGTGGCGGTCAAGCGAGACAAGGTCAACGACTACGTCTCGGTGATCAGCCAGGCGGGTAAGTCGCCAGTCGTGGTCGACGTCGACGCCTTCGCGGTGCAGAACGCCTACGAGGCGAACTACGACGTCGACATACAGAAGGTCGTGGCGCTGATCAACATGGGCGCCGGCGTGACCACGATCAACATCCTGGCGCGCGGTGCGACCGTGTTCTGGCGCGACATCTCCTTCGGCGGCAATCAGTTCACCGAGGCGCTGCAGCGCGAGTACAGCCTGTCGTTCGAGCAGGCCGAGCTGCTCAAGCGCGGCGAACAGATCGAGGGTGTTTCCCTGACCGAAGCGCGGGCGGTGCTGGACACCGTTTCCGGCGAGATGGCCGCCGAGATTCAAAAGACGTTCGACTTCTTCGCCGCGACGTCGGCCGACGACCGGGTGACCTCGCTGGTCCTCTCGGGTGGCTGCGCGATGACGCCGAACCTCTCCGAGGTACTGACCCAACGCTTCTCCGTCGAGGTGGAGCTGATGGACCCGCTGCGGCGGATCCAATTCCGCGAAAGCGATTTCGATGTCGAGTGGCTGCGGGCCGTAGGGCCCATGTTGGCGGTCGGCATCGGTCTCGCGGTCCGCAAGGTGGGGGACTGACCGACCATGATCAGAATCAATCTACTCTCCGAGGGTCGTCGCCCGGTCGCAGCCAAGGAGCCCCGTCGCCGAGGCGGCAACGTGGACCAGGCCAGCCTGGCGCTAGTCGTGGTCTTCGTCGTCGCCCTGCTCGTGGCGCTCGGCCACAACTTCATGCTCGGCCGCTCGGTCGGGCAGAAGAAGGCCGAGATCGCGGAGGCGCAGCGTGAGGTCGACGAGCTCGCGCCGATCATCAAGGAGGTCGAGGAGTTCAAGGCCAAGCGCTCCGAGCTCGAGCGCAAGGTCGACGTGATCAGCGACCTCAAGCGGCGCCAGCACGGCCCGGTCCAGATCATGGACCAGGTCTCGCGTTCTCTTCCCGAGCTGCTCTGGCTCCAGAAGATGGATGTCAAGGCGAGCAAGATCGTCCTGACCGGGCAGGCATTCAACACCAACGCGGTGGCCAATTTCATCGAGAACCTCGACCTGGTCGAAGCGTTCAACGAACCGGTACTCAAGGACACGCGCTACGAGCGTGATGTCTACATCTATGTCGTCGAGTTCAACTACTCATTCACTCCGCCGCCCTCCGAGGACGGCGACGAGATGCTCGACGAGTCGACCCTCAACAGCTAGAGAGATCTGGAGACCGACATGGCGATTCAAACCGGACTCGAAGGCAAGCCGTGGTACTTCGGCCTGATCGCGGGCCTGCTGGCCGGCGGCGCGCTCTACTACGGCGCTCACACCTGGCTGCTCAAGCCCAAGCATCAGCAGCTCAAGAAACAGGACAACCACCTGGCGACCCTGCAGGCGAAGATCCAGGAGGGACGGGCGGCGAAACAGCAGCTGCCGCGCTTCCGTGAAGAGGTCCGCCTGCTGGAGCTGAAGCTCGACAAGCTGCGCCGGATCCTGCCGACGCGCCGCAACACCCACGAGATTCTGCGTCGCATCCGGACGCTGACCGAGCAGGGCGATTTCGAGCTCCTGCGCTTCACCCCCGGCGGCGAGGTCGACCAGGACTTCTACACCGAATGGCCCATCTCGATCAGCCTGCAGGGCTCCTACCACAACCTTGCGCTGCTGTTCGAGCGTGTCAGCCGGTTCTCGCGAATCATCAATATCGAAGACCTGCAGATGAGTGCCTACTCGAAACCCGATTCGGTGCACACGCTGGCGGCCAGCTTCCGAGCCAAGACCTTCGTCTACAAGGAGTCGGAACCGCTGGTCGAAGAGGAGGTGCAGAAGTGAGGTGGCTCGACGTACTTTTGATCGCCGCGCTGGTCGTGTCAGCGTTGCCGATCCCAATCCTCCACGACAGCGCAGCGGCGATGAGCCCGCAGGAGGAGTCGGAGTCCGCTCAGGCCGAGCCGGCGGAGCCGGTGACGGCGAGCGAGCAGGACGGCAACGAGTTCGAGCGCATGGAGGAGATCCTCCGCGCTGAAGAGGACATGATTCAAGGCTCCTACGCGTACGACGCCGGGCGCCGCCGTGACCCCTTCATTTCGTTGCTCAGGCCCCGTGAACCCAGCGACAACCGGCCGGCGGGCCTCGAATGCCCGATCGGCTGCCTGATCGACGAGATCACCCTCACCGGCATCTTCGTGATGCCCGAGGGTCCGGTCGCGCAGATTCTTTCCCCCGACCATGACAAGAGCTACCTGATCCGGGTCGGTGACGAGTTCCACGATGGTGACGTGATCGCCATCACAGCGGACGGTGTGCGTTTCCGTCAGATGGTGAACGACTTCCAAGAGATGAAGCCGTTTCGTGAGGTCTACAAAGAGCTCAACCCGTAAGCACCGCTGACGGGAGGGAGGCAAATACGAGATGTTCAACCCCGCGACATTGATAAAGACCGGCCCGGAGGCCATCCATTCCAAGAGGTGGGCCTTGGTGCTGCCGTTGCTGCTGGTACTCGGCACTCTGTGCGCGCCGATGCCGGCCTCGGCCGCGACCCTGACGACCCCGGCCGCCAACGAGTCGGTCAGTGGACCCCTGGAGATTCAGGCGGTCGAGCTGCACGACGAGGTGTCGGGCATGCAATTGGAGGTGTCGACCTCAGGTGAGCTGGTCTGGACCAGCTACCGCGATGCCAGCGGCAACCTGATCGTCGAGCTACCGAACAGCCGTCCGACCGCGACGGTCGCCGACGTCAGCCTCGCCCGAGGCATGATCGAGTCGGCGCGACTCCAGGTGCGAGACGAGCTTGACGGCCCGCTCACTCAACTGGTGGTGCGTACGACCACCGAGGCCGAGCACTTCGTGGCCGCGGACGGCAGCCGACTGGTGGTCGATGTCACGCCGCTCGAGCCGCGCGCCGATACCTCCCCCGATCTCGGGGTCAGGACCGGTGAGCGGATCGCGGCCGTCGATCAGTTCGACCTGGATCAAGCAGCGCCGACTCCGTCAGCGGCCTGGGAGCCGGCGATCGAGCCCGCGCCCGCGGTCGGTACCGTGGACGCCCCCTATAAGGGTGCGGCCCCCGACGGTAGCGGCGCCGAGCACATGTACGGGGTTGATGTTCGCTCCGATGGCGACGCGACGATCGTGCGGATCGTAGGCGACGGTCAGTTCCTCTACTCGACCTTTGCGCTGCAGAATCCGGATCGCTTCGTGCTCGACCTGAGCGGTGTCGTCAACAGTGCCAGCGTCACGCAGGTGGCGGTCGAGGACGACCGCGTCGCCCGTGTCCGCCTGGCCCAGTTCAAACAGCACCCCGATCTGGTGGCTCGGGTCGTCGTCGATCTGCGTCAGCCGATCGCGCCGAGCATCGAGGCCACCGATGACGGCCTCGACCTGGTCTTCAGCGGCTTCGCTGTCGACCAGACGAGTGCGGCGCTGCGCGAGGAAGAGCCGGTCGCCGAGACGGTCGATCCGACCGAGTTTGCGACAACGTTCGCCGAGCCCGAGGCTGCGGTCGAGGTCGCCGCCGAGTCGGACGAGGCGGTCTGGGAAGAGGAGCCGGTCTGGGAAGAGCAGCCGGTCGCCGAGCCCGAGCCAGCTGTCGAGGTGACGCCGGAGCCGGTGTTCACCGAGCCTGCTGCGACCCCGGTAGTCGAGTCCGCGAAGGTCGCGACCGCACCGGTCGAAGCGCCGGCCGAGCCGGTCTACGAGCCGGCGCCGGAGCCGATCTACGAGGCCGCCCCGGAGCCGGTCGAAGAAGAGATCGTCTGGGAAGAGGCGACGGACGAAGGGTGGAGCGAGCCGGAACCGGTCGCCGAAGCCCAGATCGCCGCGGTGATGCCGGAGCCTGGGCCTGAGCCCTGGCAGGACGTCGAGGAGCCGGCTGCCGCCGAGCGCGACGTGACGGTAGAGCTTCAAGCGAGCGCGCCGAGCCCGGCGATGCCGACTCAGCCCCGGAGCGCCACCAACCCCGAGCGCACCTACAAGGGCGAGCGCATCACCATGAGCCTCAAGGACGCCGACATCAAGGATGTTCTGAGGTCGTTCGCCCAGCTCAGTGGACTGAACGTCGTGGTTCAGCCGGGGGTTTCCGGGACGGTGACCGTCGAGCTGGTCGAGGTGCCGTGGGACCAGGCGCTCGAGCAGGTGCTCAAGATCAACAGCCTCGACTACCAGCTCGAGGGCAACATCATGCGTATCGCGCCGATCGAGCAGCTGCGCGCCGAGGCGGAGGAGCAGCAGCGACTGCGCGCCGCCCAGGCCCTGTCGATCCCGCTGCGCACGATCGTTCGCCGGGTCAGCTATGCCGAGGCGAGCCAGGTCGCCCGGGTGCTCTCGAGTGGCGGCGGCGCCAGCATCATGAGCCAGCGCGGGTCGGTCGTCGTCGACGGTCGGACCAATACGCTGATCATCAAGGAGCTGCCGACCTTCATCGATTCCGTGATCGCGATCATCGAGCAGCTCGATATCCCCGAGCCGCAGGTGATGATCGAGGCCCGGATCATCGAGACCACCAAGCGGTTCAGCCGCACGCTCGGTATCGATTGGGACTTCAACGGCACCTCGAGCGCCGCAACCGGCAACACTACCGGTCTGCAGTTTCCCAACAACGGCTCCGTGGACGGCGGCGTTCAGCTGCTGACCGGCGCCCGCAACGGCTTCCTCGATATCAGTCTCGGCAACGTGCTCAACACGTTCAGCCTCGACGCGATCTTGCAGGCGGCCGAGACCGAGGGGCTCATCAACATTCTGTCGGCGCCCAAGATCACGACGCTGAACAACGAGAAGGCGTCGATCCAGAGCGGCCTGCAGATTCCGATTCAGACCGTTGCCAACAACACCGTCAGCGTCCAGTTCGTAAACGCGACGCTGCGCCTCGACGTCACGCCGCACGTGACTGCCGAGGGGACGGTGCTGATGGACATCAATATTCAGAAGCGCGAGCCGCAGCTCGCCTTCGCGGTGGTCGGGGCGAGCAACGCGCCGATCTCGACCAAGGACGCGCGAACTCGCGTCATCGTCCGCGACGGCGGCACCACCGTGATCGGCGGCATCTACCAGGTGTCGAGCGATCAGGGTGAGGACCGGGTACCCGGGCTGGCGAGCATTCCGATACTCGGCCATCTGTTCAAGAACAAGCGTCGAGACGACCAGAACGAAGAACTCCTGATCTTCATTACGCCGCGCGTGGTGAAGCTCTAATGCCGCGATTCAGGGAGTGGACAATGAAGAGGCTGATCACCCTTTCAATTCTGACCATCGCCGCCCTGGCCCTCAGTGCGTGCGAGAGCCGGACCGATCGAACCGATGGCGGCGGCGTCCTGCTGTCCGTTTCGGACTTCGACGGTCTGCCGCTCCGGGTGGGCGTCAACGCCTCCGGTGCGATTCTGCAGGTCGGCGAGCTCGTGATCGAGAACGTCGCCAAGAACCCGACCGGCATCATCAGCGACCTCATGAACGTCGAGCTCCGTGCGTTCGAGGTCAGCTTCACCCGCGCCGATGCGGGCGGTCGCGTGCCGAGGCCCTACACCAACGGCCTGTTCGGGGTGGTACCGGTCAACGGCACGTTCACGGTCGAGAACCTCGACGTCATGGGCGCCGAGCAGTTCATCAACATCCCGCTGTCCGATCTGCAGTTCCAGAACGGTGGTTTCGACAAAGAGACTGGCAGCAGCATCATTCGATTGAACATTCATATGCGGTTCTTCGGCCGCACGCTCTCCGGCGACGCGGTCGAGTCCGCTCCCGCTACTTTCACCGTTGAGTTTGTTCCCTAGGAGACGACGGGCATGATGATGACGAAACGACTCCTGGTAACTCTGGGTACGGTCGCCGCGATGGTCTCGCTCGGGCTTGGTTGCTCGACGGATTCGCCGACCGCACCCGTCCAGAACCCCGGCACGCCGCCTGGAACGGGCTCACCGAGCGCCACCTGGATCATTGAAGTGACGGTGAGCCCGGCGGAGCTGAGCGTGAACTCGGACCAGCCGACCACAATCGGTATCCGGGTCCGCCGGGCCGACAACGGCCTCGCTCCGGTGAGCGGCACGACCCTCGTGGCCTCGACCTCGCTGGGCGACTTCGAGAGCCCCGGCAGTGGACAACAGTCGGTCGCCCTGACTACCGTCGGCGGCCAGGCCTCCACCTTCCTGTACGCGGGCTCGGTCTCGGGCACCGCCCTGATCAGCGCTCAGCTCGAAGCGAGCGTCGGCCAGCGCACGGTGTTCTTCCGAGAGGAGATCGAGGAGGTAGAAGCGGTCTTCTCGTTCCAGAACTCCGAGAACAACCTCTCGGTCCAGTTCCTGGATCAGTCGAACGGCGAGCCGACCGAATGGCTCTGGAACTTCGGCGACGGTGGGACCAGCACCGAGCAGCATCCGCACCATATCTTCCCGGCGATCGGCGACTACCCGGTCACGCTCACGGCCAGCAAGGTGGGGTCGTCCGACTCCACTTCACAGCTGGTGGTGGTCGGCCAGTTCATCGAGCTCCAGGCCGATTTCTCCTTCCAGAACTCTGAGGGGAACAACTCGGTCACCTTCATCAATACCTCGCTCGGTGATCCGACCTCATTCCTCTGGGACTTCGGTGACGGCAGGACCAGCAGCGAAGAGAACCCCGACCACATCTACCCGTTCCCGGGCGACTACGTGGTCACGCTCACCGTTCGCAGGGGTCCCGAGACGTCGACGATCTCCAAGATCGTGGTCGTCGGCCAGCCGCTCGATCTGTTCGTCAACTTCATCAGTCCGACGACCGGCGTCGATACCGGTGGCACCACAGTGACCATCAACGGCACCGGCTTTGCCGAGCCGCTGGCGGTGCTGTTCGGCACCAAGTTCGGCGACGTCACCAGTGTCACCGGCACGGAGATCCGTGTCAGGACACCTCCGGGCGACCTGGTGGTCGAAGAATGTGACTCCGACGATGATGGAACGGTAGACGGCACGAGGATCCTCGACACCACTGTGTCGATTACGATCGAGCTCGAGACCGGGCCCACCGTCACGTTGCCCTCCGCGTTCACCTATCTGTCACCGACTGGAGGCGCCTGCCTCTAGATCGTTGTATAGCGTCACTTTCCTCCTTGGTTGTAAGGGGCCGCCGCCTAGACGGGCGGCGGCCCCGCTGCGTATACTCGCTAGGCACCGACTGACAGGGCTGCGACGGCTCTTTCGGATCGGTCCTCAGGACAAAAGAACGCCCCGCCACGAATGTCCGTCTCCAGCCAGAAAACCTGGTTAGCCCTAGTCCTCCTGTTGCTCGTGGCGCTCGCTTGCGAGAGTCCGACGCCGGTCGCGCCCGCCGAGTCGGGCCTGTCGATCAGCGCCAATCCGACCCGCATCGAGATCGACGGCTCGACTGAGATCACGGTCATCGCCCGCAAGGCCGACGGCGCCGCCGTCAATGCCGGCACCGAGATCACCTTCACGACCACCCTGGGCACGATCACCCCCAAGATCGCCCTGACCGACGATCGGGGCAAGGCCACCGCAGATCTCAGCGGTGACGGCCGGGTCGGCATCGCGATGGTCGAGGCGAGCTCGGGCGCGGCGACGATCGCGCTGCTCGAGATTCAGATCGGCGCGCAGCCGACTCTGCTCGGCCTCCAGGCCAATCCGGTACGCATCTCCAAGGACGGCGGGAACGTGAAGCTGGTCGCGCAGGTCCTGGACGATCTCGGCAATGCGCTGCAGAACGTCCTGATCCGCTTCGGTACCGAGGCCGGAACGCTCGATTCGGGCGGCAGCGCGGTCGCGACCAACAATAACGGCGAGGCCAGGGACACTCTGACCCTGTCGGCATTCGACGTCAGCGGTGTGGCCGAGGGCTTCTTCCTGGTCTTCGCCGAGACCATTGACGACATGGGCGAGCCCCTGCTCGCCGAGTTCGAGGTCGAGATCGGTGGCTTCGTCTCGAACGTGACGCTCACCAGCAGCCCGGGCACAGTCTCGCCGAGCGGCGGCGAGTTCCTGCTCACCGCGGTGGTTCAGGACGATGGCGGTGAGCTGGTCGAGGACGCAGGTGTCATCTTCTCGTCCGATGCCGGCTCGCTGGCTTCGGCGGGCCGTCAGCTGCGCACCGACGAGGACGGCGTCGCGACCGATTTTCTGACCTTGACGCCGATCGACCTCGACGCCTTCGTCGGTTCGGTGATCAACGTCAACGCGATGAGCATCGGCCTCGGTAACGAAGAGGTCATCGGCACGGACCAGATCCTGATCTCGACCTCGGTCGGCATCCTGACCCTGACCGCGACGCCGCTCACCATCACGACCGACGTGACCTCGACCATCACGCTGACGGCGACCATGTTCGACGACACGGGCGCTCCGGTGTCGGGCGCCGGCGTCACCTTCTTCCAGCTCTCGACCTGCCTGGTGAACCCGACCTGCAGCGCCGGTGATCTGAGTGATCCTGGCCTGGTGGTGACCGGGGTGACCGGTCAGGCGTTCAACTCGCTCACCATCACCGCGGCCCAGATCGAGGATCCGGTGACGATGACGCAGGACACCGCCACGATCACGGTCGTCGCCGAGGGGATCCTCCTCGGTCAGACGCTGACGGACTCGATCACGGTCACGGTCGTCCCACCCTAGGCGGGCGTCGTGCGCGGTGGCGGTTGTTATACTCGAAGCTCAGCCGCACGAGGCTGCGGTCCACGGTAGAGCCGCGCGGAGCTCCGGACGGGAGTCCGGGTTGCGGCCGGGTTCTGGAGCCATGGAGGGTTGGTTGTCCGAGCAAGAGATCGACAAGTTGCGCGAGCGCTGGGAGGCTGACGGCAGCCCGGCCGTCGCGCTTCGCCTGGCCGAGGAGTACCGGCAGCTCGAACAGGCCGCCCGCGCCCTAGAGGTACTCGAGGCGAGCCTCGAGACCACGCCGGGGCACCCCGCGGCGCGGATCATGAAAGCGCGCTGTTACCTCGACCTCGACCAGGCCGAGGCGGCGCGCGCGGAGCTCTACCGGGTCGTACGCGCCGATCCCTCGCACCTCGTGGCCAACCGGCTCCTGGTCGACGTGCACGCCCGCCTCGGCGATCCGAAGCGGGCTCGAGACCGGCTGGATTTCGTCGCGTTCCTGAACGGCGGCGAGGGCGGGACCGCCGAGCTCGAGCGGTTGCTGGCTGATGCGATCGGTGAGCCGTTCGTGCTGCCATCCTCGGCTGCGCCGCGCGGGCTGGTGATGGACAGCGCCGGTCCGACCTTCCCGGGCCGCACCCGGGCTGCATCTCGCGCGCCGAGGGCGGTCGCCCGGAGCGAGTCAGAGCCCTTCCGGCTGTCCGAGCCCGATCCGACGAGCTATCTGGCCGCGCTGTTCGGCGAAGGGCTCTTTTCGCGGCCCGGCGTGCCGGCCGCCACCGGCTCGGAGCCAGGTGCCCTCGTCGGGATCGACCCGGAGGCGGCCGGAGGCCAGTCGCCGGCGCCGACGCTCACCCTCGCTGAGCTCTACCGCAAGCAGGGCCATCACGAGGAGGCGGCGGGCATCTTCCGCGCGGTCCTGGAGCGCCAGCCGGGCAATCTCGAGGCGGCCCGGGCCTTGGTCGACATGCAGAAGGAGCACAGTTGGCCGCTGTCGGCGGAAGACCTGCTCGGTGGCGAAGGCGATCCCAACTCGAGTGGTGGCAGGACCGCCGGCCAGCTACTGAAACGTTATCGGGAGCGCCTGCGAGGCGAGGGTTAACCCATGTTCGGCGAACGCCTGAAGAAGATTCACGATCGCCTCGACGGCGCGCTCGCCGTGTCGCTGGTGGCCAAGGACGGCATGCCGGTCGAGTCGCACGCCAACGTCGAGGTCGACATCGAAGCACTCGCCGCGGAGATGCTGACCCAGGTGCGCGCGCTCGCCGACGACCATCGGGAGCTCTCGGTCGGTCCGGTCCGGCAGTTCGCTGTCACCACCGATCGTTACGCGTTGATGCTAGGTTCCATCACCGAGGAGTACTTCCTCCTGTTGATCCTTGGCAGTGAATCGAGCGTCGGGCGAGCTCGCTACGAACTTCGCCGCGCGAGCCTCGATTTCGAGGACGATCTGGTCTGACGACCAGCGAATCGCGCGGCGGCCAAAAGAAAAAGGTAGACACGTTGCTGACCTTTGAGCAGATCAAAGAACTGATCGAGATAGTTGCCAAGAACCGGCTGCTGCGGCTCGAGATCGAGCGCTCCGGATTCACGCTGCGCATCGATGGGCGGGACGCCGCGGCGGCCGGCGAGTCGCGAGCGGCAGCGGCGCCGCAGGCACCGGCCGTGCCGGCACCGTCGCCGCAGGCCGTCGCGCCGCCGGCGCCACCGACCACTGCCGAGCCAGAGCCCGAAGTGGCCGCCGCCACCGAGGGGCTGCACGTTCTGCACTCGCCGATCGTGGGCACCTTCTACACGGCTTCGAGCCCTGAATCCGATCCCTACGTCCAGCCTGGAGACCGCGTCAAGAAGGGACAGGTGCTGTGCATC
This sequence comes from Acidobacteriota bacterium, assembly GCA_029263375.1. GTDB lineage: Bacteria > Acidobacteriota > Thermoanaerobaculia > Multivoradales > JAHEKO01 > JAHEKO01. Next base: position 4,422 of record JAJCXP010000002.1, on the reverse strand, counting down.
GTCGAGGCGATGAAGCTCATGAACGAGATCGAGTCGGACGCCGACGGCGTCCTGCGTGAGATCTATCCCAAGAACGCGCAGCCGGTCGAGTTCGGCGAACCACTGTTCGCGATCGAGACGGCCTAGTTTCCGTCGACGGCCAGGTTTCGCGTAGATGTTCAAGAAGATACTGATCGCCAATCGCGGCGAGATTGCGCTGCGAATCATCCAGGCATGCCGTGAGCTCGGCATCCAGACGGTGGCCGTGCACAGCACCGCCGATGCCGAGAGCCTGCATGTCACCTACGCCGACGAGGCGATCTGCATCGGCCCGCCGGCGTCGAGCGAGAGCTACCTGAACGTCTCGGCCATCATCTCCGCGGCGGAGATCACCGGCGCCGAGGCGGTCCACCCGGGTTACGGTTTCCTGGCGGAGAACGCCCACTTCGCCGAGGTGCTCGAAGAGTGCAACCTCAAGTGGATTGGTCCGGAGCCGAAGAACATCCGCTTGATGGGGGACAAGGCCGAGGCGCGTAACACGGCGCGCGCCGCGGGAGTCCCGGTGCTGCCGGGCAGCCAGCGGGCGCTCGAGGATGCGGAGGCCGCTCGCGCGCTCGCCGCCAAGGTCGGCTACCCGGTGATTCTCAAGGCGGCGGCCGGCGGTGGCGGCCGCGGCATGCGCATCGTCCACGATGCGGAATCGCTCGAGACGCAGTTCTCGACCGCGCACAACGAGGCCGAGAAGGCGTTCGGCGACGGCACGATCTATCTCGAGAAGTACCTGGTCGAACCGCGCCACATCGAGTTCCAGATCTTCGGCGACAAGCACGGTCGGGTCATCCACCTGGGCGAGCGCGAGTGTTCGATCCAGCGGCGCCATCAGAAGCTGGTCGAGGAGTCGCCGTCGCCGGCGTTGACCCCGGAGCTTCGCAAGGAGATGGGCGACGCGGCCGTCAAGCTGGCCAAGCACGTCGGCTACACGAACGCCGGCACCGTCGAGTTCCTGCTCGACCTCGACGGCAGCTTCTACTTCATGGAGATGAACACTCGCATCCAGGTCGAGCACCCGGTCACCGAGATGGTGTCGGGCGTCGATCTGATCAAGCTCCAGCTCGAGGTGGCCTGGGGCCACAAGATGGACGTTCCGACCGGTTGGACGGCGCGCGGCCACGCGATCGAATGCCGGATCAACGCCGAGCATCCGGAGCGCTTCACGCCGTCGCCGGGGCGCATCGTCACGTTCCACCCGCCGGGTGGCCCCGGCATCCGCCTCGACACCCACGTCTACGAGGACTACCTGGTGCCGCCGTTCTACGATTCCCTGATCGCCAAGCTGATCGCTCACGGTCGCGATCGAGACGAGGCGATCCGGCGCATGCAGCGCGCGCTCGAGTTCTTCGTGGTCGAGGGCATCGACACGTCGATCCCGCTACATCGGCGGATCATGCAGGATCGCGACTTTCGGCGCGGCAACTTCTCGACCCGCTTCATGGAGCGCTTCCTGAGTCGCTGAATGGAGATCGAGCCGCCCCAGGTCTACGCGATCGCCGACACCACCGCCCTGGGCTCGAGACCGCTTGCCGAGGCGGTGCGTGAGATCGCCGACTCGGGCGTGAAGTGGATCCAGCTGCGGGCCAAACGAGTCCCGGACGATGTCCTCTTTCGAGCGGTCGAACGCTGTCATGAAGTGCTCGCCGAATCCGCCTGTGAGCTCTGGATGGACGACCGCTCGGATCTGGCAGCGCTCTTTCCGTTCCGGGGTGTCCACCTCGGCCAGACCGATCTCGCGCCGGCAGCGTCGCGGCGTGTGGTGGGTGCCGAACGCTGGATCGGCCGCTCGACTCATTCCCTCGAGCAGGTCCGAAGGGCCGACAGCGACCCCGATGTCGACGTAATCGCCTTCGGGCCGGTCTTCGCCACGTCGAGCAAGCGCGATCCGGATCCGGCGGTCGGCGTTCGCGGGCTGCGGGCGGCTCGCGCGGCGACCCGCAAGCCGTTGGTGGCGATCGGCGGCATCGACGCGACCACCATCTCGAGCGTGCTCGAGACAGGAGCCGACGCTGCGGCTATGATCGGTGCTATCTGTCAAGGTGATATTGGCGTCAACTGCCGGCGGTTGCTGCGGACCGCCGCGGTAGCAAGGGGGCAAACCGTATGAGTGAGCGTTTCAGTAGCCGCTGGGGACTGATGCTGGCGACCCTGGGGATGGCGGTCGGCACCGGCAACATCTGGCGTTTCCCGCGCATCGTCGCCACCAACGGCGGCGGCAGCTTCCTGGTCGCCTGGGTGGTATTTCTGATCCTCTGGTCAGTGCCGCTGATGATGGTCGAGTTCGCCTTCGGAAAACATTCGCGCCTGGGCACGGTCGGCGCCTTCGTCAAGATGGCGGGTAAGAAGTTCGCCTGGATGGGCGGTTGGGTGGCGCTGTGCGCGACCGCGATCATGTTCTATTACTCGGTGGTGGCGGGCTGGTGCCTGCGCTACCTGGCGGTCTCCGCGACCGGCGGCATGGTGGGGGCGGACCCGACCGAGGTTTGGACGTCCTTTACGAATTCGTACATGCCGCTGGTCACGCACGTCCTGGCTCTGGGTATCGGGGTCTCGGTCTGCTGGTTCGGCGTCCGGGGCATCGAGCGCGTCGCCAAAGTGCTGATCCCGACCCTGTTCCTGCTGATCGTGATCCTGGCGATTCGTGCAGTGACCCTGCCGGGAGCTGAGCGCGGACTCGACTTCCTGTTCAAGCCCGACTGGGCGGCGCTCAAGGACGTCAACATCTGGCTCCAGGCGTTGACTCAGAACGCCTGGGACACCGGCGCCGGCTGGGGGCTGATCCTGACCTATGCGATCTACATGCGAACGCGGGAGGACGTGCCGCTCAACGCCTTCACCATCGGCTTCGGCAACAACGCGGTGTCGCTGCTGGCCGGGATCATGGTTCTGTGCACCGTGTTCGCGCTCAACCCGGACGCCAGCTCCGAGATCGTGGGGGCCGGCAACGAGGGCCTCACCTTCGTCTGGATGCCGCAGCTCTTCGCCCAGATGCCCGCCGGTGGGGTTTTCATGACGCTCTTCTTCCTCGGACTGTCGTTCGCGGCGATCACCAGCCTGATCTCGATGATCGAGCTCGCGACCCGGGTGTTGATCAACGCCGGCTTTGCGCGCAAACAGGCGCTGCTCTCGGTGGCCGCGGCTGGCCTGCTGTTCGGCCTGCCGTCGGCGCTCTCTCTGGACTTCTTCCACAACCAGGACTGGGTGTGGGGCGTAGGTCTGATGCTCTCGGGGCTGTTCTTCGCCATTGCGGCGCGGCGCTTCGGCCTCGAGAAGCTGCGCACCGAGCTGATCAACGGTCCGGGCTCGGATATCAAGGTCGGGCGCTGGTGGACGTTCCTGATCGCCGTGGTCGTGCCGATCGAGGCGGTGGTGCTGATGGTGTGGTGGCTGTGGCAGGCACGGACCTGGGACGCCGACTGGTTGAATCCGCTCGGGACCGAGAACGTCGGTACAGTCCTGGCGCAGTTCGCAGTCGCGCTGGTCGTGCTGCTACTGCTGAACAAGTGGCTGGCCCGCAGGGCAGCCGGGGCGACGGAGGTGAGCTCATGAGCGGAATCGCCGTCGTGATGATGGTTCTGATCTGTGGATTCATCTGGGGTGGGCTTGCGCTCCTGCTGTCGAAAGCTGTGAGATCGGAGAGCGCCAAGAACGAGGTGGGCGACGACGGCTGACAACCCTCCCACGCGGGTCTACCTGGTCGGCTTCATGGGCGCCGGGAAGAGCACGGTGGGCCGCCTCCTGGCCGATGTCATGAGACTACGATTCGAGGATCTCGATGAGACGATCGAGCGCCACGCCGGCGAGAGCGTCGCGGCCATCTTCGAGCGCGCCGGCGAGCGCGTCTTTCGGCGCCTCGAGGCGAGTGCGCTGGCCGTGGTGGCGATGGCGCCGGACGTGGTCGTGGCGACCGGTGGCGGGATCATGACCTCGGCCGAGAATCGCGCTCTGATGGCGCAGTCGGGAGTGACGGTGTGGCTCAACCCCGAGTTCGACACCATCGCTCGACGCTTGGAGAGTGAGCCGCCCGAGCGCCGACCGCTGTTCGGCGATCGTCGCGCCGCCGCGGCCCTCTTCGAGAAGCGGCGGGCGACCTATCAGGGCGCCGATCTCCAGGAGGACGTCGGTGCGGACGAGGAGGCTGGAGCGGTGGCGGCGCGCGTCGCGGCCCGGCTTCGGAGACGGCGATGCGCTACCTGATCCTCACCGACATCCACGGCAACGCCGAGGCGCTCGATGCGGTGCTGGCGGCGGCGGCCGACAAGCCGTTCGAGCAGATCCTGCTGCTCGGCGACCTGGTCGGCTACGGCGCCGGTCCGAACGAGGTGGTCGAAGCCGTTCGCGCCCTGTCGAAGCCGACGCACGTGGTCCGGGGCAATCACGACAAAGTCGTGG
>JAJCXP010000001.1 GCA_029263375.1 Acidobacteriota bacterium | reverse complement strand
CCGGATTACGATCCTGCCAAGTACGAAGGCATGGGCGCACCCGAGCCGGCCGGCGGCGGACGTGACGACCGTGGTCCCCGTGACCGCGGACGCGGCCCCTCGCGCGGACGCGGTGGTGATCGCGGCGGCCGTGGTGGTGACCGTGGCGGACGCGGCGGCGATCGCCATCGTTCCAGCCGATAAGCACGACGTTCAAAGCAACGAACGGGCGGGGCCTGGCCCCGCCCGTTTTTCTTTTGGCTGCGGCTGGGTGCCAGAGCGCGGCTTGCCCCCACCCGCTCCGGTCGCGGTACTCTCTGCGGGAGATGAGACTCAACGATCTCGTCGGCTACATCGACGACTACCTCGACTCCCGCGGCGCCGAAGACTTCGGCCCCAACGGCCTGCAGGTCGAAGGCCGCTCGGACGTCCGCAATTTGGTGACCGGCGTCTCCGCCTGCCACGAGCTGTTCGTCCGCGCCCGCGAGCTCGGCGCCGACTCGATCCTGGTCCACCACGGCCTGCTCTGGGGCGGCGGCTCCAGGTCCAGCCCGCAGCCGCTCACCGGCATCCACTACCGGCGGATGGCCGAGTTGATCAAGAACGACATCAGCCTGCTCGCCTACCACCTGCCGCTCGACCGACACCCGGAGGTCGGCAACAACGCGGTCGCCATGCGCGCGCTCGGCGTTCACGACCACCTGACCCCGTTCGCCGAGTTCGGCGGCGCGCCGGTCGGCTTCCACGGCAAGCTGCCCCAGGCGATCGATCTCGAGACCTTGGTGGCCCGATGTGACGAGGTCTTTCAGCAGCGGCCGATTCACATGGGTACCGGCCCGAGCGAGATCTCGAAGGTCGGCATCGTCAGCGGCGGCGGCGAGAGCGTGCTCTACGAGGCGATCGAGCTCGGCCTGGACGCCTACATCACCGGCGAGGTCAAGGAGTGGGTTATGAACGTGGCCCGCGAGGCGGGAGTCCACTACCTCGCGGCCGGGCACTACGCCACCGAGCGGCTCGGGATCCTGGCTCTCGGGGAGCATCTCGAGGAGAAGTTCGGGCTCCAGGTGAGCTTTGTGGACGTTCCGAATCCGGTGTGACCTCGACGATCTGATCGAGCCGGAAGAGCGCGACAGAGACCAGCTGACCCGGGGCGCGATGACGAGCGGTTGCAGCAACAGCTCGAGACGGTTATCGTCTATTTACGATGAACGAGAATGTATCTGAGAGCTCGACAGCCTCGCGGCAGGGAGAGCCGTCACCAGCTCCAGACGAGGCGTTGACTCGGAGCCGATTGCCGCCGGGCGGCCGACCATCGCGCCGGCTCCTGATCTTCCTGGTGTTGTTCCAGTACCTTCTCTGGAGCAACAGCTTCATCGCCATCAGCTATCTACTCGGCCAGGAGAATGTCGCCGGGCAGCTCGACTGGATGAGCCTCGCTCTGGCCCGGTATCTGGCCTCGGCAGCCCTCTGCCTGGTCTACTGCGTCGGCTTCAGACTCTCCGAGTCGATCCGCATCGTCAGAGACTTCCCCGGCCGCCTGCTTGCCTGCGGACTCCTGGCGGTGCCCGCCTACAACTTCGGGCTCTACTACGGCCAGCAGCACGGCGTCGCGGCGCCGATCGCTTCCCTGATCAGCGCTCTCGTCCCGCTCTTCGTGCTACTGCTCTCGGCAATGTTTCTGAAGGAGAAGGTCACCCCGCGGCGCCTGCTCGGCGTTGGTGTCGCCTTTCTCGGCATGGCCGTGATCGCCTCCCCACTAGGAGCGGGCCTCGACCTCAACCGGCCTCTCCACATGGCGATCGTGGCCACCGCGCCCCTCAGCTGGGCGCTCGTCACCATCTTGAGCAAGCCTGTCGCCTCCAGGGTCTCGCCAGTCCTGTGGGCCTATCTGGCGCTCATCGCGGGGGCAATTCTGGTGGCTGTCGCTGCCCCGGGCGGCGCCTGGATCAGGGTCGCGCGTCTGAACGGACCGGGCTGGCTCGCCATCGCTTTCCTAACCGTTCTCTGTACCGTCCTCGGATTTGCCGTCTGGGTCTGGCTGCTCAAGCACCTGCCAGCGACCGTTGTCGGCTTCACGGTCTTCCTGAATCCACCGCTCACAGCGCTCTCCAAGCTCGGGCTCAACAGCGCCCTCCCCGACACCTTCTCGTTCTCGCTCGGGCCGACGGACTGGCTCGGTGGCACGATCGCCCTGCTCGGGTTGGCGATCGCGGTCTACGGCAGGCCGCCCAGAGCCGGCTCGCTGGTCTCGATGACCGACCGGTAGGCGCCACCGTCGACCTGCCGACCTTGCGCTCACGGATCGACATGCCGCTACCAGAAGCCGGGACCGACCCGAAGACAGTCATCGACGAGTTGGTCGCCATGACCGAGGGCGGGCATCTGGGCTCGGCGAGTGGGCGGTTCTTCGCGTGGGTGATCGGAGGCGCCCTACCATCGGCTCTCGCTGCCGACTGGCTGACCTCCACCTGGGACCAGAACTCCGCTCTCTACGCCTGCGCCCCGGCCGCAGCGGTCGTCGAGGAGACCTCCGGCGCCTGGCTCAAGGAATTGCTCGACCTGCCGCGCGACGCCTCGTTCGCGTTCACGACCGGCTGTCAGCTCGCCCACGTGACGTCGCTCGCCGCGGCGCGCCACCGTGTGCTCGCGCAGGCCGGTTGGGACGTCGAGACCGACGGTCTCGTTGGCGCCCCGGCCATCAGCGTCCTGGCGAGCGAGGAGAAGCACGGCTCGATCGACCGGGCGATCCGGTTCCTCGGGCTCGGCAGCCGCTCGCTGGTGCCCCTCGAGCTCGACGAGCTCGGCCGGATCGAGCCGGGCGCGTCGGTTCTTGAAAGGCTGCGGAGCTGAGGACCGGCTACTTGACCGGCGTCCCGTTCGGCACCGGGTTATCCGGGCTCAACAGCACCGGCTTCCCATCGACCGAAGCAGCCAGCACCATCCCCTGCGACTCGACCCCGCGCAGCTTCGCCGGCTTCAGATTCGCGACCACCGCGACCTGACGCCCGACCAATGCGTCGGCCTCGTAGGACTCGGCGATACCCGCGACCAGCGTGCGGTCCTCGTCTTCGCCAACATCGACGGTCAGTTTCAGGAGCTTGTCGGTGTTCTCTATGCGCTCGGCGCTCTTGATGGTGGCAATCCGCAGTTTGGTCTCGAAGAACTTGTCGATGGTGATCATGTCTGACTCCTCGGCCGCGGGCTGCCGGCTGGGCTTGGCTTTCTGTTTGGGTGGCGCCGGCTCGTCTATCTCGTCGCCGCTCAGGAACGCCTTACGGTCGACGCGCGGGAAAAACGGCTCGAGCTCCGGCAGGGGTTGGTCGAGCGGCAGCCTGCCCCATTCCAGGGCTGCGCGCTCCATCGGCACGGCTCCGGCGCCGATCGCTTCGAGGATACGCGCTGCGGTCGACGGCATGACTGGAGCCAGGGCGGTGGTGACGATCCGGACGCCCTCGAGGCTGTTCCAGAGCACTCTCGACACGCCCTCCGACGGCCCTTCCGTCTTGACCGTTTTCCACGGCTCGCGCGCGACCAGATACTGATTCACCTCGGAGAGGAGCTTCCACAGCGCCGCAAGCGCCTTGCTGTACTCAAAGCTCTGCATGCCCTCGTGGTACTGGGACACGGCGGTCGCGGCGGCCGCGATAATCGGATTGTTGTTGCACGACTCGGGCGGCGTCTTGCCGTCGAAGATCGAGCGCGTGAGCTTGACCAGGCGGCTCACGGTGTTGCCGAGATCGTTCGCCAGATCGCTGTTGTAGCGGTCGACGAACGCCTCGTCGGAGAAGCCCGCGTCCTGGCCGAAGACCATGTCGCGCAGCAGGTAGTAGCGCAGGACGTCGGGACCGAAGCGCTCGATCAGCGCGTCGGGCCGGACGATGTTGCCGACCGTCTTCGACACCTTCTTGTTGTCGCGCAGCCACCAGCCGTGGATGGCGACCGTGCTCGGCACCGGCAGGCCGGCCGACATCAGGAACGCCGGCCACCAGATGGCGTGGAAACGCAGGATGTCCTTGCCGATCATGTTGATCCGGATGCCGTCGTCGTGCCAGTAGCGCTCGAGCTTCGAGGTGTCGTCGGACCCCAGACCGAGCGCGGTCAGATAGTTGGTCAGGGCGTCGAGCCAGACGTAGATCACTTCGTTGTCGCGGCCCGGGAAGGGGATCCCCCACGGCAGGCCGGCCCGACTCACCGAGATGTCCTTGAGGCCGCCCTCGACGAAGCTGCGGACCTCGTTCGCGCGGCTCTCGGGCACCACGAACGGCGGGTCGCCCGCGTAGAGCTCGAGCAGGCGGTCCTGGTACTTCGAGAGTCTGAAGAAGACGTTCTCCTCGGACTGCCACTCGCAGTCGGTCTCGTGGGTCGGGCAGCGGTTGCCGGGCAGCAGCTCCTTTTCGGTGTAGAAGCTCTCGCACGAGGAGCAGTACCAACCCTCATGCTTGTCGACGTAGAAGTCCCCGGAGGCCTCGATCCGCGCCACGATCGCCTCGACCGCCTGCCGATGGCGCGGTTGGGTGGTGCGCACGAAGTCATCGTGGGTGATGTCGAGCGTCTTCCAGATCTCGTGGTAGCGCGACACCACACGGTCGGCCTGCTCGCGCGGCTCGATGCCGAGCTTCTCGGCCGCCTTCATGATGCTCTGGCAGTGTTCGTCGGTACCGGTCAGGAAGAAGACGTCGTCACCGATGAACCGCCGGTAGCGGCTCACCACGTCGGCGACCACCGTCGTATAGATATGACCGATGTGCGGAAGGTCGTTGACGTAGTAGATCGGAGTGGAAATATAGAAGCTGCCCATCGGGCCGTATCCTATCGGGGAACGGTGACTCGTTGGGTGGGTGCCCGGCAGTAGGTCAGTTCGGCAGGGAGGCGCCAGCCGACTCGAGTCCCCGAGTCAAGCCCGAGGATTGACGCCAGACCTCGCGGCTCGGTCGAACGGCGACGGCCCTTCGGGCATCACTCGCATCCAGTGGCGAGGGCAAGCGCTCGGCAGATCTCACCCATCTTCGCTCGCGACAAGCTGCCGACGAAGCTCTGCAAACGATTCTGCGGAATTGTGAACAGATTGCAAAGGTTCACGCACGAGTCGTGCTTCAGGCCCTGGTCGATCCCCACGGCAACCTCGGTCGGCGATCCCCGTAGCGTCGAGGTGATCGCAACAACCGTGACCGTGTGCAGTGCAGTGATCAGTGCCGGCCGGGTCAGAACCAGGACCGGACGCCGCTTGTCAGGCCTCGGGAGCTCGAGCAACCAGATCTGGCCACGCTCTATGTCTCTGGCCACGCCTGCTCGTCCATGAACTCCGCAATCTCGCTCGCCATCTCGTCGGCCCGTTGGTCGTAGGCGCGCAGCACCTCCTCGTCGGTCTTCCGACGTGCCTTCGCCGCGAGGTAGTAGCTGGCTGCAGAGCGCAGAAATGCCGAGCGTCCATGCTGAACGGCCTCAGGATCGGAGTCGATCCTCACCAGCAGCTCCTCGTCGATCGAGACTTGTACGGGTCTCGTCGCCATTACTGTAGTTTGCCAACATAGTCTATGTTGGTCAAGTTGTTGGACCTCCCTACCACCCTCCGCGTTGCCGCAGCGACAGCCAACGCCCGCCTGCGGCCAGAATCAGGTGATCCACCAGCCGGACCCCGACGACATCCCCCGCCTGGGAGATCCGCCGCGTGAACGCCAGATCCTCCATGCTCGGCGAGGGGTCGCCGCTCGGGTGGGTATGGAAGAGGACGAAGCCGGCGGCGTCGCTCAACAGGCCGCGCTTGAGCACCGCACGCGGCTCCGCGGCCGCCCGGTTCAAGGTGCCGCGATAGATCTCGCGCTCCGCGATCAGCCGGTTGCGGGTGTCGAGGTAGAGCGCTCCCATCACCTCCTGGTCCTTGACCGTGTAGCGCAGGCTCAGGTAGCTGGCGACCGCTTCGGCGTTGGTCAGCGGCTCGCGTTCGGGCAGGCGGGCCCGGGCCAGCCGTCGTCCGACCTCGATCGCCGCCAGCAGAGACGCGCTCTTGGCCGGTCCGATACCGCCGCGGCGTAGGGCGTCGGGGGTCACTCCGAGCAGACCCGCCAGGCCGCCCCACTCGCTCAACAGCCGGCGCGCCGCGTCGACCACGGAGACCCCGCGGTGGCCGGTGCGCAGGAGTATCGCCACCAGCTCGGTATCGGTCACGGCGGCGCTGCCGTTGCCGAGCAGACGCTCGCGCGGGCGCTCTTCGACCGGCACCTCACGCACGAAATCAGACCGTCTCGACATCGCTACTAGTGACGCGACGGCGGGCGTTCTTCTGACAGAACCGAGCGGTATAGTGACGCTCCGAGGAGGAGCCCAACGTGTCGAGATCCAGCAGTCCACCGCATTTCGCCGACCTCGCGCGCGCCGAGCGCGACTACGACGCGGCGCGCTCGGTGATCCTGCCCATCCCGTATGAGCGCACGACCTGCTACATGAAGGGCACCGCGGAGGGTCCGCGGGCGATTCTCGAGGCATCACACCACCTCGAGCTGTGGGACGACGAACTCGAGATCGAGATCAGCTCTCAGGGGATCGCCACCCTCCCCTACCTCGACCCGCAGGACGAGCGTAAGGCGGATGCGCTCGACGCCATTCGCGAGGGGGCCCTCGAGCCGATGCGCGACGGCAAGTTCGTGGTCGCGCTGGGCGGCGAGCACGCCATCACGCCGCCGCTGGTCGAGGCCGCCAAGGCGATCCACGGCGACATCGGCGTCATCCAGTTCGACGCTCACAGCGACCTGCGCGACAGCTACGAGGGGAGCCGGCACAGCCATGCCTGCGCGATGCGCCGGATCCTGGATCTGGAGCTCTCGACCCTGGCGGTCGGCATCCGCTCGATCTCGACGCCCGAGGCGCAGCTGATCCGGGACCAGGAGCTGCCGGTGATCTACGGGCGCCAGCTGCCTTCGCTGACCCCGGAGGCGTTCCGCGCCGAGCTCGACCGCCTGCCCGAGAGCGTCTATCTGACCTTCGACGTGGACTACTTTGATCCCGGCTTCCTGCCTGCAACCGGCACCCCGGTGCCGGGCGGCGGCGAATGGTACCCGACGCTGGCGCTGCTGCGCGAGCTCTTCGCCAGCAAGCGCGTCGTGTCGATGGACATCGTCGAGGTGCGGCCCACCGCGGGCCTCCACGCGACCGAGTTCACCGCTGCGAGCCTCGCCTACAAGTGCATGGGGTACTTGGCCTTCGGCGAAGACGAGCCGCGCTGGTCGGACGGCTAGGCCCCCCTCCGGACGGACGGCGCCTCAGGGGCGCGCGGCCTGGATGTGCATCCAGTCGAAGTTGCGTGCCCGGCCGAGGCTGACCCAGCCCTCCGCCTCCCAGAAGCGCCACCAGGCGTCGTACTCGGGACGGGCGAAGCGCGCCTCGTTGCGGTTCCAGTGCAGCCGGTTGCGCTCGGGGTCGTAGTCGAGAGCGATCGCCCAGGCGTGCATTGACCAGCTGCTGCCGCCGCGCTTCTTGCGCTTGTTGAAGCAGCCTCCGAAGAGGTCGAGCCCCAACTTCGAGATCCGCTCCTGGCCGTAATGATCGAACACCTGAGTCAAGACCCGTTGCAGGCTCTCGCCCACCATCTCGTGACACGAGAAGCTGTTGAGCACGACGTTCTTGTCCCACGACAGCTTGTGCGGATAGGGCAACTGAACGCGCTTCAGGTGGGTCCCGACAGGACCGTAAAACGCACGCAGCGCCGGCTCGTCTTCGGCCGGCCAGTGGTTCGGATTGGTCACCGGCGGTTGCGGGATGTCTCGCCAGTTGGGCGGTAGCTGACCGTGCTCATCGAGATGGCGCAAGCTGCTGTAGCCGAAGTCGGTGTTCGGTCCCCACAGGCCGTCGATACTGCCGACGTCGACGCCGGCGTCGGTGGCGAGAAGCTGCAGAAACGCCACCACCTTGCGCGTCGTCGACCACTCTTTCCACGCCGCGGGCAGCTCCGGGCGTCGCTTCAGCTGCGACTCGACCGCCCTCTCCGTGGCCTCGTCCAGGAGTCCGTTCTCGTCGACCGTGACACCGTGCGCTTGCAGCTTTCTCTGCGCGAACCGTACCTGACTCGTGTTCATTCGCTCACCTCCTACGGTGGAGCGCTACCCTCAGTCCGCGAGCTGTTGCAGCGAACCCGTGAAACGCTTGTACAGAGGCCAGACCTGGTCGCGGGCGGCGGCATCGGGATAGCGCAGACCCACGACCCACCGAATCGTGCCATCGTACAGCTCCGTCTCCTCGTACAGTCGCTCGTACGAGCCGTCACGCGCGGCGATCACGTACCGCCGCACGAGACCGTCGGCAATCTCGCGCCTCTCGCTGTCCATCAATGTCTCGGTCTCTGTGTCAACCAGGATATCCGATGGCTCGCGGCTCCACTGCGGAGAGCACACATAGAGGCTCACCGAGCGGTCGGGAGCCTCGAAGAAGACGCTGTCGTAGCCCGCGGCGCTCGAGCTCGGCAGAGAGGGCCGCACGTCATACTCGGCCGGGTAGTCGATCTCGAACCAGCCGCCCCGGTAGGTCGGCCACTCGGCCGCCCGGAGCTCGGCGCTCGGACGCTCGACGAGGCTCCGGCTCTCGGCCGAAGGAGCCGACTCCGGACTGTTCGCGCACGCAGCGAGCAGACTCAGAGACAGCAGAGGCCAGTGGATGGCGACCCGGGAGACGGCTAGTGCTTTGAACATGGATCAGCCCGCCAGCACCGAGCCCCCGTTGACGTTCAGGACTTCGCCGGTGATGTGCCGGGCCAGGGGCGAGGCCAGGAACACGATCGGCCCGGCCACGTCTTCGGCGGTGGCGATCCGACGCAGGGGTATCTCCGAAGCGATCCGCTCGCGGCCGTCGCCGGCGTAAGCCGAGGCCGACATATCGGTGTCCACCCAGCCGGGAGCGACCGAGTTCACCCGCACTCGCGGGGCGAGCTCGGAGGACCACGACTTGGTCATCGCGATCACCGCGCCCTTCGAAGCCGCGTACGGACTGTGGAACGCCTCGCCGCGCTGGGCCGCGGTCGAGCTGACATTGACGATCGAGCCGTCCGCCGACTCCTCGAGCAGCGGCAGCGCCGCCCGGCCGCAGAGGAAAAGCGCCCGTACGTTGACCGCCAGGGTCTCGGCGAGCGCCTCCTCGTCGAGCTCACGGAGCGGGTTCGGGCCCCAGATCCCGGCGTTGTTGACCAGACAGTCGAGACTTCCCCATCGGCTCTGAATGAGATCGAACATCTCCTCGATCGCGGTCGAATCGGCAAGATCACCGCGGAACGCGAGGTGCGCCGAGCCGACCGGCGCGGCGAGAGAGCTGAGCACCCGCTCGGCATCGGACTTCGCACTCCGGTAGTGAACCAGGACCGAGGCTCCGGCCGCGGCGAACAGCCGGCAGCAGGCGGCACCGATGCCGCGGCTGCCGCCGGTGACCAGAACCTTCCTGCCGCCGAGCTCGATCATCCGCCGGCCTCCACAATCATCGCGATCCCCTGGCCGCCGCCGATGCAGGCCGCGGCGACACCGAGGCCACCGCCCCGGCGCCCGAGTTCCTTGAGCAGAGTCAGGACGATCCTCGACCCGGTCGCTCCGAGAGGGTGGCCGAGCGCGTTCGCGCCGCCGTTGACGTTGTGCTTGTCGACGTCGAGGTCGAGGTCCCGCACCACCGCCAGAATCTGACCGGCAAACGCCTCGTTGATCTCG